>CAZYYS010000136.1:0-14280 GCA_964651015.1 uncultured Verrucomicrobiota bacterium
CTGGTCTATTCGGTGCTCATCCTCGGGTTTCTGTCGTTCATCGTCTGGGCGCACCACATGTATCTGACAGGCATGGGCACCAAGATCAGCACCTTTTTTCAGACTACGACGATGATTATTTCCATCCCGTCGGTCGTCATTTTGACCTGCATGTTTTTGTCTCTGTGGGGTGGCTCGATTCGTTTCAACACTCCGATGCTTTTTGCACTGGCGTTTCTGCCGATGTTCGGTATCGGCGGTCTGACTGGACTGCCCTTGGGCTTTAACTTCAGCGACCTGCATCTGCACGATACGTATTACGTCATTGGCCATTTCCATTATGTGGTGGCGCCCGGGACAATCTTCGCATTGTTCGCCGGCGTTTATTACTGGTTTCCAAAAATGACGGGGCGAATGATGAACGAAACGATGGGCAAAATCCATTTCTGGGGGTCGCTCATTTTCATGAATCTGGTCTTCCTGCCGATGTTTGCTCAAGGCATGGCGGGCTTGGGACGGCGCATGTATGATGGCGGTGTTACCTACGCCAATAGCGCCGAAACCATCGGCATTCCGGCGGACATGATCGCGCGAAACGTGTCCATCTCGCACGCCGCTTGGGCTTTGGGTTTGGCCCAGATACCGTTCATCATTAACTTCTTCTGGAGCTTGAGGAAGGGCAAAAAAATCACTTCGGACAACCCTTGGGAGGCCACCACGCTGGAGTGGCAAACGCCCACGCCGCCCCCGCACGGCAACTTTGTCAAAGCTCCGGTGGCTCATCGTGGCCCTTACGAATACAGCGTTCCCGGTAAGGCCAAGGACTTTACGCCGCAGAACGAACCTTGAACCCGGACTAGAAAATTTCATTCATGGATATTCCTTACATCGTAAAACCCCGCGAAGACACCGGCCTTTACAATGCCAAGGTTGGCATCTGGCTTTTTCTGGCTTCCGAAGTCATGTTGTTCGGTGCGCTGTTTTCTTCGTACATTCTTCTGCGCGTTGGCGCCCTTGAAGGTACTTGGCCACAGGGTTTGTTGAATGTTCCAATCGGGGCGTTCAACACCGTTGTGCTTATCGTTTCCAGCGTTACGGTCGTCATGGCTTGGGCATCGCTGAAGATGAAAAACTTTGGTCGATTCAAGATTTTCCAAGCCTGCACAATCATCTGCGCGTTGATGTTTTTGGGAATCAAGACCTACGAATACCGCGAGAAGTTTGTTCACTACGAGGTCTGGCTGACCAATGGCAAACGCCTGACCGGTCACATTGAGGGCAATCCGATGTTTCTGACACTCGAGAAGGTCAAAGCGGCGGGCAAGGATCGTGTCGTTTTCCAGGCTGACCCGCATCATTATTCCGAGGGCAGGCAGGCAATGGTCAGACACGATGCCAAGGCGCATCATGAAACCGAAGCGATTCCGGTTTCCGACATCAAACGGCTGTCAGCTTATGTGCCTGCCCACGGCACCTACTTTGCGATTTATTTCACGCTCACCGCGTTGCACGGCCTGCACGTGCTCGGCGGTGCCGTTGTCATGGCCTTCCTGTTTGGCCCGGGCAGCAAGATGTGGTTCAGTGAGCCCGAGCGTTTTACCAATCGGGTTGAAGTCTCCGGCCTGTTCTGGCATTTCGTTGACTTGGTCTGGATCTTTCTGTTCCCGATCTTATACCTGCTTTAAGATTTTATGAGCGATCATTCTGAAGACATTTCCAAACATGTTCGTGGCTATCTGATCGTAGGGGCAACCCTGTTGATTGGCACGGTCTTGACCGTGCTGGCATCGTATGTTGACCTCGGCCATCACTGGAACATCATCCTCGCGCTCATCATAGCAACGGTGAAGGCGTCTTTGGTGGCTTTGTATTTCATGCACCTGATTTCGGAGCGCCAGATGATCTATCTGGTGCTGGGCTGCACGTTTTTCTTCTTTGTCGGCCTGATGTTCTTGACGATCTGGGCAACGCACGACTACCCAATAATTCCGGTCAAATAATGTCTCTCAAGGCGATCCATCTGGTTTTTATTACAGTCTCCACAGTGCTGGCGTTTGGGTTCGGCTGGTGGGAGTTAAGGAGTTATTTCGCCAATCAGGCAAAGCTCGATCTGGTGTTAGGCGTGGCGTCACTCGTTGCGGGGATCGTGCTGGTCGCCTACGGCAGGTACTTTTTGAAAAAGCTTAAGAACATCGGCTACCTATGAACTGGCGCAAATTCCTTCGATTTTCGCTGCCGTGTCTGGCAATTGGGATAACTTTGCTGCCGCAAACTGTTTCTGCGTGCGCCACATGTTTTGGTCAATCCGATTCAAAACTGGCTCAGGGCATGAACATGGGAATTCTCAGTTTGCTCGGGGTAGTGGTCTGTGTATTGGGCGCCATCGCGGCCTTTTTTATTTATCTGGCTAGAAGGTCTGCGGTCACACCGTTGCTGCCGGTGGCTGAAGGCTCAATTGAAGCATCGGAAACTCATTTCAAATGACAAAATACCTGGACTTGGAAACGTATCTCGGACTGCCGATTCTGGCTTCAAAGCAAGGGGCGGACGTGGACAAATTCATCGTCTATGTCCATTGGCTGATGGTGGTGCTGTTCGTGGGCTGGATGGCTTACTTCGCTTACGCTTTGTTCCGCTTTCGAAAGACCAAAACCCCAAAGGCTGACTACATCGGCGTCAAGAGCCATGCCTCGAACTATGTTGAACTGGCCGTCGTCATTGTCGAAGCCGTTTTGCTGGTCGGCTTTGCCATTCCGCTTTGGGCCAGAGCAGTGGATCAATTTCCATCAGAAAAGGACTCAACGGTGGTTCAGATCACGGCCCGCCAGTTCAACTGGATGGCGCGTTATCCTGGTGCCGACGGTAAATTTGGCCGGTCGGACATCAGTCTGGTTTCAGCCGAAAACCCCTTGGGAGTGGACAAGAATGACGCGAGCGCCAAGGATGACGTAGTGGTTTTGGACAGCAACTTGAAGGTGCCGGTCAACACCCCTGTCATCGCCGACATCACTTCGATGGACGTGATCCATTCGTTTGCCGTAAAACCGTTGCGGGTCACGCAAGATGCCATCCCTGGCCTGAGAATTCCGGTCTGGTTCACGCCCACACGCGTTGGCAATTACCAGATCAATTGTGCCCAGCTTTGCGGCAACTCCCACTATTTCATGAAAGGCGGGTTCAGCGTTGTTGAACCCGACGAATTCAAAAAGTGGATGCAAACCAAAGCCAGTGCGGGCGCGGCGCCTGCCAGCTACGAATAATCAAGGCTGAAAAGTACAAATCAACGCTTCCGATTTGATATCGGATGTCGCAGTTGTCCCGCAGTACGCCCGCTTTCCTTCCGGCGTTGGCTTTGGTACCCTGCGACGAACAATGACAAAAGATCCGTCGCCAAAAGTTCAATGGCTGGTTTGGGGGGCGCTCACCTTGATCATAGCGACGATCGCCGGCGCGTTTGTCTTGCAAAAACTTGCTCCAGACGGAGCCGTGAGGACCAGACCCATGCCAGTGCTTGGGCAACTCCCTGATTTTGTTCTAACCAATCAAGCAGGCCAGGCCGTTTCTCTGGCTGATCTGCGTGGGCAGGTCTGGGTTACGGACGTTATCTTTACCCGCTGCCCCGGTCCTTGTGCGAGGATGACCCGTCACTTCGCCGAACTGCAAGCCACCTTGCCAGCCAATCAAACAATCAAGTTGATCTCCCTCACCAGTGATCCGGAGTACGATACCCCCAAGGTTTTGGCCAGATATGGGGAACGGTTTGGCGCGGATTCGAATCGTTGGTGGTTTTTGACGGGTGATAAACGGCAAATCCGTCAGCTTGCGGTAAACGATTTCAAATTCGTGGTCGTGGAAAAGAAGCCGGAGGAACGGGACATTCCCGACGATCTTTTCCTTCACAGCACCTGGTTTGTTCTGGTGGATCGGCAAGGGCGCGTCCGCGGCTGGACGGATTCCCAAGGCCGCCTGCGCGCCTATTACGATTCGGAAGATCCCGAAGACCGGGCCAAAATTCCGGCGGGCATCAAACAACTGCTTCGCGAAAAATAAAGCCATGACGTTCACCGATCTGCCCGCCGTCAATGCGTGCCTAAATGGATTGAGCGCGAGCCTGCTCATCGCCGGCTTTGTGTTCATCAAACGGGGCAACCGGACGGCGCATCGCAATTGCATGGTTGCGGCGTTGGTGACTTCGACCGCTTTCCTGGTTTGTTACCTCTACTATCATTACCAGATGAAGCGGGTTCATGGCGAGGCTCACACCAGGTTCGTTGATCCGGCGTGGTTCCGGCCCATCTACCTGACGATCCTGTTCACACATCTGGTCGGGGCCATCGCCATCGTCCCGCTGGTGATCGTGACCGTGAGTCGGGCGGTCCGGCAGAAGTTCGAACTGCACAAAAAAATCGCCCGCTGGACCTGGCCAATTTGGATGTACGTGTCTGTGACCGGTGTGATGATTTACTGGCTGCTGTACATACAATTTCCTCAACGCTGAGCCTGGATGAAAAACAATCGACCTGCCGGAGTTTGACAGGCGGCTACGACAGCGATTGGCGTGTCGTAGTTCAGCCATGACCCCGGCATTAGTCCACAAACAAAAACTCATTCGCCAGCAGCAAGACCTGGGCGTACTTCTCCCAAGGGGTGAGCGGTTGCGGGGGATCAGCCGGGCCACTGAATTCCTTTTTTGCGCTCCATTCCTTTGTGTAATCCGAACTGGCGACGACGTCGATCGAATCGGCCAGTTTAATGACTGGTGACCAGGCGAACATGTCGGAATTAAGGTTCGCTCGAAAATCGACCACAAAATCCACGGTATCACCTTGTTTCACTTCCAACGATTTGATCTCAGCGTTGGTATTCGTGTGGTGCAGCGTCCAACATCCGAGCGGGCCGGCACGACTGGAAATAACGAAAGCGCGGACGCCGTCGCCAGGTTCGTGATTGTGCGCAACCTTTCCGCTGATTGAAACGACGGCATCGCGTGGCGCAACCCAACGCCGGATCGCAGCGTGTTGCAAATCATTGCCTGCGTGCCCCCCTTCGCGTGTGATTTGCACCCAGCCGAGTTTTGGATCGGGCCAATTCGGTCCACCCTGCCAGGCCTCGCCGGTGAAGTAAGGCAGCGGTTGGAAATCCTTGATGCTTTTTGATGCTTCATCGTATTCGCCATAACCGTACTGCCAGGTGGAGGCGACCGGCTTTGCCGGTTCGGGCGGCGGTTCAGTTTCAGCGGACTCGAGAAAGCGCAACCCGGCCTCGACCTGTCTGGCTGTTGGTTTACGCTGGTAAATGATTTCGTAAAGCCGCTCGATGCGCGATTCGGGTTTCTCGCAGCCAGCCACATCCGGTCGGCCGGTCAAGGCCCGCGCGCTTCCCAGAACGAGCGGATTGTTCATGAAGAACAAAGCCTGCTGCGGCACGGTGGTCGTGTAGCGCTGCGGGTTGTGCATGTCCGGATTGGCGAAGTCGAACACGCGATACACCCCGGGCAGAAACTGGCGATCAATGAATCCATACACGGTGCGGCGCTTGCTGATGGGCTGCATAAACAAATTGACCGGCTTGCCGCCCAGCGTGAGGTCCAATTCACCCGAGGCGGAAAGTAGTGAGTCGCGCAGCGCCTCAAAATCCAACCGCTGCGGGTTCATGCGCCAAAGCAGCTTATTTTCCGGGTCAATCGCCACCGCCGACGCGGCAGGCTGGCTTGGATTTTGGCCGGCGTTCGTCGGTTCGTCGATTGAATCGCTGCTTTGTTGATAGACGCTGGAAAGCATGATCAGGCGATGCAGTTTTTTAACCGACCAACCATCGTCCATGAAACGTCGAGCCAGCCAGTCGAGCAATTCAGGATGGTTTGGCGGCTCGCAACGTGTTCCGAAGTCGCTCGGCGTGCGGACGAGACCAGTGCCGAAATGCTGCAGCCAGATGCGATTGGCCATCACTCGGGCGGTCAGCGGGTTTTCCTTGCTGGCGATGGCCCGCGCTAACTCCAGTCGTCCACTGCCGATTTTGAACGGTTCGCGGTTACCGCCGGTTGCCACCTGCAGGAATTGACGCGGCACCTCCTCGCCTTTGTTCGCCGGATTACCACGAAGGAAGACGCGGGCATTTCGTTGCGTCGCCCGGTCTTCCAAAGTAACTGCATGCGGCGGGGCGCCCGGCGCCGTGATGATCCAACGATCAATCTCGGCTTGGAGTTTGGCGAGCTCGACGCGCGTCGGTTCATCGAAAAACCACTCCGTATCGACAATGGCGCCAGAAGGAACGTTGACGGGCGAATCAAGGCTGTAGAGTGTCTGACGGATCGCCTCTTCGTCGCCGTCAGTCAATCTGGTGGGCTGGGTGGCATTTTGTTTTTGAGCCGTCTGCATAGCGGCCCGCCACTTGTTGTCCACGTCTGCCAACAATTTGCCATAGAGCCGCGCGACATCGTTCATGGAGTCGGATGGATTATCGGCGAAGGCTTTCGCTACGAGTGGGTTCAAGGGATGAGAGGCGTCGTTAGTCAAGCGTTGGAGGATGGCTGGGGATTGCGTGGCAAAATCCTTTTCCGACAACGCCGCCAGCGCATGCCATGGCGCAAAGACGGGATGAAAGCTCTTGCCGGTCTGGAACAGCCACGCTTGCCACTGCCGCGCGATCACCGGATTCAGATCATCGGCCCCTTTGATCTCGTAAAATTCCTCATTGGGGAGTTTTTCCACGTTGAGGACGGCGATCAGATAATCACCTGCTTTGGCGCGCAGACGGTCGGTCAACTCGTCGCGCTTGGTCTTGAACGTGTCGTTCAGCTTGGCGACGCGCTTTTGCAATTCAGTTTCGTAGGCAACATAAGCTTCCGTTCGTTCAAGTGAGGTCATCAAAGGAACGGTTCTCTCGGTTGATCCCGCAAAAACTCCGTAAAGTGAGTAGTAATCTTTCGTCGGAATAGGATCGAATTTATGGTCATGGCACCGTGCGCAACCGGCCGTCAGCCCCAACGCACCACGCGCGATCACATCGATGCGGTCGTCAATGATGTCGTGAGTAACGCCGAGAAAACGGCGACCAACGGTCAGGAAACCCATGGCGGCGAGTGAAGAATCACCAGCAGGAACAATTTGGTCGGCGGCTATCTGGAGAAGCAGGAACCGGTCGTAAGGCAAATCTTCGTTGAACGCGCGGATGACCCAATCGCGATAAACGTAAGAATGGACGAACCGTTTTTCCTCGCGATCATACACATAGCCTTTTGTATCCGAGTAACGCGCCACATCCAACCAGTGCCGCCCCCAGCGCTCGCCGTACCGAGGTGAAGCAAGCAGTCGATCCACCACCTTGGTGAAGGCGCTGGACGAACCGTCCATCAAGAACGTGTTGATCTCTTCCATTGTCGGCGGCAAGCCAGTAAGATCATAAGTGGCGCGGCGAATCAGCGCGTCCTTTTCGGCAGGCGGCGACGGTTGCAATCCGTTTTCTTCCAGCTTCGACGAAATGAAATTGTCGATCGGCGTTTGCGGCCATTCCCGCTGTCTCACTTTGGGAACGGGTGGAACTCTGAGTGGCTGGAATGCCCAGTGGGGTTTCTGCGGGAGTTGAGTGTCGCGGGCCGCGGATGTTCTAGTTCGTGGATCGGGCGCGCCTGAGTTTACCCACGCAACAAAATCGGCGATTTGTGCCCCGGTCAGCTTGCCTTCCTTCGGTGGGGGCATTTGCAGGTCCTCGTTCTTGTAGCGAATCGCCTGGATCAACAAACTGCCCTCCGCATCGCCCGGAATTATGGCCGGCTTGCCCGATTCACCGCCCGTGAGCAAACCCTCCTTTGTGTCCAGCAGCAACTCGCCCTTGAGTTTTTCGCTTGCGGCACTGTGGCATTTGTAACAACGCTCCGCCAATATGGGACGAATATTCTTCTCAAAGAAGTCGTAATCGGGAGCACCGGTATCGGCGTGCGTCAACGAAGCCGTCAACGCCAACAAACTGGAGATCGCGGTTGAATTGAATACCGACCAGATTCTTCGACCTGGATTGATGGTTACCAAAAACATTTAGGTCATTTGGGAATACCTGCCTCTGCTGAGAAGGCTCCCGAAAATCGACAATTCCAAAACCGCTCCGTAAATCCGCAATTTCAACCGCCGCAAGCCAGAACTCAATTCAAACAGTGAAGCTCGACGGAAATCTAGCACAAGGGGTGCAGGTGTAAACAGCATCTGCTTCGCAGCGGCGACCAACTCTTCAACGTTGCTTGAGACTCCAAGGAAGAACACGCCGCCGTCGGTTTTGGCTGCGCCAGAAACCTCCCCCCGCCCAGCCGTTGGTATTTTGATACAAGTTTTTGTCCCCTTGAGCACATTGAGAAAACTCGCTAGAACACTTCTCAGAATGCTTGTTAGGATTGAATTCCCCCATCCAGTGCGGCCACCATTTCGTCTTGGCACACGGAGGGACGAGGGCAGGAACAATTGCGTAAGGCATAAGTTCTCCGCATTTGTTCCCGACCCAGCCTGAAGCTGGAACCCCCACCTGTGGCGAAACCAAAGCACATCGAGTTCGGCGACGGCACAGTAATCCCGATCCTGTTCGAAGGACGGGCCGTTCTCGCCATCGACAAACCGGCGGGTTGGCTGCTCGCGCCGGATTCCTGGGACCGGACAGGGCGCAACCTGCAACTGGCCTTGCAATCCTCGCTCAGAGCTGGCGATTACTGGGCACGCTCTCGCGGCCTGAAGTACCTTCGGTTCGTTCATCGACTTGACGCCGACACCAGCGGCCTGCTGTTGCTCGCCAAAAGTCCGGGGGCGTTGCGTAGTTACAGTGAACTGTTAGAAAGCCGGCTCGTTCAAAAATTCTACTTGGCCATAGTGGACGGGATTCCCAAGCAATCACACTGGACATGTCGCATGAAGTTATCGCCCAAGGCGGGAGCAGTCGGTCACATGAGGGTCGATGAACGTCACGGCAAGGAGGCTGAAACTCATTTTCGCGTTTTGCAAACCGGCCAACAGACCGCGCTCGTGGAAGCGCAACCCGTCACCGGACGGACGCACCAAATCCGTGTTCACCTCGCGGCAGCCGGCCATCCCGTGCTGGGCGATCCGCTTTACAATCCAAACGAAAGTTCGAAGGCGAAGGACAATCGAGTTCGACTCGCCTTGCGGGCGGTCGGAATGATTTTTCCCGATCCCTTTCAAAAAAAGACGATTCACATCGAAGCGCCGGCGGATGAATTCTTGAAGCAATACGGGTTTGCTTTGGTTTGAATCCGGTTCTTGTGTGAATTGATTTTGCGGACAGGACAATTTCAAATTGCGACCTGGTTCAAACAACGGTGGATCACGTTCACGGCAAACACGCCCATCATCGCGGCGCAACAGCCAAGTTTGGCGACTGCCCCACCCAGCAGGCCAAGCGTTGCGCCCAGACCGGCGCGACCGGCCTCCTTGAATTTTCGTCCACCGGCCAATTCGAACGCGACTGCGCCAACAAACGGGCCGAGCAGAATCCCCGGCAGGTTGAAAAAAATCCCAATCAACCCGCCCACGACCGCGCCGAGGACGCCGCGCCAGGAGGCGCCCAACTTTTTCGCACCGTACATGCTGGCCAGATAATCAACCAACAGGGAAAAAAGCGTAAACGCCACGAGGATGACAAGCACCCAGTTGCCCGGTCCAGTTTCGCCAAAGTAAAGACGATGCCCTACGGCAGCAACCAGAACCAGCGGCGTGCTCGGAATGCCAGGCAGGATGCTACCAGCCAGACCCACGCACATGATCAGCAACGCCAGCGACAATCCAATGATTTGTTCCGCAGTCATGCAGCAACCTTACCAGCTTTACTTCATTTCGGCGAAGAAAAGAAGCGGTTCGGCCTCGTTGATTTTAGAACAAATTAGTTTTACAGCCCCAAGCACACTTATCTTGCCAATTCGTTGTTGACACATCAAAGAGCCTTGAGCACTGGCTAAAAGACGGAGATGCGAGTTCTCAGAAGAAGCAATGATGCATGCATCGCTTGGCCAAACGGTGACAAGCAATCCAGCCTGCTTATTGTGGTGTGAGATACCTTCAGACGGTTTCACCATCAAGCTTGCGCCACGTTTTCATTCCGCTATAACCACCCCACATGTTCAAAGCATTGATCGATTGGTATCTGGGCGCGCTGGGCACCGGCGGCTATCCGCTCATCGCGTTATTGATGGCGATTGAAAGCTCCATCGTTCCCCTGCCCAGTGAAGTCGTCATTCCACCCGCTGCGCATCTGGCGAACGAGGGCAAGGTGCAATTGAGTCTGACGGGCATCACGATTGCCGGCGCCATCGGTTCGTGGGTGGGAGCCACGGTGATGTACTGGGCGTCACGACTCGCGGGACGTCCGTTGGTTTTGCGTTACGGAAAATATTTCTTCATTTCACCTGAAAAAGTCCACGGCGCCGAGCGCTGGGCGGAGCGTTTTGGTTCGTGGGGCATTTTTGTTTCGCGTTTTCTGCCGGTAGTGCGCCATTTGATTGGCATTCCCGCCGGCATAGTGAAGATGGATTTCAAGCTTTACTCGCTGTACACGCTCATCGGCTCGGCGTTCTGGTGCGCCATCCTTTGCTGGATTGGCGTCAAGGCTGGACAGGACGAGAAACTGATGGCGGGTGAGGTTCATCGCATCGGTCTTTGGGGCGGTGGCGTGCTGTTGGTCCTGGGTATTCTTTACTACTTTCTTGTGCATCGCTACATGAAGGATGATTCAAAACGACAGTGATTCGGATCGCGTCCCCATGCAAAGCCGTGTAACCAATCTCCTCGGATGGCGTCTGTTCAAATGAATGAGAACCATTCGGCCGGCTCGGAATGAGCCGAGCCAACGACTAAAAATATAAGAATTCGCAAAATCAAATGAAAACACACAAGTCAAAGTTCCTGGCCTTAATTGCCCTCGGCGGCCTGGTGGCTTTTGGGCCACTGGCACAAGCAGAAACCACCGGTGCCAAATCCGCACGATCCAATGCTAGGAGAGCCGGCGCTGCTCAAAATCGGCTGCAAAATATCGCGGAACAACTTCAGTTGACCGCCGACCAGAAGGAAAAGCTCAAACCCATTTTCGATGACGAAACTCAAAAGCTCAGGGCTTTGCGCCAGGACACGAGCCTTTCCCGTGAGGATAGGACGGCCAAGTTGAAGGCCATCCAAGAAGCGACCGATGCAAAGGTCAAACCTCTTTTGACCACCGAACAGTTGGAAAAGTGGAACAAGCTGCGAGCGGAAGCGCCCAAGCGTCCGCGCAAGGAGCAGACCAAGAAGTCTTGAAGCCTGTTTGATCAGGGACGGTTTTATGACCGTCCCCGATTCGTTCCAACCACCACCCACACTCATCCGCCACCGATCGCGACGACCACCCGCCCTTTTAACCTTCCTTGCAGGATCAGGTCGATTTTACCGTCCAATTGTTCCAACGAACACTCAGATGCAATCGTCGGAAGACGGTCCGGCTTCCATTCATCGGCGAGCTTCTTCCAAATCTCAGTTCTGGTTACGAGTGGACATTGCGACGATTCAATTCCCAATAAGTTTACGCCACGCAGAATGAAGGGATAAACAGTGGCGGGCAGCTCCGGGGACGCAACCAAGCCGCAACAAGCCACGCTCCCGCCGTAACGAGTCGATTTGAGGGAGGTCGCCAGCACATTGCCACCCACCGTATCGATTACTCCAGCCCACTGTTCCTTCAACAATGGTTTGCCGGTCGTATCGGTGATTTCGTCGCGGCGGATGACGTTGGCAGCGCCCAACGCCAGCAGAAAATCTCTGGCCTCCGACTTGCCCGTAGCCGCCGCAACTTGGTAGCCGGCTCGTGCCAGAATCGCTACGGCTGTGCTACCGACGCCGCCGGTTGCGCCCGTCACAAGCACCGGGCCGCCCCCGGGCGACAATCCGTGTTCTTCGAGGTGGCGCAACGAAAGCGCAGCGGTGAATCCGGCGGTGCCGTAAATCATGCTATCCTTCAAGGTCAATGACTTCGGCAGCTTGATTGGCCATGATGCCGGGACGCGGATGAATTCCGCAAAGCCTCCCGGAGTGTTCATGCCCAGATCGAACCCAGTGACGATCACTGGTTCGCCCGAATGAAAGCCAGGACTGTTGCTCTCAACGACGACGCCCGCTGCGTCAATCCCCGGTGTGTGCGGATATTTTCTGGTAACGCCCCGGTGACCGGACGCAGAAAGGGCGTCCTTGTAATTAAGCGAGGAGTAACTGACCTTGATCAAAACGTTACCGGGAGGCAGCTCGTTGGTATTGCGAGTGGTGATCTCCCGGACAAATTCTTTCTCGTCCGATTCCCTGACGATCATAGCCTGGAATGTTTGATCAGCCATAATTTCTCTGATGAAGTCACAGTAGTGCAAATTGTTGCACTGACAAGTCCGCTCCCCCCAGGGGTTACGCACTGAATCCGAGGAGGGATTGGAGGCAGGAAAGTGTCGTGGCTGGAAATGCCGTTGGGCAGCACCAAAGAAGGTGCGCCGCCAGGCTTCCTTGGCTTTTCCAAACTGGGCCATGTGAACGAAATTCTCCGCGCCACAGAGCCTGGCGGTGATGGCAATCATGAGCACGTCAATGAGTTCGTGCCGCCGCCGCTGTGGGTCGGGGAGTTGCAGCAGGTGCTCTTGCAATGTGGCGTGGAGGCGTTTTGCATCCCCAGTTTCAACCACAATTGAACGCCTTTGGGAACCTCTAACCCTCAGCCGCCCAGGCTGACTCCGCTCAACCAGTCCAGTCACCATCTCAAAACCTGCTTAATGCGTTCGCCGTGGCGAATATCCCGTTGACGCTTCCGTCGGTTTCTCCGCAATATGCAGCTCGCGTTCCGGCGGTCCCGATATCGCCGTCCGATTGAGAGTGTCTTTACCAACAGACCCAAACCCAATTATGAATCTTGATGCGTTGTATTCCGAACTGACATTAAAGACCGATGCGAAAATTGTGCTCGTCGTCCTGGATGGCCTGGGCGATCTGGCGACGAAGGAACAAGGCTACATGACGCCATTGGAAGCGGCATTCACTCCGAACCTGGACCTGCTTACAAAGAACGCCGCCCAAGGGCGGATGACTCCGGTCGCCCCCGGCATCACTCCGGGCAGCGGTCCCGGCCACCTTGCCTTGTTCGGCTATGACCCGTTGGAATTTCAAGTCGGGCGGGGAGTGATTGAAGCGCTTGGTTTGGGCATCGAACTCAAAGCGGGCGATGTGGCGGCGCGCGCCAACTTTTGCACGCTCGATGCGAAGGGCATTGTAACGGATCGCCGGGCGGGCCGGATCGAAACCAAAGTTTGCGAAGAGCTTTGCGATCTGTTGTCCAAGAAGATCAAAAAGGTCGGCGGCGCGCAGGTGATCATCAAAGCGGGCAAGGGGCATCGGTTCGTGGTTGTGTTTCGTGGAAAGGGATTGGAAGGACCGTTGACGGACGCCGATCCACATCGGGAAGGAGCGCGTATACCGATTGCGCAGCCGGTCAATCAGAAATCTGCGAAAGCCAAAAAGACTGCCAAACTGGTCAAGGAATTTTACAAACTGGCATTGCCGATCATTGCGAAGAAAAGGCCGGCCAACGGCTTTCTGATGCGAGGCATTGCCCACCAACCGGCCATTCCATTCTTTGAGAAACGATATCAACTGAAACCTGCGTGCATTGCCGTTTATCCGATGTATAAAGGGCTGGCGCAATTGGTCGGCATGACCAGACTCGATGGCCCCCAGACCATCGCCGCGCAGTTTGAACGTTACCTGGCCGAGTATGACAAGTACGATTTCTTTTTCATCCATTACAAGTACACCGACATGTACGGCGAGGACGGAAACTTCGTGGCGAAGAAAAGGGCGATCGAGGAGTTTGACGCGGCTTTGCCGATTCTGCTTCGAAACAAACCGGACGTGATTGCGATTACCGGCGATCATTCCACCCCGTGCGTGATGAAGGGCCACTCGTGGCACCCGCAACCGGTGTTGTTGCACTCGGCGGTGAGCGGTTCGGACAAGTTGGATCGCTTCACCGAAACCGGCGCGAATGTCGGCTCGCTCGGATTGTTCGAAGCCAAATCGCTGATGCGTCTGCTTCAGGCTCACGCAAAAATGTTTGATAAGTTTGGAGCGTGATCGGAAATTTGTCTCGCGAATACTTTCATGGAAGACAAATCGCAGGTCATCGGAGGATTTTATTTTTCAAAAATAAAACTAGTCAGTTGAAAAATTTCTGTCTAAATGACTTCAGATGAACCCAACAAAATTGATCGGGGGTGATATTCGTGGCAGCTAAAGCTAAGAAAAAAGC
>CAZYYS010000137.1:0-14243 GCA_964651015.1 uncultured Verrucomicrobiota bacterium
AGCTGTCAAACTTCGGGAGTCCCCCGGCACAGCCGGGGGATTTCCCATGGATTAACATAACTCCCCTCGCTTTCTGGCCTTACCAGCATTAGACTTTGATTTTCCACGGCGATCGCATGGGCTGCTTGATATAGGCGTTGGCCTTTGGATCGTCGATAAACCGCTGAGTTTTTGGGTCAAAGCGAAGCGGGCGACCTGTTTGAACGGCAATCTTGGCGAGGTTGATTAATGTGCAAGAGCGATGCCCATTGACTTCGTTTAACGCAAACTTCTTTCGCGTCTTGACGGCCTGAACAAAATCGGTGACTTGCGGTTCCGGATCGGGCAGTTGCTTCACCTTCTGCGCGAGATCGGGAATGTCTGACTCAAAATCCTTGGTGAGTTTCCCGAGCGGGCCGGCGATGTATGCGGCCGAGGTGTCCTTGTTCTCCCCATCCAGGATGATTTCACAACCGTCGGCGTACTTGATCGAAATCCGTCGCCAACGAAGAACAGCATCCTTGTCCTGCGGGCCGGTGTCGGCTTCGATTTTTATCGGACTTTCGTCATCCTTGCCGAGGATATACTGAACTGGATCCAGATAATGCTGTCCCATGTCACCAAGCCCACCACCGTCGTAATCCCAATAACCCCGGAAGGACTGATGCACGCGATGCGGATGATAAGGCTTCACCGGCGCTGGACCGAGCCAGAAGTCGTAGTCCAATTCCGGCGGCACCGGCTGTGGAATCAGGTTCGTGCGACCGCACCATTGATCCTGCTTCCAATCGAATCCAGTCGTTCCACCGACCGTAACCTTAAGCGGCCAACCCAGCAGCCCGGCTTGCACCATTTTCTTGATCGGTTTGACCGGGATCCCCATGCCGTAGAATGTGCCCTCGAACCGAAACCAGGTATTGAGCCGGAAAATTCGTTTGTACTTGGCGATGGCAACCTTCACCGCTTCGCCCTCGGCAATCGTCCGGCTCAAGGGCTTTTCGCACCAAATATCTTTGCCCGCTTTGGCGGCGGCGATTGACATCAGCGCGTGCCAGTGAGGTGGCGTTGGGATATGGACGATGTCGATATCCTTCCGTTCAAGCACCGCGCGGAAATCCTTGTACCCTTTTACGTCCGGGCCGCCCGCAGCCAGCGCTGCTTTTAGATGGTTTTGATCCACATCGCAAACTGCGAGAAGCTTGCAGGCAGTGTTGATAGATTTGATGTGGCCCATCCCCATGCCGCCGGTGCCGATGACGGCGCGCGTCAACACTTCGCTCGGCGGCGTGAAGCCCGGCCCACCCAAAACGTGACGAGGCACGATGGTTAGTGTCGTAAGGGAGGCGATGGAAGTTTTCAGGAAAGTGCGTCGGGTAAATTGATGGCGCTTGTTCATGAAGCTGAATTACCAGACGAAAACCAGAAAGGCTACTGGAAAATGGAGGAATTAGAGGAATCAGAATTTCGGCAGGCCGAAGTTCTGTGAAATTTCGACAAGGCCTTGGGCGGAGAAAGCGCCGTCGTCGTTACTGATGGTCACGGCTTGACTTCCGTTGACCAAAGTGAAATGTAGGTCAATAGAAATCCACTGAAACTCGCATGAACGGCCTTGATGCCATAATGCCAGTAGTAGCAGGCACAATTGTCGGGTCTATGATCTGGTTGTCATTAGATGATCTGCAAGACCCGATCATTTTGTTGCCTGTCTTTGTGGCAATAATGTTCCTTACGGTGACCACCGCGATTTACCTCTATATCAAACAGCGACAAAAAGAGACTCGTCAGCCTCCGGAGAGAACTTGGCCCGGCCACGCCATTGATGTTGCGCCCATGGCAAAACGAATTGATCGCCTGCGGACGGATTACTTGGCCGAGCTAACGCACTGGCCTCCTCGAAGCCAGCAACCTTCTGAGCATCTAAAATCGGCTCGGAATACTGTTCGGCTTCAGCGTTACTTTCGTCGACGACGCATCAGGTTTTTTTAGACGAGCCCCCTAATGAGGATGGGTAAAGCCTTCTGTGAGGCAGACGCGGGCACGCGCTGTGCCGTGACAGGCTTCCGTTAAGCCACTGCGCCCGCCGTCCAAAGCGCGGAGAACAGTTAAAGCGGCTTCAAACGGATGTCGCGGAAGGCGACGGGATCGTTGTGGCCGGCAAAGCCAAAATGGCCGCTGGTGCGATCCTTGCCCGGATGCGGGTGGTTCGCCAGGAATTCCTTCACGTTGGCCAGATCGGTGTCGAGAATGACGAATCCGTTCAACTCCACCTTGATCTTCGACCCTTTCACGGTTACCTCCTCAAAATTCCATTGACCTATGGGTCGCTGGTAACCGCGCGCCGCGGCAACCATCCCATAAGCCGAGCCGTGAGCCTGACGAGGATCGATTTTGTCGCCCGTCGCTTTCTCGTAATTATCGTCGAGCACCTGTAATTCGCACATGCCCTCATAAGCGGGGTCACCCTTGCCGGGATAGCGAATGGCCAGTCCGTTATTGCCGCCGGGTGGAAGCTTGAATTCGAGACGGGCAAGGAAGTCGCCATATTCCCCTTTTGTGTAAAGCGTCCCGCCCTTCTTTGGCTGGCAGACGATCGCGCCGTCCTTCACCTCATAGTTTTCCACGGCCCCCGCCCAGCCAGTCAGGTCGCGACCATTGAACACGGACTGGAAACCGTTCTCACTTTTCGCGGCGAGAATCTTGTTCGCTTCGTCCGCCCCGATTTCGCGGATAAAGATATTGCGCCAACGAATCTCACCGCCGTGCGTCTGAAGTTCGATGGGGCCTTTGGCAGGAATGGGCAACTTGCGGTCGTAATAATTTTCCAAGTTGGCGTGGTCCACCACGAGCTTGTCGTTGAGCCAAACGCTCACGCGCGAGCCAACCATGAGGATGCGAAACTTGTTCCATTCCCCAAAGGGTTTGTCGGCAAGCACGAGCGGGTCTTTGCCGGGCGCGCCGGGGCTGTTATTCCAAAGGCCGCCGCTTCCCTTGTTCGCGCCAATATTGAACTTTGCCGTTTCGGTGTAATCCCAAATCTGGACCTGCGGCACGCCGCGCAGATAAATACCGGAGTCCGCGAGCGGCACGGTCTTATATTCGAGCAGCAACTCGAAATCTCCGTAGTCCTTGACCGTCGTGGCGTATTTGCCGTGACCATCGTTAACCAGTTCATCACCCTGGACGCTCCAATGCGTTTTCATGTCCGCCGTCCATTTTGCGTCCTGTTCGGCGCGTTGTTCGCCAGTCATGGCGAGATACTTGCGATGATCAAACGTGTCGCCGCCGCGCCAGCCCGTGAGGTCTTTGCCGTTAAACAACGCCGTGAAGCCGTCAGGTGGGTGGGATGCCGACTCCCAGCTGGTCGTGGCACATCCGGCCAATAGCGCCATGAACGCCAAGACAGACAAAGGCAATTTAAGGCAGGAGATTGTTTTCATAATTGATTTCCCGTCTGGACGCATTTCGTAACATGGCTGCTCAAACTTCAAATGGTCGGGGCGGTGAGATTTGAACTCACGACCTTCTGAACCCCATTCAGACGCGCTACCAAGCTACGCTACGCCCCGAACCATTCGCCGGTCAATCAACCAAGCGATCCTCGATACTACCGCGACCCGATTTGAATTCAACAAGAAGATTTCAACCGGTTTTGAAAGCAATATCAGCCTCAAGTGGTCGCTGTTTCTTCCGCACAAACGTGTGAGTCGGGTGACCGTAAAAAACTTCAGCGCACTCCATCAACGTCTCGGACAACGTGGGATGCGGATGCACCGTCAACGCGATATCCTTTGCCGTTGCACCCATTTCAATCGCGAGCACACCTTCCGCGATCAATTCCCCTGCCCCGTGCCCCACGATACCAACGCCAAGTATGCGCTCAGATTCAGGATCGATGATCAATTTCGTCAGCCCGTCAGGCCGATCGAAAGTCAAAGCCCGCCCGGATGCCGCCCACGGAAACTTGACGACTTCAACCTTGATGCCATTTTGCTTCGCCTCCGCTTCAGTTAACCCGCACCAAGCAACTTCCGGGTCCGTGAACACCACGGCGGGAATCACGGCACTGTCATACGCACTTGACTCGCCCGTGATGACTTCCACCGCAATGCGCGCCTCTTTGGACGCTTTGTGCGCCAGTAAAACACCGCCCGCGACATCGCCGATTGCATAAATGACCGGGTCCGTGGTTTGCTGTTTGTCGTTGGTCTTGATGAAACCTTTATCGTCGCGAGTGACTTTGGTGTTTTCCAGTCCCATGTCGTCGCAGTTCGGAATGCGGCCCACCGCCACCAGAACGCGATCATAGAGTTCATCCTTCCTTTGCCCTTCAACTTCCAACTCCACCTTGATCTGCTTGCCGCTGGTGGCCATTTTCAAGACCTTTGCCTTTACGCGAATTTCTTTGAACGCCTTTTTGGCATAGGCCATGACTGGCCGGGCGAGATCAGGATCAGCACCCATCAGAATCGAATCCAACGCTTCCACCATCACGACCTTGCTCCCAAGCGTGGCATAAACTGTCCCCAGTTCCATGCCGATGTAACCGCCGCCGACGACCAAAAGGTTTTCGGGAATGTCCTCAACCTCCAGCGCCTCCCGTGAAGTCATAACTCGCGGATTACCCAGATCAAATGCCTTGGGCATGGCAGACTTTGAGCCGGTGGCGATGATCGCCTGATCATAAGTAATGAACTTCTGCCCGTCCTCAGTTTCCACTCGTAGAGTCTTGGAGTCTTCGAAATAACCGCGTCCGTAATTCACTTCCACGCCACGCAGCTTGGCCAGGTGCGCGATGCCACCACTGAGCAGTTGCAAAATGGATTCCTTCCAAGTCCGGAGTTTGGCCAAATCGATCTTTGGTGGCTCGAACGTTATACCGCGATGACTCGATTCCTGCGCGGCGCTAATGGTATGGGTCGCGTGCAACAACGCCTTCGACGGGATGCAACCTCGATTCAAACAAACACCACCGAGGCGCTTGTCGCGCTCGACGAGAATGACTTTTTTGCCGAGGTCAGCGGCGTAAAACGCAGCGGCATAACCGCCCGGCCCGGCACCAACAATCACGACATCTGTTTTGATTGGTTCCATAAGGGGATTGGATGAATGGAGTGGAGGAGTAGTGGAGTAGTGATTCTTAGCCGTAGGTGACGTTGCTTTCTTTGATGATCAGATGGTCGATCCAGTCGCCGTCTATCTGCTTTCGTTCCAGACTTTCCACGAGTTTCAGCAAGCCGTTTTCGAGTTTGTAGGCGAGCGCGTTCAAGCGTTCGAAATCCGATTCAATCAGTTGTTGGGCCTTTCGATACGCGAACAATCCGGAGACTGTTTCTCCGAGCGAACCCAAGGCGATATTTAGAAAGTGGAGATACTCGCGGAGCGAGCGCCGACAGTAGCCTTCGGCAATGTTTCGATGCACTGAATCCGCAGAGGCAATTGCCTGCGAGGCGACACGCTTTAACTCATAAGGGAACGCCCGGAAGACGGGACAGGTCATTGAGTAATACTCTATTGCATCCTGCCACACGCGCAATTGCTGGTAGCCACGGTTCTTATTCTTGTATTCAGTCATAGTCAAATCTCGTGCAGCCCTCACAGCCACAAAACATCGCACGACCGCCACGTCTTCGGCCCAACACTCCTGCACTCCATTACTCCACCACTCCGTTCATATCTTCACGTCTCCTTCATCAAAATTCTCCAGCGCCTGAACCAATTCGACCGTGAAACGTGCCGCGGTCCCGCCGTCAATCACGCGGTGATCATACGAGAGACCGACCGGCAACATCATGCGCACTTCGATTTGTTTGTTTTTCACAACCGGTTTCAGAGCACCACGCCCCAACCCAAGAATGGCCACCTCCGGTTTGTTGACAATGGGGGTGAAATAACCGCCACCGATTCCGCCCTGGTTGGAAATCGTGAACGTCCCGCCTTTCAATTCTTCGAGCGAAACTTTTCGTTCACGAGCTTTCTGCGCCAAGGCTTCAAGCTCCTTCGACAATTCAAGCAGACTTTTCCTATCGACATCTCGAATCACCGGCACGATCAGTCCTGCTTCCGTATCGACGGCAACGCCGATGTGGTAATAATTCTTGAAGACAATTTCCCCGGCGGCTTCGTCGATGCTGGCGTTGAAGATCGGATGTTTTTTCAAAGCCGCCACGACTGCTTTCAAGGCGAACGGGGTCAAGGTCAGGCGCGCGCCCCTTTGCTCGTAAGCCGATGCGTATTTCTTCCGGAGTTCGAGCAGTGCGGTGACGTCGGCGTCATCGAATTGAGTGACGTGCGGAATCGTGTTCCAATTCTCCGCCATCCGGCGGCTGATGACTTTGCGAAGCGACGACATCGGCTTGCGTGAAACCTCACCCCATTGGGAAAAATCCACGGCAGGCGCGGCTGGCTTTTGAGCAGTCTGAGTTGGCGCCTTGGGTTGTGAAGCCAGCGCCTGCAACCTTTGGATGTAGGCCCGAAGATCGGCCATTGCGATCCGCCCACCACGTTCACTGCCGCGCACCCGATTCAAGTCGATGCCAAGTTCGCGCGCAACGTGCCGCACCGAAGGCGATGCCGTCGGGGACAATCCAGATTTGGTGACAGTCCCCCCCTGCTCTACGCGCTCGGCTTTCGCCGGTATTTCCTCCGCAGCTTCCGGCGTGTCAACTTCCGCGCGGATTTTCTCTTCCACAACCGGCGCAGACTTGGCCTCGGCCTGTCCATCAGCAGCGACCGTGAGGATCCGTTGGCCAACGTTCAGTTTGTCGCCTTCCTTGACATGAATCTTGGTGATGACGCCGGCAACTGTGGACGGAATCGGCGCGACTGCCTTTTCGTTCTCCAATTCCAGAATCGTCTGGTTGAGTTCAACGCGATCACCTTCCTTGACCAGGAGGCTCACCACGGTGCCGGAATCCGCGCCTTCACCAAGCTTGGGTAACTTCACGTCCATAAAAATTCAATCTGCCGTTGTTTGCA
Source organism: uncultured Verrucomicrobiota bacterium (assembly GCA_964651015.1). GTDB lineage: Bacteria > Verrucomicrobiota > Verrucomicrobiia > Limisphaerales > PALSA-1396 > CAZYYS01. The sequence goes on from CAZYYS010000137.1 coordinate 6,955, forward strand.
AAAACTCCTGGAGTTCTTCGCAGACAGGCAGCTTTAACATTCCAAATTCAAACGCAGCGGAGACGCTAAGGGAAGCTTCACTTAGTGTCACCCCCAAATGCAATGGTGAGAAACTGAAACTGAAGTGAGCAGTTAGCGATCAGCATCCTCTCTGCACGCGCCTCGAATGGATTACGGGAGTAGCAAAGTCGCATCTGTGGAACGAAGGCTTGCCCGCACTGGCTAGCGCGATGCGAAACTTTGTCGCACGAAACTCTTGACAGGTAGGGTCAGATTTTGTAGGAGAAGGACCGAACAACCCCCTCTGAAAGTCTGCCCTTCGGGAGTTTGCACCGAGGCGGGTTGAGAATGAGCACATAAACCAACCAAGAAAGGAAAAGCAAATGCCTACCATCGAAATCATCAAAGCGTGGAAAGACGAAGAATACAGGGATACCCTTACTGCTGAACAACGGGCGCAACTACCCCCTCACCCATCCGGCCTAATCGAGTTCGGCGTGCCGCAACTTGATGACGAAAGCTTGTTTGGACCTGAGGCACGCAGGTGCAAGTTCATTACAAACAGTACCAACCAAGGTAAGTGTACCACCAACTCACCGGGTCACTGTAAGTAGAGCAGGAGTGTCTTGCTTTGACAGGCAGCGGGTCTTTGGCCCGCAGCAATTCCTCATCGAGGACCTAATCGGTGTGTGCCGCGGCGTAAAACTTGATTGCGCTGCGGCGGCGTGATCAAAGGTATTGGATTACGAATGATCACGACCAGCCCGCAACTTGCTACGGGGGTGAATCTCCATTTTAGGGGCTATCTCCTGGAAAACGTGTATCTCCGCACCACTGAGGCTCAGCGCACCGAAATCCTCGCGCTCTGGCATAACGAACAGGCAGGTCTAAAAGGGACCGATGCTGAACGTAGCAGCCACGAAGCGGTGTTTCTGGTCCGCGCTCCTTCGGGAGAGTTGGCGGGCGTTAGCACGGTCGCTTTGGTCCGACTAAAGAACGGACAGAGGTTTTACTCCTACAGCATGTTCCTGCGGAAACGTGACCGGGTTCCGTATCTGATGATAAACGTGTGCGATGCCACCCGCGATTTCCTTCGAGACTTCAAGCATCCAGTGTCGCAACCAGTTGGGATGCTGAACGTCAACGAGAACCCGAGGCTCATGCGTCCTGGCGCGCGCAGGGTTTTTGAACGTCATGGCTATCGGTACTGGGGCCAGACCTCGCTGGGCGAGGATGTCTGGGTTACGGAATTCAGCGGGAGCGGCCAGTTGGGAGTGAGCCCGAGTGCGATTCCCCTGACCGCGCCAGGGAACGAGGGATGATCGAGTGGCGATGGCAAAAGGCGCTGACGCTTGCCGAACGGGCACGACTACATCGCGGCGCAGCGGCGGGCGACTCGGCGTCCGAGTTCGATGAGCGAAGCCGGAAGCGCTTGGCCAAATGGAAGGCTCAATCCCCATTCGATTCCGGCTCGTTGTTCCAAGAACGGCTTCACCAAGGAGGATTGACCGAACACGAACTCTTGGAGCTGCTCGGTGATCGGGACGTCGTACTACGTGAATCAGGAGAACCGCCCGGTTGGGCGTGCGAGACAATGCGCGCCCTTTCCGATGCATGTGAGGAGGAATCGAAACGTTGCCCCGAGAAATCGAAAGGACGCCCTGAGTTTCTATTTCTCGAAGTGATTCAACCATTGGTCGCGCGCGCGCTCGGCCAATTTCGCGAAGCAGTTCGGTCCCTTGCCAGCTCGCAGCCGACCTGCCGCGTCGCACTGGACAATTCGGAGCGATTATGCCTTAGCCTGCTGCCGGAGCGACTGCTGGCGGTGCTCACCAGAACGATGGCGCTGGAATTGAACGTGGCCCGCGTGCAGGGCCACTTGCAAGGAGCCACCAGCCAAGCTCGCTTTGCCAGTTTCATCAGTCGCATCCAGCAATCACAGGTTCGTTTGGATTTGTTCCGCGAGTATCCCGTCCTAGCGCGGCTGGTGGTCACCATTTTAGACGATTGGGTAGCGTGCAGCATGGAGTTTCTGAATCGTTGGTGCGCAGACTCGTCGGCCATCCGCGCTGCTTTCAGCCCGGCACAGGACCCCGGACCGTTGATTCGCATTCAGGGTGACGCGGGCGATCGTCATCGAGGCGGGCGGACGGTTTGGATTCTCGAGTGCCGCTCGGGCTTCAAAGTGGTTTACAAACCGAAATCCATGGCCGTGGACCGGCACTTTCAGGAACTGCTGGGCTGGCTTAACGAGCGCGGACTCTCCACGCCTTTCCGGCAGTTGAGAATTCTTGATCGCGGAGATTATGGCTGGGAGGAGTATGTCAACCCCCAAGGGTGCTCCTCGCGCGAAGAGTTGGCGCGCTTTTACCAACGGACGGGCGGATACGTGGCGCTGCTTTACGCCTTGGCGGCCACCGATTTTCATCATGAAAATGTTTTAGCGGTGGGAGAGCACCCGGTTCTCGTTGACTTGGAGGCGTTGTTTCACCCGTCCGGCCTTGGGCCAGACCCCGAGCGCGCGGGCGAGATTGCCGAGCACTCATTCGGTGAGTCAGTGCTTGGCTCCGGCATTCTGCCGGTGCCTGCCTGGGGTGGCCGCGAGTCCGGCGCCTTTGATATGAGCGGCCTGGGGGCTGAGGCCGGAAAGAAAATTCCGATGCACGCGCCCGGCTGGAAAGGCAAGGGCACGGATGAAATGCATTTCGCTCGTGAGGCGCAGGTGGTCGGATCTGCCGATCATCGTCCGACGCTCAATGGCGCCACCGCCACGCCTGTGGACTATCTGGATGAAATTGAAGCCGGGTTCAACGAGGTGTACCTGCTGCTTGAAAAGCACCGAGGCGAACTCCTCGCTGGAGGAGGCCTGATTGACGGCTTCGCCAATGATGAAGTGCGGGTCGTGCTCCGGAATTCCAGCAGTTACGTCGAGTTACTGAACAGTGGTTCCCATCCAGATGTGTTGCGCGATGCCCTGGACCGCGACCGGCTGTTTGACCGCCTCTGGGAGGAAGTACCGGACCGCCCGCGTCTGGCGCAGTTGATTCCGGCTGAGATCGAAGATTTGTGGCGAGGCGATGTCCCGCTGTTCACGACGCGGCCCGGCTCGCGGGATCTTTGGGCGAGCGTCGACCGGCGTTTCCCCGCCGTGTTAAACGAGAGCGGATTGGAACGCGCACGCCAGCGCATTAGGCAATTTGGGGCCGAAGACCTGAGACGCCAGCTTTGGTTCCTGCGCGGGTCGTTGACGACTCTGGCATCGGCTGCTCGGCCACTTGCGCGTTCCCGGAAGCAGCCATTAGCCGAGCCGGGAGTTGCTCTTGACCGGGCGAAATTGCTCGCCGCCAGTTGCGCGGTCGGCGATCGCCTCGCTGAGACGGCGTTGCATGGGGCAGAGGAAGTTGCTTGGATTGGCTTGAATATGGTTGGGCAGAACCAGTGGGTCCTGGTGCCGCTGGGCGTAGATTTTTATGACGGCGTCCCCGGCATCGCTCTTTATCTGGGTTATCTTGGGTCAATTTCCGGGCAGGAACGCTATACCGCTTTGGCGCGCGCGGCCCTTGAAACGGTTCGACGGAGGATCGGCCACGGCAAACGCAAAAAAGGTTTCAAGCAAATTGGTGGATTTGTCGGATGGGGAGGCATTTTATATACGTTAACGCATCTAGGAGTTTTGTGGGACGAGCCGGCTCTGCTCGACAAGGCGCACGAATTGGTGGAGGAGTTACCGGAACGAATTGGGAAAGACGAAGACCTGGATATTATTGCCGGCGCGGCGGGGTGCCTCGCTGCGTTGCTATGCCTTCAGGGGTGCCGCCCCTCTGCTCGCGTGTTGCAGGTCGCGAGGCAGTGCGGTGATCATTTACTGGGGCATGCCAAACAAATGCCTCAGGGTTTGGGCTGGGAACCTGCCTTTGCGAAACACGGTCCGCTAACGGGGTTTTCACACGGGGTCGCCGGCATTTCATGGGCGCTCCTGGAACTGGCTGCGCAGACTGGCGACGACCGTTTTCGAGCTGCCGCGTTAAGTGGGATCGCCTATGAACGCAGTCTCTTCTCCGCCAAAGAGGGAAACTGGCGCGACTTGCGCCTTCCCGAAACAAACACCGCGCAAGTGTCGGCGGAACCGTCGCAGTTCCCGGTGGCGTGGTGTCACGGAGCGCCGGGAATCGGCTTGGCCCGTTTGTTGTGCCGCCAACTCGTCCACGACCCGCATTTCGATGAAGAAATCGAAACCGCCTTGCGCACAACGATATCAAACGGATTTGGTTACAACCAATGCTTGTGCCACGGCGACCTCGGCAACTTGGAACTGCTCCTTAAGGCTGCGCGGGTCTGGCCGGAGTCGTCTTGGGGCAAAAGGGCGGAGCGTTTGGCTGCGGGTATCTTGGACACGATTAAGCGCGACGGTTGGCTTTGTGGTAACCCCCTCGCAGTTGAATCCCCCGGCTTGATGACCGGCCTGGCCGGCATCGGATATGGGCTGCTGCGTTGTGCAGAACCTGTGAGGGTGCCTTCGCTATTGTCCCTTGCGCCTCCGATTGCGGTTTCGGATCTCGCGACGAACGAATCATAACGGACCTCCAGACACAGGCTGTTTGAAAACGGAAACCCAAATTCCATGACGCCCTTTCAGGAGGCTGCCGAGGCTTGGAAGCGGCAGGATTACCAGAAGACAATTGAGTTGTTGACTCGTGCCAGCGAACAGCAACCGGCCAACTCAAAAATCCTGTTGAACCTGGGCGAAGCTTACGGGTTGCGATTTAACTATCAGGAGGCGGAGCGCTGGTTTGAAAAAGCCGTGATCGTCGCCTCGAACAAAGTGGAGACCCTCGCCGAAGCAGGCCGGCGCTGTCAGCGATTCGGCCAGCCTGGCATGGCCAACCGCTACTTCACGCGCGCAGCAGAAATCCCTGAAGTGCGCGCATCGGTGTTGGTCGCCCTTGCCGAATTCGAGGAAAGTAAATCGCGGCCCGAGGCCGCGCTGGCCTTCCTGGAGCGGGCTCTGAATGTGGAAACAGGTTGCCCGCGCGCGCTGCTTGTTCGGGCGCGCCTGCACCGGGCTGCCGGCGAACTCGAGGCAGGCGAAACACTTTTACGTTCGATGCTCCCAAGGGCAGTCAGCGAAACCTCCATCGCGGCCTGGTATGAGTTGGGGACCATCCTGGATCGTCAGGGCAATTATGATCAAGCCATGGAGGCGTTCCTTCAGGCCAAAGCGCGGCTTCACTCCACCTCGGCAGAGCACGTGGCCGAGCTTGAGAAACTGCGCGCCGATATTCAAAAAGTGGAGGCATCGGTGTCCGCAAGCACGCTTAAACGATGGCTCGCTGGTGGCGCTGAGTTGCAGCCCGCCCGGCGTTTCGCGCTCCTTTGCGGCCATCCACGATCCGGGACGACTTTGCTGGAGCACGTGCTCGACGCTCATCCGGAAACCGTTGCGACTGATGAAACTTCCCTTCTGCTAGGGGAAGCTTACCCTATCCTCAAAGGGGGATTTCCTGAAACCGCATCCACTGTGGAGGTCCTGGAGTCGGTGTCCCCCAGCGCGTTGCAACAATCCCGCGCCGACTATTTTCGTTTCGCCGAATTGTTCAGCGGCGAGACCATCGGCAACCGGCTGCTGATTGACAAAAATCCTGCGATGGATGTGCATATTCCGATCGTCGCGCGCATTTTCCCAGAAGCGATGTTCCTGGTGGCAATCCGCGATCCGCGGGATGTCTGCTTGAGTTGCTTTATGCTGCCCATGCCGCCGGGCCGAATGAGCGCCCTGTACCTAAGTCTCGAGGGAATTGCTTCTCAGTACACCTGGATCATGGGGATTTCGAGGGCGATCCGGTCCCGACTGCCAAGTCCGCAAATGGAAGTTCGTTACGAAGATGTGGTCGCGAATCTCGAGGGCGTCAGCCGCCGCTTGTTTGATTTCTTGAACTTGAAGTGGGATCCAGTGGTGCTGCGATTCGACGACCACGCCAAAACCAAGCTGTTGCGCAGCGCCATTGATGATGCCGTGGCCAAGCCGATTTTCAAAAGCTCTGTTGGACGCTGGCGACATTATCAAAAATACTTGGCCCCATGCCTCCGGCAATTGGAACCGTTTATCAAAGCTTTTCACTACGATTGAATGTCAATTACGGCTTCAGGCGTTCTGGGAAACGGCCCCTGGCTGACGAATTTGTAAGTTAGGGCCGTACGTACGAACCGCGTCTCACCTGCCTGCATTCATCGCGACGAAGGAACTCAAAGAACAAAGGGAAAATTCTTTGTGCTTTCTGTGCTCTTTCGCGGCGATCTCTGTCCACCCACGTTATCCGTAGTCGAAATTCTTTTTCTACAACGCCCGAATCTTGATTCCGGCTTTGCTTTGATCGGGCTTGTCCATTAAAACCCGCAGCGCCGGCGAACACGCCGGCACTCCAATATGCACGGAGACGCATTTTTTTACAGGATCTGGCGATGGTGATGATCGTGGCCGGATTGGTCACTGTCATTTTTCACCGTCTTAAACAACTGGTGGTGCTCGGTTACATCATTGTCGGGGTCATCATCGGGCCGCACACACCAACGTTTCTGCTCGTTCACGACGAGCACACCATCCGCACATTTGCGGAACAGGGAGTGATTATGTTCATGCTCGCCCTCGGCTTGGAGTTCAACCTGCGCAAGCTCAAGCAGGTGGGCATGCCGGCGTTCATCGCGGCGTTTCTGGAAATCCTGCTCATCGTGTGTGGGTCGGTTATGAGATTGGCGATGGACAGCATCTTCCTCGGAGCGATCCTTTCCATTTCTTCGACTACCATCATCATCAAGGCGCTCGGCGAGCTCGGCAAAACCAAGGAACAGTTTGCGCAGTTGATCTTTGGTGTGCTCATCATCAAGGATATCCTGGCCATTGGCATGATCGCACTGCTTCACGGCATTGCCAGAACCGGCGGGTTGAGCGTCGGCGAAGTGGGCGTGACGCTGGGCAAGCTGGGGTTGCTTCTGGCCGTCCTATTGGTGGCCGGTTTGATTGCCGTGCCCCGGTGATCGGGTACGTCGCCAGATTCAAGAGCAACGAGATGCCGCCGCCCGGCGCAGGCATCCGGGTGTCAGCAGAATTTCCTCTACTTTATTAGAATGTTCTGGCAGACTCATCGCCATGAGCAAAATGCCGCCAAAGCGCCGCGCCACTGGAAGTCGCGCAACTCTGCCACCATTCGAAAGCGGTCAAGTTTGGGAAATGGCGGATTCCACTCTTCAAATTGGTCTCGTCGGCAAGACGCTGGTCCATTACAAGCACTTCA
>CAZYYS010000138.1:0-10864 GCA_964651015.1 uncultured Verrucomicrobiota bacterium
TGACGGGGACTTGCACCCCGTTGTGTGTACGCCTCCACAGGCGCACGAGCGCGGAATTTATTCCGCTTGGTACAGTAGATCCTCTGCTGTCAACCTCACCCTGGCGCCGGTTGCGAGGCAAAGCGGACTGAAGTCCGCGCTCCCGTTGGTTGCGGCTGCGCCGCGGACGCTCCATTACGGGCCGCTGGGCTTTTTTCCGACTTCCGCCTTCTCAAACTCGGCGAGTTTCTGTTTCCATTCGGCGGCCTGACCCGGGCGACCCGTTTCTTCGAAAAGCTGCACGAGGAGCTGCAGCGCTTTCTTCAACCGGGGCTGCCGACGGTATTCTCCGTCGGAACCGGATGGAATTTTGTCCTTCCGCTGCTCCATGCCATTGTAACCAGAGAGCAGCACCGGTTCAGCATCAGCATATTTCTTTTGACACAGCAGGCTTTCGCCCAAGAGGAGCTCGGCACTGAATGCGCTCCAGCTATTCGACGAATGCTTTTGGCGGAATTCCACGCATTCGCGTGCTACGGGCTCAGCCTCTGCAAACTTCTTCTGAGCAACCATGGCAAAAGCCAGACCACCGAGTGCGCCACTCATGCTCGTATGATCCGGCGTGCGCTTCCGCAAGATTGCCAGGAGTTCGGAGAAGATCGCCTCCGCATCGGCAAAATTTCCCTGCCCCACCAGCACGTTTCCGAAATCGTCGAAGGCGTCGCGTTGACTGTTAAGGTCCCAATCAGGATTCCGTCGGTACAGAACCACCGCCTCTTCGGCGAAGGAACGGGCTTCAGCCAGTTTGTTTTGATTGGCGAGCACAACAGCCAGATCGTGAAGCGAAGCAGCCACCTCGGGATTCTCGTTGCCTAGCAATTTCCGTTGCATTGCCAGCGCCTCACAGAATGTGTTTTCGGCATCCGTTTGTTTATCCTCCCCTACGAGCACTTCGCCCAGTTTGGTTAAGCAGTCCACAAGATCGGCAGACGCATCTCCGCTCCGTTTTCTTTCGATCACCACCAATTCGCGAAGCAGGATTTCAGTTTCGGCCAGTTTGTGCTGGCGATAGACGACGCCAGCCAGATTATGGAGAGAAGTGGCCGCTTCTTTGAGCAAACTGGGTACTTGGGACTGTTCGGTACCTAGTAGTTTTCTCTGAATCGCTACGGCCTCGCGAAACATCGGTTCAGCTTCACTCAGTCTGCCTTGTTTGTAGAGGAGAGCGCCGAACTCGTTCAAACAATGGGCGAGATTGGGGTGTTCGTTCCCCAGCAACCTCCGTAGGATTGCCAGCCCCTCACGATAGCTGCTTTCGGCTTCAATCAATTTACCTTCCTCTCCGAGCACACCGGCCAGATTGAGGAGCTTGGTAGCCGTTTGGGGATGATCGTTACCCACCAACTTGCGGTGCATCGCCAGCGCTTCACGATAGCAGCTTTCGGCTTCGGTCAGTTTGCCTTCCTCTGCGAACACAAGGGCCAGATTGTTGAGCGTGCTGGCCACTTGGGGATGTTCGCTACCCATCACTTTTTTGATCATCGTGAGAGCCTCGCCAAGCAGGGTCTCGGCCTCAGCCAGCTTTTTCTGGCGCTGGAGCACAATGCCCAAATCACCGAGCGAAGCGGCTACGCCAAAATGTTCGCCCAACAGTTTCCGGTTCATCGTCAACGCCTCTCGCAAGTGCTTCTCTGCTCCTTCCAAGTCGCCTTGGGACATCAAAGATTTTCCAAGCCACGTGAGAGAATCGGCGGCATCCTCGTTTTCCTCGTTGGGCCGTAACCGGGCAAGTCGCAGAGCCTCTCGCGACATCTCTTCACTCCGTTTATAGAGGCCCAATTCGCGGTACGTCTCTGCCAAAGTCAGACGGATCTGTATTTCCACTTCTGGCTGGTTCGCGAGTTCCTTGCCTAAGCGTTCGGCGGTCTTATCCAGAATCTCGCGCACGATGGCCGTATCTCGGCCCAGCGCAACCGACGGGCCCACACCCTTGAGCATTTCTTTTAGGAACTGGGCAACTTGCCGGCTCTTGGCAGCTTCGGTCTGAGCCTTCTTTTCGTTTGCTTCAGCGCGAGTGCGGGCTTCGTCGGCTTGTTGCCGTGCCTTCGCTTCGGTCGCACGGGCGGACTTCGCTTCCTGCTCGGCAGCGACAGCGCGATTATATTCGCGCGTCTTTTCAACGGACTGCCAGAGCGCAACGGCCAGACCAACCACCAACGCGGCTGCAATCCCGGCTCCGGCTGCGAAGGCAAGTTTGTTTCGACGAACCATTTTCTGGAACCGATAAAGGTTGCTCGGCGGGCGCGCGACGACAGTTTCGTTGTCGAGAAAACGTTGGAGGTCGCGGGCGAAGCCATTGGCGGTTTCGTACCGGCGGCGGCGGTCCTTGTCCAACGCCTTCATCACGATCCAGTCCAAGTCGCCACGCACGAGGTTTGGCAGTTTGGCGGATTCGGTTTGTCGCCTTTGCGCGACGGTGGTCAGTTCTTGCTCGGTCAACGTCGTCAATCGGGCGGATGGGCGCGGCGGTTCTTGTTCGCGAATAGTGCGCAGGATTTCATCGAGCGCGGAGCGAGCAAGTTTTTCCGCATCGAACGGCGGTTTGCCGGTGAGCAGTTCGTAGAGCACCACGCCGAGGCTGTAGATGTCGCTGCGCGTGTCAATGTCCAGCCCGCCCAGGCCGGCTTGTTCCGGGCTCATGTAGGCGGGCGTACCGATGAATTGCTCGAACGCAGTGAACAGGGTCTTGTCCGTGAGCCGCTGATCGGTCGTGGCTTTGGCGATGCCGAAGTCAATGATTTTGGGCACGGGCGCGCCGTCTTGTTCCGTCACCAGAATGTTCGAGGGCTTGAGGTCGCGGTGGATGATGCCCTTTTGGTGCGCGTGCTGGACTGCCTGGCAAACCTGAATGAAAAGATCGAGGCGCTGGCGCGTGGAGAGTTTTTGCTGGTCGCAGTAGGTGGTGATCTTGACGCCGCGCACCAGTTCCATAACGAAGTAGGGGCGGCCGGTAACGCCGGTTTTCCAACCGGCCCTCCCGCCGCCCGCTGTTCCTGTCTGCTCGCCGACTGGAAAGTCGGCGCTACTGCCGACGACGCCTGCATCGAAGACCTTCGCGATGTTCGGATGATCCATCATGGCCAGCGCCTGCCGCTCGGCTTCGAAGCGGGCGATGACGTTCCGCGTGTCCATGCCGAGCTTGATGATCTTGAGCGCCACGCGGCGGCGGACAGGTTCTTCCTGCTCGGCCATATAAACCACACCGCACCCGCCTTCGCCGATTTGCTGGAGCAACTTGTAATGGCCGATACGGTCCCCGGGTTTCTCGGCGAGGACGTTCGGAGTTCCGGCATCAGCCGATTCCACCGTCAGGCTGCCTGAAGGCGGGACACCGAGCGGGTCAGTTTCCGCATCAGACGCGAGGCCAAGTTGGAGCAAACACGGCAGGCAATGGCCACCGGGCGCGTCGGGGGACAACACGACGCCGCAGCGAGAGCATTTGCGTGATTCGGTCATGATACTTGTCTCTTACTTCTAAAGCGGATGGCCGCCGGAGTTACAAGATTATGGTAGGGTCGTCGCGCCGCGACAACCGGACAGCGCAGCGCGCTGTCCCTACCTTGCAATGGCCGCAAAAAGCTGGCGGATTTCATCATCAATTTCCTCCGGGCTGGAAACGGTGTGGGCGATTTCGCTGCGCAACACCTCGCCAAAGCGGCGGCGCAACCGATGCAGCGCCACTTTTACCGCACCCTCACTCATACCCAACTCGGCGGCCCACTGCGCAAATGCACCGGCGCCGACTTCGCCGGTGAGCGCCGGCTCCAGTTTCGCGAAGAGCAAGGCTTTGTCTGCCGCGCCATATTCCGACTTCAGCCTCGCGAGCACCTGTTCGACCAGCGCCCTGGCCCAACGCCGCTCAAAGAGAGTTTCCGGGGTGACCGACTCGATGGTTTCATGGCGATAAAGCTCTTCGGCAACAGTTTCGTCGAGCGAGATGATCTGGCGCTGGCCACCGCGTTTCAGCGTTTGCGCTTTGTCCGATTCATTGGCGAGAAAGTTTGTCAAAGCGGCCAGCAGGAACGTACGGAACTTTCCTTTCCGGCGGTCCACCTTTTTCAGCGATTCCTTTTCGAGCAGGAACGCGAAAAATGCCTGTGTGAAATCCTCGGCTTCGTGCGGATCCGAGCCGCGCCGCCGGACGAAGGCGTAGATCGGATACCAGTAGGTGCGGCAGAGACGCTCCAAGGCGACGGCTGCAGCCGCGAGATCACCCTGTCCCGCACCAAGAACCACGCTCCAATGAGTGGTAGCAAAGACGCCGGACTTTTCTCCCGGAAGTCTCCCAATTTCGGTCGCAAAGGAATTGTCTTGCGAGTCGTCCATGGTTCAAGGGTTTCTAACAGAATTGGCCCGGTTGCGCAATTTGAATGACGACGCGATTTAGGGGGCAGTGCCGGGAAACTTGACTGGCGACGGAATTTCGAGCTTGCCCTTTTGTCCCCGTGGGGTCAGGAGTACCCGTATTGCACACTGCGGAGAAGCAACCAGTTCGGGTGATTCGTCGTCAACGGTATGGTCCACCCGGTAATCGATACGAAATAAACAAACACAAACCAAAGGTTTCCATGAAGACAAATATTCTGTTCGGTACAGTGGCCTTGGTGGCGGGATCGCTCATCGCAGCGGACTCCAAGGATGACGTCAAGAGCGCCGCAAAACAGCTTGCGGACAAGAGCAACTATAGCTGGAAGACAACGGTCGAATCAACCGGTGGTGGCGGCGGGCGCGGACGGCCCGGCCCTACCGAAGGCAAGACCGAGAAGGATGGATTCACCGTTCTCGCCATCACGCGCGGCGACAATACCATTGAGGCGGTACTGAAAGGCGGCAAGGGCGCTGTCAAAACTCAGGACGGCTGGAAGTCGCTTTCGGAAGCAGCCGACGAAGGCCAGGGCAACGCGGGTCGATTCTTTGCCCGCATGTTGCAAAACTACAAAGTGCCGGCGGCGCAAGCCGAAGACCTCGCCTCCAAAGCCAAGGAACTCAAAAAAACGGACGATGCCTATGCCGGTGAATTGACCGAGGAGGGCGCCAAAGAGCTCTTCACTTTCGGACGTCCGGGCGGCAACGCACCCGCCGTCAGCGGCGCGAAAGGTTCGGTGAAGTTTTGGCTCAAAGATGGCGTGCTCTCAAAGTATGAATTCAGGTTGCAAGGCAAGGTTAACCGCGACGGGAGCGAAACCGACGTTGACCGCACGAGCACAGTTGAAATCAAAGACGTCGGCTCGACGAAGGTGGAAGTGCCGGAGGGCGCAAAGAACAAATTGCCGTGAACTCGAGTTTCTCAATGTCGGGTAAATTCAGTTGATGTTTACCCGACTTGAAGTCTTTCAAAGATCGCAAACCAAGACCCAGTTTAAATGCGCATAAGTATGAATAACCAGATTCTCTTCCATAATCGCCGGGGATTTCTCCGCAACTTAAGTTTCAGCGCTGCTCTATTCACCGCGCCCGGACTCTTTGCCGAAGAGCTCGCGCGCACGCCGCCTCAGACGGAAGGTCCCTTTTATCCGGACCATCTGCCGCTGGACACGGACAATGACCTGCTCGTCGTCAACAACGCCATTACTCCCGCGGTGGGCGAAGTTACCTGGGTCAGTGGCCGCATCCTCGACGCCCGCGGCGAGCCGGTGCGAAACGCGCTCGTAGAAATCTGGCAATGCGATAGCAACGGCGTTTATCTCCATACCAGGGACACTCACGCCGCGCGGGAAAAAAACTTTCAGGGCTTCGGGCGCTTCCTCACCGGTTCGACGGGCGAATACGTGTTCCGGACCATCAAACCCGTCTCTTATCCGGGCCGCACACCGCATATTCATTACAAGGTGAAACGGAGCGGAAAAGAGTTGCTGACCACGCAATGTTACATCAGAGGCCATCCGCAAAATGAGCGGGACGGCATTTGGAAGAACCTTGGCGATGCCAAAACTCGCGAACTGGTCAGCGTGGATTTCGCTCCGCTGAAGCACTCGCGAACTGGCGAATTGGCCGCACGGTTTGACATCGTGCTGGGAGTCACGCCGGAGGCTTGATAAAAAATTGTTCCACCACCAAAGGGCGTGACCGCGCGGGGCGTTTGGGTCATTTGACTTTGGCTTTGCCCAAAAGCGGAGTTACAAAGGGCTGCCTCGTTCTGTTCCTTTCTGTCGCAGTGGTTTGACTCGAACCCATTTCAGCCCTCAGAAACAGGACGACTCTTTTCAACTCAGCTTTCGGATTCAAAATTATTGCTTCATTAACCGGCAAAGATTGGCTATTGATTATCCGCATGAAGCCCGGTTTCTTTTTCGCGGTTGTTTGTCTGGCTTGGTGGTCCAACACAACCTTCAGTGCCAGCGCGGCTGGATTACCTGCCCAGGACAAGCGTGCCGTCGCGGTCAACGACCTGAACACCCCGCGCACATTTCCCGACATCGCGTCAAAAAAAGAGTGGCGTGCGTACGCCGAGGAAATTCGCGAGCAGATTCTGGTCAGTTGCGGCCTCTGGCCGATGCCCCAGAAGACACCATTGAACGCGAAGATTTTTGGCCGCATCGAACGCGACGGTTACAGTATCGAAAAAGTTTATTTTGAAACCTATCCGGGGGTTTATCTGGCGGGAAACCTGTATCGTCCGCTGGGCAAAGGCAACGGGCCATTTCCCGCGATCCTCAATCCGCACGGCCACTGGGCGAATGGCCGCATGGCCGACACAAAGGATGGCAGCATCGCCGCCCGTTGCATCAACTTCGCCCGGCAGGGAATGATCGCCTTCTCCTACGACATGGTCGGCTACAACGACACGATTCAGGTCAACCACAAGTTTGCTGCCGGCCTGACGAATCAACTCTGGAATATCAGCCTGATGGGATTGCAAACCTGGAACAGCATCCGCTCGCTTGATTTTCTTGAATCATTGCCGGACACGGACCGGACGCGGCTTGCCTGCACGGGTGAGTCGGGCGGTGGCACGCAAACGTTCATGCTTGGCGCCGTCGAAAATCGGTTGGCCGTTCAAGCGCCAATCGTCATGGTGTCGCACACCATGCAGGGTGGATGCCTTTGCGAGAATGCGCCCGGTCTGCGCGTTGATTATTCCAACATGGAAATTGCCGCGGTGCCGGCACCGCGTCCACAAATATTGGTGGCGGCCACGGGTGACTGGACCAAGGACACGTTGACGGTGGAAGGTCCTGCAATCGAAAGCGTTTACCGGTTGTTCAAGTCGCCGCACAAGTTGCGGTACGTGCGTTACGACTTTGGCCATAACTACAATCAAACCAGTCGCGAGGCCGTCTATACCTGGTTTAACCAACGGTTACTGCATCCCAACGATCCAAAGCCGGTCAAGGAACTCGCCTACAAAAAGGAACCAGACCAGGATTTGCGAGTTTGGCCGGACGGCAAATTGCCTGCCGGTGCGTTGTCGGAATCGCAACTGATCGAATCGCTGATCAAGCTTCATCAGGCGCAGTGGCAGGCACTCAAACCGACAAACAAAAAATCGCTGGCAAGTTTTAAGAAAGTGTTGCAGCCCCTCTGGAAACATTCGCTCGCCGCGGAATTGCCCGGCCCGCGTGACTTGGCGGTTGAAACGGGCGCAGCCGATCAATCTGACAGTTTCATCTCCACCCGATATGCATTTGGGCGAGAAGGCAAGGGAGATCGCATCCCCGCCATATTGTTCGTGCCAAAGAAAGCGCCACATTCGACCGTGATTGTACTTTCAAATCCGGGGGGCAAGCCCGCGTATTTGGGCACGAACGGGGCGCCGGCTGGATTGGCCAAGGAACTGATCGATCGCGGCTTTTCTGTGTTGCTACCAGACCTTTTTCTGACGGGCGAAATGGCTGATCCGGAGTCGTCCAAGAAACGCAAATATGGAGAAAAATACTTCACGACCTACAATCGAACCGATGCACAGGAACGAGTGCAGGACTTGATAACCGCCTGCGCTTTCGCGAGAACCAAAGCTCGTCACGTCATTCTTGGTGGCACAGGTCGCGCCGGGCTGTGGGCGTTGCTTGCGGCACCGGCTGCGGACGCCGTCGTGGCCGATTGCGACACGCTCGATGTTTCCAACGACGAAGCACTGCTTGCCCAAGACCTGTTTTTCCCCGGTATTCGCAACCTCGGCGCGTTTGAGGGGGCCGCAATGTTGGCCGCGCCGAATCCTCTACTGGTCCATAACACGGGGAATGGCTTTTCGACCGCCTCGTTGCACGCGGCCTATGCCGCGAGTCGCGCCAATGATTCATTCACTGCAAAACCCGGTAAGTTGTCCGACGGTGAATTGGCAGGCGAATTTTCAAAGTTGAAGTTCAAGTAAGCTTCCTGAAACATTGAGGTCTAAGAGGAGCTTTGACCAGCCGGTCGCTTCTATCGAAACACCGTCAAGCCGAGAATTGCGACGAATAGGCCGAATGCCAGGCGAACCGCACTGCCAATGCGTGTTCGCTTTTCATTTGCTGTGCCCCAATTCAGCAGATCGCGCAAGCGCCACGGTGAAACCGTGAACCAGATGCCCGCAACCACCAGCACGTAAGCCCATCCGCTGATGACCCAGCGCCAGTCGGTGTCTGCCCAACGAACGGTGTCCACCATCAATTTGCCCAGCAACATGAATACAATGGCCAGGCCGCGCACAGCCAGAAAATCCGTGACAAAAATACAGACAGCCACGCCGACGACGGCAAAGCCAATCAGCATCATCGGCTTGTAGGTGGCGAAGTCTGAATTGTTCTCCTGTTTCACGTTCCAGACGAACCAAAGCGTGCCAATCAACATGAGCGCGTAACCCCACGGCAGGGACCGGGGAAACGTGCGCACGGCAGTTGCGAACGCGGCGGGCTTCATCAGACCATAAATCTGCGGCAAAGCGAGGGCGAGCCCCATGATCACCGCCAATGTAGAAACCGTAAGATGCATATGAATTCAGTCCAAGTTAATGATCGCGGAATCACCATACAGTGTGAATGAACCGGCGCGAGTTATTTTGACATCCAGCAGTTGTCCACGATGGCGCTCCGCTCCGGAAAACAGGACAATTTTACCGCAACGCGAACGGCCCATCATGCGGGCAGGATTCTTCTTGCTCGGACCCTCGACCAGAATTTGCACGCACTCACCAACGTGTCGTTGGTACTTCCGCGCGCCGATTTCATTGACCAGCTTCAATAGGCGCGCATTGCGTTCCTCTTTTACTTCCTGCGGCACTTGATCGGACATTGTCGCCGCCGGGGTGTCTTTGCGCGGCGAATATTTGAAAATATAGGCATTGTCGAACTCCACCTCGCGCGCGAGCGATAGCGTTTCCTCAAAATCGGCCTCGGTTTCACCGGGGAAACCGACGATGATGTCGGTGGTAATCCCCACGCGCGGCTGAACGCGCCGCAGTTTTTCGATGATCCCGAAATAACGCTGACGGGTATAGCCGCGGTGCATCCGCTTCAAAACGCGGTCGCTGCCGCTTTGGACCGGCAGGTGCGCGCTCTCCACGAGCTTTGGTAAACGCCCATAGGCCTCGACCAGATCATCTCCATAACCCTTCGGGTGCGGCGACGTGAAACGAAGGCGTTCCAGTCCTTCAATCTCATGCACGGCTTCGAGGAGTTGGACGAAGGGGGACTTGTTCCTACGGGTAGAACGCGCCACTCCGTGCGCGCCGTTGTCAGCAATTTGAGGATCGGCGCGCAGAGGACCTCCCGCCCTGCCCGGTGCCCGTTTCCCATAACTCGTCACAATCTGTCCGAGCAACGTGATCTCCTTCACTCCGCGCGCGATCAGTTCACGGCATTCAGCAATGATGTCAGGAATGGTCCGGCTGCGCTCCTCGCCCCGCGTGTAAGGCACGATGCAGAATGTGCAATACTGATTGCAGCCTTGCATGATGCTGACGAAAGCCGTGACCTGTAATGGGGGCTTCGAACCGTTGCCATTTTTTCCGTTCGCTCCGTAAAGCACGTGCTCGCGAATGGCCGCCTCGCTTCCCTCCTCTTCCGCAACATCCACAACTTTGTCGCGGCGGCCCGCAAAAATGTCGTTGAGATGATCCGCAGTGCGGTGAAATTTTTGGGTGCCGACCACGAGGTCAACGTCCGGAAGTTTGTCAATGAGTTGCTGCCCGCGACTCTGCGCCATGCAACCCATGAAACCGAGCACGACCTGGGGACGCTCCCGGCGAACCATCGCAGCGAGGTTCTGCATCTTGCCGATGGCCTTCTGTTCGGCAGCGTCCCGCACACTGCACGTGTTCAGCAAAATGACATCCGCCGTGGCTTCCGACGGCGACAGCGCATAACCTTTGGCGACGAGTTGAGCCGCAACCGCTTCCGAATCGCGCTCGTTCATCTGGCAACCGTAAGTTTTGATAAAGACACTGGGCATGATGCTCAGAGTGGCGGGGAAGTTACGCTGCGGGCGGGCGGTTGAAAAGCGTTAAGATACTCATTGTCCCCTGCAAGCAGCCTGTGGAATGACGATTGGCCAGCGCCACTATCCTCCTAACGCGGCTTGACAGAAACAATCTCTCTCCTAATCTCATCTTGAAGCTCAAAGCTAGTGTAACACTTAACATCCAGTTGGCATATGGACCTACACCAGGACTTACACCATCCAATCCTGAAGGAATTCCCGGAGCATCGTGAAACGATTCGCAGACTTCGGGCGGGCGACGAGCAGTTCCGTAAGATGTATGAGGAGTACCACCAAGTGGACGACGCGGTCTATCGCATCGAAGAGGAGGTGGACTTCGCCACCGATCAGGAGATCGATGAACTCAAATTCAAGCGCGCCAGACTCAAGGACGCACTCTACGGTGCCGTCCTTCACGCCGCACACTGAA
>CAZYYS010000138.1:10964-14184 GCA_964651015.1 uncultured Verrucomicrobiota bacterium
GGCGGGCCGGTGGAGCGGAGAGTCTTGTTTGTTTGCCGCAGCCCCCGCTAAACTTCACCCGAACATTTGCCTTATTGCGCTGCCAGTTCGGCTTTCCGCTTCTTGGCCTCTTCGATCACTTTCTGTTCCGATTCACGCGGCATCTCTTCGTAGTGACTGAACTCCTCGGCGTGGACACCTCTGCCGCCGGTCAATGAACGGAGGTTGCTGGAGTAGCGGTAAAGTTCTTTCGCTGGAACCTGTGCTTTGATCACCTGGAAACTGCCATTGGTATCGATGCCGAGAATCTTGCCACGCCGGCTCGACAAGTCGCCCATCACCTTGCCCATGCAATCCTCCGGGGCGCGAATCTCGACCGTGTCAATCGGCTCCAACAGACAGGGGCGTGCGTTCATGAACGCTTCCTTGAATGCAAAGTAACCGGCGATCTGAAACGCAATGTCCTTGGAATCCACCGGGTGCATCTTGCCGTCGTAGAAATCGATTTTTACATCCACTACACGGTAACCGGCCAGAATCCCCTCCGTGCAGGCATTCTGCACGCCTCGCTCAACTGACGGCACAAATACGCGGTCCACGTTCTGCCCCGTGAGTGATTGCGTGAACTCGACACCGGAGTCACGCGACCTTGGTTCGATGCGCATCCAGACCTCGGCAAATTGCCCGGCGCCGCCGGTCTGTTTCTTGTGACGGTATTTCGAGTCGGCCCGGCCTTTGATGGTTTCGCGATACCGGACGCGTGGCTCAATCAGTTCGACGTGGACATTATGGCGGCGGCGGAGCCGCTCGGCCACGACCTCAAGATGCAGTTCGCCTTGGGCGGAGATGATGGTTTGGTGGATTTCACTGTCCACAAAGTACAGAAAAGTCGGGTCTTCCTCGTGCAGTGCCGCGAGGCCGGAGGCAATCTTATCCTCCTCACCCTTCACGCTACCCTTGAGCGCCGCGTGGATGTTGGGTCTTGGATAGACGACCTTCGGCAGCGTCACGGCCCGCTTGGCGCTGCTGAGCGTGTTGCCGGTGTGCGTATCCTTGAGCTTGACGACGGCGCCGATGTCCCCCGGCCCGAGGGTCTGGGCCGCCTCGCGTGTCTGACCGTTAAGCACATAAATCTGCCCCATGCGTTCGCTGATCTTGCGGTCGCTGTTGAACAAATCCATGCCCGTGGACACTGACCCGGCGTAGATTCGAAAGAACGACAGCTCCCCGAAATGTGCTTCGGACATGGTCTTGAACACGTAAAGTACTGGCGCGGCATCGTCCAACGCCACTTCGACATCGGCGCCGTTCGCGTCGAGTGCTTTCACTTTGCGTCGATCCACCGGCGACGAACCGTACTTGGCGATGAAATCCATCAGCCGCGCGACCCCCACATTGGTTTCCGCGGATGTGCAAAATAAGGGAATGAACAACTCTTTCTGCACCGCCGCGTGAATCCCGGCGCGAAATTCCTCCTCGGCCAGGCTGCCTTGTTCAAAAAACTTGTTCATCAATTCGTCATCCGACTCCGCGATGTGCTCGATGAGTTCGCGGTGCAGTTCCTTGACCTTCGCCTCCCATTCGCCGGTGGCGGGCTTTTCTTCATACTTGCCATTGCCGCCAGGCGCGTAGGTCACCAGTTCGTTGCGCAACACGTCCAGCACGCAGTTGAAACCCGGACCGGGATTCACCGGCACGTTCAAAGGAAAAACGTGTCGGCCAAAGTGTTCCTGCGCCTGACGGACCGTGGCGTCAAAGTTCACGTTCTCCTTGTCCACGGCGTTGACGACAATCATTTTCGGAATGCCGTAACCCGTTGCGTATTCCCAAACCCGGTCCGTGCCGACGCCAACACCGTGATTGGCATGAATGACCACCAGCGCAAAATCGCCGACGCGTAGCGCGCCCAGTCCCTCGCTGATGAAATCGAGATAACCCGGCGTGTCGATGATATTGAACTTTTTGCCCATCCACTCCGTGTGCAACAGCGACGCCGAAACCGAGATCTTGCGATTCCGCTCGCTGACGTGGTAATCCGACACCGTTGATCCATCCGCGATACGGCCCATGCGTTGAATCGCGCCGCTACAAGCAAGCATTGCTTCACTGAGCATCGTCTTGCCCGATGAAGCGTGACCGACGATGGCGAAGTTCCGAATATCCGCTGGTTGGTAGTTTTTCATAGCTTATGGGTCTGTTTGCCACATGTTGTGATTGTAAGCCAATTGCCGGCCGGGAAATGGACAAGTATGTGCAGGAAGAAGTCTGGCTCGAAAAAATCAGCGTTGCAGTTGATAGCCGGACTTTTCATCCGCGCGCATTCTAGCCGAACACCGTCGCATCGGGAAGAAAAGTTTACGCAGATGGAAATGTGCGCGCCGTGGAAAGCGCCTCAAACGGTTTCGCTTGAATTGACCCTCCCTGCATTTCCGAACATTCTTGAAAGATTCCCGGAAACTCGCACGATCTTCTTATTGCCATGTCGTCACATCTCGATCGCTCACCGAGCCGGGAGGAGTTGCTGCCTACCCGCGCCAGTCTGCTCGACCGGCTGCGCGATTGGGAGGATCAGGCGAGCTGGCGTGAATTTTTCAACACCTACTGGAAATTCATCTACGGCGTCGCCATCAAGTCCGGCCTCAGTGACCAGGAGGCCGAGGACGTGGTTCAAGAAACGATTCTCTCTGTGGCCAAAAAGATGCCGGAATTTGTCTATGACCCGGCGCGTTGCTCCTTCAAGGGCTGGCTCATGCGCGTGACCCGGCTGCGGATCATGGATCAGCTTCGGCGTCGGCAGCCGGCCTTCCAGCAGACGCCGGCGGGCGACGCCGACTCGCGGCGGACGCCAACGGTCGAACGAATTTCTGATGCCGTCGCGGACGCCCAACAGGACTCGGCCTGGGACGACGAGTGGGAACGCAACCTCGTGGACGCCGCCATGGAGCGCGTCAAACTTCGCGTGCGCCCCGAACACTATCAGATTTTTTACCTCAGCGCAGTGAAGGGCTTGAAGACCGGTGAAGTCGCCCGGATGCTTCAGGTGAACATTGGGCAGGTGTATCTCATCCGCCACCGGCTCGCCAAGGAAGTGAAGCGCGAAGTCGAACGATTGAAGGAGAAACCGCTGTGAACCGGAACGACGCAGAAGACCCGCAACGGAAAGCCACGGCGCAGCGAAGCCGCAGTCAAAACGATAGGGGTAGGGATGGCGTGTTGGCGCCACCCCTCCCTCCGAACCGGA
>CAZYYS010000139.1:0-5066 GCA_964651015.1 uncultured Verrucomicrobiota bacterium
TCGCGGTGTTGAAAATCGACGCAAAGGACCTGCCATTCGTCACCTTTGCTGACAGCGACAAGATCGAAGTCGGCGATGTGGTGCTGGCCATCGGCAATCCCTTCGGGATCGGCCAGACCGTCACGATGGGCATTGTCAGCGCCACGCAACGCGGCGGCATGGGGATTGAGGCGTACGAGGATTTCATTCAAACCGACGCGGCCATCAATCCGGGAAATTCCGGCGGCGCGCTGGTTGATGCGGAGGGGCGGTTGGTGGGAATCAACACCGCCATCGTCAGTCGCAGCGGCGGCAACATGGGTGTTGGGTTCGCGATTCCGGTCAACATGGTGCGCGGCGTGATGGAGCAGCTCATACAAGGAGGAAAGGTGGTGCGCGGCTACCTGGGCGTAAAACTTCAGGAATTGGCGCCGGACCTCGCCAAAGAATTCAAAGTGCCTGACTCCGGCGGAGCGCTGGTTGTGGAAGTCGTGGAAAAAAGTGCCGCTGCTGAAGCGGGACTAAAGGACGGGGATGTCATCACCGAGTTGGATGGAAAACCGATTCACGATCGGCGAAATCTCCAACTGATGGTTGGTCAGATGTCGCCGGGGAAGAAAGTGGAAGTGAAAGTATTGCGCGACGGGAAAGAAAAGACCTTCAAAGTTACCCTCAAGGAAATGCCGGAGGAAAGGCTCACGAGCGGCGGTCGTGATCAACCCAACGAGGACGAGAGCGATGCGCTCAACGGAGTTGAGGTCGGTGACATCGACGCAGCCGCGCGGAGTCAATTCAACATCCCCGGCACCTTGAAAGGTGCACTGATCAAAAACGTGGACGAGAATTCTGCCTCCTACGAAGCTGGTTTGCGCCCGGGTGATGTGATTCAGGAGATTGATCGCAAACCGGTGAGCGACGCGGAGGAAGCTGTGGAAGTCAGCAAACACGTCAAGACCAAGAAAGTGCTCGTGCGAGTTTGGAGCCGCGGTGGCAGCCGTTACTTGGTGGTCGATGAAAGCAAAGGGAAGTAGGCGACACGCCCCGAAACCCAGCGCCGGGAAATTCAGTTTTGCGGCGGGAGATATTTGACGTCCGGTTGCTGAAGGAAACTCAGCAGGTCGGCCAGGTCTTGTTGCGTGAGTCCCTGTTCCAATCCGTCGGGCATGAGCGATTTGCCCTCACCGCGCAGTCCGGTAATCTGGTTTCGTGGGACGGTTTCGTCAGCCTGCCCGGCACGACGCAAAGTGATGCCAGTGGCGCTCTCGGCGGCGATCAATCCCGTCAAGGTTTCGCCCCGAGTTGTGGTCACCGTGTAACTGATAAAATCCGGCGTAACCTGCTGGCTCGGATCAAGAATATCTACCAACAACGCGTCCTTGGGACGACTCGCGACACCGGACAGATCAGGGCCAACATGGTTTCCTCTGCCTTGGATCGCATGACACGGCAAACAGAGTTTGGTGAAAGTCGTCGTGCCGCGTTTTGGGTCGCCTGCCATTTTCAACGAGGGTTGGTAATTTGCGATCACTTCGTCGCGGTTGGGGGCGGAATCCGCTTTCACAAGCTTTCTTACGCGCCTGGCCAGCTCGGGATTTTGAACGTTGCGCAAGGATTGTTGCACCGCCGAATCGAGTTCCGTCGCCGAAACTTTCCCCGCTTCCAGCGCATCGAGCAGCGCCGTGGTGGCCGTTGGCGACCGCACAGCCCCGGCCAGCACTTGCTTGCGAGTGTTCGACGAGTACTGATTCCAACCGGCAAAAAGCTTTTTCAGCACTTCCTGGCTTCGCGAATTGATCAAAGCCTCCGCTGCTGCCGATTGAATTTCGGCCGGATGCTGCGGTTGCAGCAAACCAAGCTCGACTGCATCGCCGGGCTCGAATCTGGTTTCTCTGAGCAGCCGGATGGCAGCCAGCCGGTGGGACGAAACTTCTGCTGTGTTTGTCGCAGTGTTTTGGGCGAGGGCAACCCAATGTCGTAACGCTTCTGATTCATCCATCAACGTAAACGGTGGTCGGGCAAGCCGATCAGGCAAAGTTTGACCGGCACGGACCAAGCCTTCCGCCAATCCGGCTACGATCTCAAGTCGTTTAGGGTCGGGCGTGCCTCCAAGCAGGATTGGCACGCTCGCGACGAGTTCACGATCGTTGTTGCGTGCGCCGGCTTGCGCGGCGATCTTGCTGAGGAAACTCGCTTGTTCCGGCGCCGGTTGGCTTAACCAATCGGGATTTTGTCGGGCCAGCGTCTTTAAAAACAGGCCGTCTACATTGCGAACGCTGCTTTGGATGGCCAGCGATTGCCATCGGTCTTTGGTACCTTCGCGGGCTAGCTCGGCGAGCACTAAATCACTCTGACCCTCGGTACCGGCGGATAATTCTCCAAGGGTAAGGGCGAGTTGAAAGCGGACTCTCGGCGACGAATCTTGGACGAGTTTCTCCAGCGCTGCTGACAGTTTCGGCGATGGTCCGGAGAAACCGGGCCGCGCCTCCGAAAGCTTCAAGGCGTTGACTCGAACTTCCGCGTGAGGGTCGTTCATGCCGATGGCAAGGGTGTCGTCGTCCAAGGCACAAAGCTGATTTACGCGAAGTCCGCGTAAGGTTCCCAGGGCTTGAACTCGTGCTTCGGGCGTTCGTCCTTTTCGGATCAAGGCTTTCAGGGCCGGAATTGCCGTGTGGTCCTGACGTTCAACGAGCAACCGCTGTGCGGTGTCGCGCCGCCACGCATTTGGGTTTCCCAACTGCGCCAACAATTCGGCTCCGCTGGCATGACTCAATTGAGGCTTTGCACCGCGAGCTTTGAACTTTGCATCCCTGAGGTGGATTCGCCAGATGCGGCCATGTTCGGCACCCGTTCGCCATTGAATTCGTTCCCGTAAGTTTCCCGGCACAAATCCCGGGTGCTCGACGAAGCGCCGATAGAAATCGACGATATAGAGCGCGCCATCCGGTCCCGTGGCAAAGTTCACCGGATGAAACCACGGATCGCTCGAAGCCAGAAACTCCTTCCCTTCTTCTTCACGCCTGGCCGTAAATGTCACCCCGTTCGGCATCAGGACCCGGCGATGAACCAGGTTTCGCAGCGACTCGCCAACGAAGGCGTTGCCGCGATATTTCTCGCCAAGCGCGTCGCCGCGGTAAATTGTCAAGCCGGCCAGCGCGTTATAGTGGCTGGATGATTCGTTGTTGAAAACCAGCGGTGGCGGCGTGAGTGGAAACACGCGCCCATCATCGCCCGGCGGAATGATGTCCAGCAGCGATTCCGTGGTGGTCAGGTTTAGATTCCGACTCACGTAGCGCTCCGGCAACACTTCGTGGCGGATGGGAATCGTGTTCCACGAAAGAAACCGATTGCCCCAATCGTCGCGCGCGGATCCGAACTGACTTCGCCCCGCGATGGTTTCAAACTCACCGGTGTCGGGACGAAATCGAAAATCGTGACCGCGCAATGAAACACTTTTTCCTGACGGATCCTCCGGTCGCCGAATCTCTCCATCGCTGCGACCGTTGGCGCCGTAAACCCAGTTGTCCAATCCCCAGAACAAACCGTTCACGCGCAATTGTTGATTGCCCTGGCCGAAGCCAGTGAACAGAACGCGACGTTCATCCGCGCGTCCGTCACCGTCGGTGTCTTTGAAAAACAAAATGTCTGGCGCTGCCGTGACCAGTATGCCGCCGTTCCAAGGTAAAACGCCGTTTGGAAACGACAACTTGTCGGCAAAGATAGCTGCGTTTTCGTAACGTCCATCGCCGTCGCGATCCTCCAATAATTTCATCCGGCCTCCGTTTGTGCCGTTCGGATAATCACTCATCTCCGCAACAAACATTCTTCCGTCAGCATCCCAAGCGATGGCCACCGGACTGACAACATCCGGCTCTGCAACAACGAGCTCGATACTCAACTGCTCGTCCGCCAGACGAAAGGATGCTGATTGCTGTCTAGGTGAGAGAGGAGCGGTTAACTGGTCGGCGGCTACGACCGCTTGCAAAATTAGACCGCAGTACCCCAACCAAACAGAACACAGCACTGAAGGAAACAACTTCGGCTTGAAGTGTGCCGTGCCGATAAGTGTATTGCGCACCGGCATGTTTGTTCAGTCTCTCAGTTCAGTAAGCCGGATTCATCACGCCAATCGTGTCACGCTTGAAAGGTAGCCACACCAGTGCCACTAATCGCACGTTGATGTTTGTGCGCGTGGGCCGCAGATCCACCGTCTCCAACGTTTCGGTCGCGGGATCGCGGGCGCTCGTGACCGCATTCACCTCGGCCTGGAATTGCGCTTCGAAGTCCTGCAATTGTTGCTGCACGGCTTCGACCGTTTCCTGCGCGCGGCCGACGTCGCTGGTTTGTTCCATCGCGCGACCGGCGCTGCGCATCGTGGTGGCAGCCTTGCCGATTGTACCGGCGGAAACGGCCTTGCGGCCAAGAAAGGCACCCAGCAGCGTGGAGCCAAAGGAAATAATGGTGTCCATTTTGGCTCGCTTGGCTTGTTCGACTTCACGGTCTTTCGCCGCCTCGGCCCGGCGCAGGCGTTCCTGCAACGCCGCGATCTTCGGCGCATATTTTGAGCGCAATTTTTCTGCCGCGCCATCGCGCAATTCGCGCGTGGTTTGCTGGAGTCGGATGCGAAAATCGCGCTCTTCCTCGCCGGGCTTGGAGAATTGATTGAGCGAAGGAGAGCGGAGGAGCGACATTTTGCGAGTGTTCTGAATCCATGTCGTAAAGTCCTTCGCCCAATTGGCGTAGTTTTTCACCTGGCTGGCCGCCGGCGCGCACGGAGCGTAGTCCGCTTCGGTTGGATTTTTCTCCAGATCGTTTGCGGTGATCGCGAGTTCCTCAGCGGCGGCCCAATCAACTGGCACGGCGTTGTCGGTGATCTCGGTCATGGCCATGACCTCCTGCAACAAATCAATCTTGAGTCGGGCATCAGCGTAGCGCACTTGCGCGGCGCCGAGCAGACGCGGCTGGTAATAAATCGTGCTACCCGGCGGTACAGCCCCATGCACCGGCACGAAAAACTGCGGCACCTGCGGTGGCAACACTGGACGTGCGGAGGGCGAAGGCGCAGCACCGGGCGCGGCGGCAGCAGACTC
>CAZYYS010000139.1:5076-14130 GCA_964651015.1 uncultured Verrucomicrobiota bacterium
TATTGGCGAGGAAGATTTGGTTGGCGATGGTGATGCAGCAGAGGCGGATGATGCACTTAAAGTATTGCGACCGGTATCCGCCAGCAACTTGATTTGCGGCCGCGACAACGGCCCGCGCAGATACGACATCGCCCAGCGGGATTCGAAGATTTCTGAGCCGTCCTCGTGAACGTCGTGTAACAGAAAAACGCGGCTGCCCAGTCCGGCAAGGATTTGCTCGGTAGCGGGGCGGTCGAACTTCGCACCACGTCCGGCAGCAGCGCCTTCAAGGCCTTCCAACACGCGGGCTTTGTCACGCTCGGTCTGCAACCGTCCGATGAACCACGTGCCGATGTTGGCGAGGCCCTTGTAGTCGAGGTCCACGGGATTTTGCGTGGCGAGCACGACGCCCACACCAAACGCGCGCCCTTGTTTGAGCAGAGTCAGGAGCGGCTGCTTGGAGGGAGGATTGGCGACCGGCGGGAAGTAGCCGAAGATTTCGTCCATGTAAACCAGCGCACGCAGACTGTTCGTGCCGGATTGGGCGCGCATCCAGCTCAGGACCTGGTTGAGCAACAGTGTGACGAAAAACATCCGCTCCGAATCGCCAAGGTGCGCGATTGAGAAAATCACGACGCGGGGCTTACCAGCGTCGGTGTAAAGCAGCCGGCCCACGTCGAGTACCTCGCCCTGCATCCACGCCGCGAAGCCGGCCGACGCGAGCAGGTTGTTGAGTTGCATCACCAGCTCAAAGCGATCCTTCGCCGGGTAGAACGCCTCCACGTCAATCACACCGATTCGTTGCACCGACGGGTTTTGGACTTCTTGTATCAGCCCGGCGAGGTCGAGGTCGCGGCCTTTGCCCCAAGCGCTTTGCAGCAGGTTCGCGAGCAAAATGCTTTCGCGGCTTTTGACCGGATCGGCATTGATGCCTACGAGACCCAACAGGCCTGTCACGGTGGAATTCACTCGTTCGCGCAACAGTTCGCCATCTTCGAGGATTTCCGGTGGTGGAACGGCGAACGATTTCAAAATCGAAACCGGCAGGCCCGCGCTGCTGCCCGGCGTGTAGAGGGCGAAGTCAGCCGCGGTGTGCAAACGCCGGATGCGTTCGCCGTCCTGATCCCAAGTGGCGAGGCCTTTGCGCCAAAGTTCGGCCTGTTGCGCGGCAAAGTCGGCGACGGACATACCCTTCTTCTGCCCTTCGTCCTCGTTTATCCACGGCACGAAATCCTGCGGACGCAAGTCGGGAAACGTGAGCATCAAATTGCCGAGGTCGCCTTTCGGATCGATCACGATGGACGGAATACCGTCGATAGCGGCCTCTTCGATGATGTCGAAACAGAGGCCGGTCTTGCCGCTGCCCGTCATGCCAACAACCATCCCGTGCGTGACCAGGTGTTTGGAATCGTAGAGCACGGGTTCGGGTTTGCTCTTTTTCCTTTTCAGGTCGTAGTAGCGGCCGAGGTAGAACACGCCGAGTTTTTCGTAGTCTTGCATAGCAGGCTGTCGGATTGAGTGTTAGCAGTGCGAAGTTTGGCGTCCAGATCAAATCTTGGGCAGTCCAATGCAGAGCAGCGATCGAATGCGGGGGGGGATGCGGCTGAATCTGTACCGACGCGGGAACGGACATTACAGTATGCTCTTTAGCGCCGGTTCCTGCAAATGCAGCGGAGGCGTCACTGCAAGACCAACCCGCGAGAGGGCTGACGGCTCCGGGCGGGACCGTAGTCTGCGGCGGCTCAAGATCGGGAATTTCTTCCCACGACTCGGGCCGCCGCACGCTGCCCATGATTCATCGGTCTCGTTTACGACGGGCGCGTGGCGCTTTCCGTCGCCCCGGGCTAGCGGCTCGGCACGGCGGAGTTGCGTCGCAACCAGTGGCACTGATTGGCATTTGCCGCCGGGGCGCTCCGCAGTTGGTCGCCATGCCATTGCACTACGGTCCGGTACGGAACGCCGTCTCCGAGAGCGTCTGATTTCCGCCGGCTTCGATCGCGAGCACTTCGTACTTGTACGAACCATTCGGCAGCAGGAAAGTTGGCGGAACCACCATGCTGGTCACTGTGGCAGGAACCACTGCACTGAGAACTCGTTTGGGCACGGAGCTCTCGTCCACCACAATCACTTCGTAGCGGACAATCCGGCTGCCCGGCGGATCCGCAACCGGTTGCCACTTGATGACGGTGTTCGCGGGGTCCTGCACCGAACCCTCGGCCGGCGACAAGAGCACGGGCCCGTTTGGAAGCGCATGGGTAAGGATGGCTTTACTCGACAGCGTTTTCCCCGTAATCGTCAGCCCGACAAACTGGTATTCACCCGCGGGAAATCGCTTGAGGAATTCGTCCAACGGCAATTCCTCAAACCCGGGTTCCGCGCTTTCGAAGAATAGTTCGGTCAACCCGGTCTTCTTCACGCTTCCCCCACCCGCAACGTAGAAAACCAACTTTCCTTTCGGGTCGTAGATTCTTACGTGCTTCCATCCTTCGGCATCAAGCAAGACATGCAGGCCGGAATCGCCGTCGGTCGCGTTCACTTCGATTCTGATTCGCGCATCCGAGAAGGGAATAGTTTCCTTCTTCGCGTCGTCATCCTCGGCCCAAGTTGGGGCAGGCATGGCGGCTAGCAATAAGCCGAGCAGCGTGAGCGTGATTGTCTGTTTCACCGATTCGTTTTTGCTGAATGGTGCGCTTTGATGAGTGGTTGTGTTCATAACTTCGTTTACTCCAATCTTTGAAACACTCCGCCTGCAGTATGGCAAGCGAGCGATTCCTGGCGCGCTGCGCCGACCGGAACGGAGTGTTCCAATCTGTGAAGACGCCCGCGCGTTTCTGTTGTTGTACCCCAAACGTGCCTTTGCACTTTCATTTTGGTTCTCGAAACTTGTAGTCCGGTTCACGATGCCCGCGGGACAAGTCCAAACACCGCGCGCATCGTGTCGATGATTCAGTTCATCAACGCGCTCATTTAACGGCGGCGCGGATGAGAGAAGCATGAGGCGCGCATGAGAATCTCGTGAGCAATGGCCGGGACCTTGGCGGTTCCCCTGCGTTAAAGGAGAGGCTGAAGGGTGGGTGCGGGGAGGGATTCCAAGCGCCCGGCTCAAGCCACTTCAGAGTCCGCTGCGAGGAGGATTTACCGCTTCTGGACTTGAACCCGGATGCGTCCGTCCGAAACAGTGACGATCTTCTGGCAACGATGACGTCCGCGGCCGGGTGCGCATGGTTGCGCAAAGTGGAATGGTCGTACCTGGGGCGGTCTGTTTCAAGGGCGCGCGCCGGTCTCGGCCGCTGACAACCATACTTCGCGTGTCATCTGGCCCGCGCCGCGCACTCCCACGCAACGTATGTCGCATTCCGCGATCAGTCGGCGCGGTTGATCAGGGTGTCGAAAGGCGAAAAAATTTCTCCCCTGTGTTTCGTGGCACGGACATTTGATAGCGACCGTCAACCGGCACGGCGGTTTGCGGAACGGGCAACCAGTTGGTCAAGTTCGAGGAACTCTCAACCCGGAACGCCCGTTCCATCAGCGGCCAGATGAGGAGGATGGAGTCCTGAATGGAGAGTACGGGTAAACCGGTCGCGGCGTTGGGATCCGTGAAAGCCGTCAGTTTCGAGGCGTCGTCACTGATGAGGCCGATGCCCGGCGCGTAGGTCTTGGAGCTGGGGTCTTCTCCGGGGACGAGCGGGTTCGTTTCCGTGACGCGTACACAGCCGGTGAACGTGCCCGCCGGCACCGTGCTGGTGATCCCGGCTGCCGAGTTAACTGCCAGATCCATGGCTACTCCGGGCGCCATTTCCTGAGCATACCGGGCGCCGACCACAAAACTTCCCGGCATCATAATCCCCGGCTGGGCATTGCCAACTCCGGCGAGCCACGTCCCGCCGTGTCCCACGATTTCGCCGCCGGCATAGACATCAACCTCTTCGCCAAAATAATACACGTCTCCCGTCTCAACGCATTGCGCGAAAAAGTTGCGCGACACTTCGGCCAGTTCGCCATTCTTGGTTTCACGTTCTTCAATCACGCGCGTCGGGATGACTCTTGCCTCGCCATCAACCATCAAGGAAATCTCCCTGATCTGGTCCAGCACGCTGATGGTCAAGACAACTTGTTCGCCATCCTCCTGACCTTCAAGAACGAGTTGCCGGCCGGGCGAGAACGGGAAAAATGGGTGGTTGCTGAAAGGGACGAAGGTGCAACCGCCTGGCAGGCCAGCCGTCTTCCCTAGATGGAATTCTGCGAGCTTGAGAAGGTCATCATCGTTGATCAGGCCGATGCCGGGAGCGTAGGTTTTGACCGCTGGTGTAACCCCCGGCCTCAGACCATCGTATTCTTTGACCTGGACGCAATTCTCGAATGTGCCCGCTGTCGTCACGATCGTTAGTCCCATGCCGACGTTTTCGGCTTGGTCGAGGGCAAACCCGGGTGCCTGCTCCTGAAAGTACCGGGCGCCGAGCATAAAAGTACGCGGCATGATGATCCCCGGCAGCGCGCCATCGACTCCCGCCTCCCACAAGACGCTCTGGCTGCTGATGCCCCCGTTCTCATATAAATCGACTTCTTCGCCGAAGAAATAGACGTCACCCGTTTCGACACACCGCGCGTACCAAAACCGGCCAACTTCGGTCAGTACGCCATTCACTTTCTCCCGCTCCTCGACCACTCGCGTCAAAATCTTTCGAGTCTTGCCGCTGGCCGACAGCGTGATTTCTTTCGTCGCGTTGAGCGAAGTTATGGTTACCTCCTTCTGCTCGCCGAATTCCTCGCCCCGCAGCACCCGTTGGTGGCCGGGATTGAGAATGAAATGGGGCTGCCCTCCAAAAGTGCTGAAGTGACAATCGTCGATGGGGAACTGCGACGTGAACGTTGCGATCTGTGCCGTAACCCGGCCTGCGGCCAGCGCCGCCACCATCCCCACGAACAGATTCCTTCCCAAACAATTCATCTCTTTTGCCGGTGGTTCAATTCAGCGGCGCACTCTTGTTGCCGGTCGCGCCGAGGGGAAAATCAAACGCCCGGACCTTCGGGCGAAGATACAATTCTGACGCAACTGTGGGTTCCACCGACCGGCTCTCGGAGCAGGCCATTTCCAGCCGCACGACAAACACTCTTTCCGGCTCCTTGATCCATGCACTGATACGGCCACCGAGCAGTTCGATGATCTTCTTGCAGAGACTCAGGCCAAGCCCGGCGTGGGCACCGTCCCCATCACGCGCCCCGGAGTTTCGCCAAAATGGATCAAAAACGTGCTCGATGACCTCGGCGTTCAAATCGACGGCTTGGTTGGCCACCGAGATGGTCCCGTCAGACCTGGCTCCGATACAAATTGTCCCGCCCTCCGGCGTGTAAGAAACGGCGTTGTCGAAAAGGTTGGTCACCACGACCCGGAGGAACTCGGGGTCCGTCTCGAGCTGGGCGCCCGGTTCCAGTTCCCACGCAACTCGGAGGCCGCGATCTTCCGCGCGCGGAGCAAATGGTCGCCACCACTCCGGCAGGGTGTTCTCAATTGTTACCAGTTGGTTGTGCAACTGCACATTGCCCGCCTCGATGCGAGTGATGGAAAGGAGATTGTTGACCAACCAATGCATCCGTTTGGCGATGTCGAAGCATTCCTGGGTCGATTCGCGGTATTGCTCGGGTGAACGCAGACGGCTCAACGTCACTTCCAGAGTGGACAGCAGTCCGGCGATCGGCGTTCGCAGTTCATGGGCGACGTTGGACGTGAGGGTTCGTTCGCGGACGAGCGTCTTCTCAATCCGCTCCAGCAGACAATTCAACTCCCTGGTCACGGGTTCCAATTCGGCAGGTTGCCTTGCCAACACAATTCGCTGGCCAGCCACTCCTTCCTCCAAGCCACCGATCTGCGCCTTCAATTGCTCCAGTGGTCGCAAGCCCCGGCGGACGATCCACCAGATGATCAACCCACCGAGAGCCGTGCAACCGGCCCACAACCCAATCAACGATCTTTGAATCGCTGCCAGGGTCGGCGCCACCGTATCGGCTTTTGCGATGACGAGTTGAACCACCAACGGTCCTTGCGGCTTTGCCTCGTCACCTGCCCGGGCAATTCCCGGTTCGTCGTCGTCGTCTATTACGCCAGGCAAACCACGGTGGGCTTCAAACTCGATCCCGACGCAGCGTCCGGAGCGGTTTCCCGGCAGGATGATGTCCCGTAACTCGGGCTTGGCCAGCGGCCCTCCAAAACGAGGAAGACCCTCGCCATTCATGTCCAGCGACGCGGTGACCACTTCGCCGTTTTCTTTCTTCCAAACCGAGTAGTAATCGATTCCAGCGAGGTGTCCCGGCGGGTTGTTTTGTATTTCGAGCCAGCCAATTTGCAGGCGGCCCGCTTCCTCCTCGATCATCGCCGCCAACGAAACCGCCCGCTGGACCAGACTGCGGTCGAACTCCGTACGGAGCCGCTCTTTGGTGTTGAGATAAGCAACGGCGCCGCCCACGGCGAGCAGCAAAGTGATGCCCGTCAGAATGCCGACGATGAGTTTCCAACGCAGCGAGTTCATATCATTTCTCCTCCTCGAGGATGTATCCCTGCCCGCGTCGGGTGTGAATGAGCGACGGCATGTCAGGCAGATGCAGTTTCTTTCGCAGGTAGCCGACGTACACATCCACCACGTTGCTCCCCGACCCGCCGTAGTATTCGTACACGTGATCCCAGATTTGTGTGCGCGTCACCAATTGTCCTTGTCGCCGGGCGAGATACTCCAGCAACGCGTACTCGCGCGCCGTGAGTTCGATCTCCTGCCCATTTCGCTGAACGCGGCGTGCGTTCGTGTCAATCTCCAGATTGCCGACGCGGAGGGTGGGATCCTGCTGGTTGTAGGATCGTCGCACCAACGCTTTGAGCCGCGACATCAGTTCGCCTAGAAAGAAGGGCTTCACCAGGTAATCGTCCGCCCCCATGTCGAGCCCCTTCACCCGATCCTCAACCCCATCCTTTGCGGTCAAGATGATGACGGGCGTGGTGCTTCCTCTTTCCCGAAGTTCACGAAGAATATCCAGTCCAGGCACCTTCGGGAGCATCAAGTCCAGAACAATCACATCGTAGGTATGATTCTCGGCGAACCACTTGCCTTCCGCCCCATCTGGCGCGGCATCGACAGCCCAACCCATCTCCCGGATTGCCTTGGACACGGAGTTCCGGAGCGACTTGTAGTCTTCGACGAAAAGCACTTTCACGACGATTCACCATAATTTAGCCAAGATGAGAAAACAATGAGAATTGCCACGACTGGCAGCGCCGGGAACTTCAGCAAACGGCCAAATGACACTCTCCACACCCCTGTGAACTCCTCTGAGAACCTGCAGCTTGCGACACTTGGAGAAACCTGACCGTTTGACAGTATTCGCGGTAGCATGGCAACATCCAGGCATGTTCACCTCATCACCGACTCAACCACAAACAAGGATTTGGCCATTTTTCCTACTCCTCCCGCTGTTGGTTTTGTCCCTCGCCGAATCAAGTGCGGCTCAAAGCAAACGCCTTTTCCGCGCCGGAGCTTGTTCGATGGATGTTACGCCGGAGAAGCTCCCTGTTCACGTGCTTGGCAGTTTCACCGACCGCGTCGCGGACAAGATCACGGACCGGCTTTACTCGAAATGTCTGGTGCTCGACGACGGTCGGGAGCGGGTCGCCATCGTGGTCGTTGATAGTTGCATGATGCCGCGCGATTTGCTCGACCGCGCCAAGGAACTGGCGCACCAGCAAACCGGCATTCGCACCGACCGGATGCTGATCTCGGCGACACACACGCACTCCGCGCCCTCATGCATGGGTGGGTTGGGCACGCCGCCTGACGAGGAATATGTGAAGTTTCTGCCGGGTCGCATCGCCGAGGGCATCAGGCAGGCCGTCGCGAACCTTGCGCCAGCGCGCGTGGGCTGGACGGTCGTCCAGGATTACGATCATACTCATTGCCGGCGCTGGATTCGCCGCCCGGACAAGCTGATCAAAGATCCGTTCGGTGAACTCAGTGTGAGGGCCAACATGCATCCAGGCTTCCAATCGCCCGACGCCATCGGCCCTTCAGGTCCCGTTGACCCGGACCTCTCGGTGTTGTCGATCCGATCGTCGGACGGCAAGCCGCTCGCGGTGTTGGCCAATTACTCGATGCATTACTACGATTCGCAACCGATCTCCGCCGACTACTTCGGGCGATTCGCCAGAAACATCGAAAGACACCTCTGCGCGAATGGAAGCCAGCCGCCGTTCGTTGGCGTCATGAGCCAAGGCACCAGCGGCGATCAAATGTGGATGGACTACGGCGCGCCACGCCAGTCTCCCGGCCTCGACAAATACTCGGAAGAAGTGGCGCAAGTTGCCTTAAAAGCCTACCTGACAATCCAGTATCACGACTGGGTGCCGCTCAAGATGGCAGAGGCCAAACTGAAGCTTGACTTCCGACTCTGCGATGAGACACGACTCGCCTGGGCGAAGAATCTGGTCGCTGAAATGAATGGCCGGTTGCCGCGCAACCTGCCGGAAGTTTACGCCTATGAACAGGTGTATCTGCGCCAGCGGCCCACCGCCGAGCTAAAACTTCAGGCCATTCGCATCGGCGACCTCGGCATCACTGCCATGCCGAACGAAGTCTTCGCGATCACCGGTCTCAAAATCAAAACTCAAAGCCCATTGCAGCCCACGTTCAACATCGAACTGGCCAACGGTGCTGAAGGTTACATTCCGCCGCCCGAACAGCACCGACTCGGCGGTTATACCACCTGGGCAGCGCGCACTGCTGGACTGGAAGTCAACGCCGAGCCGAGGATTGCCGACACTGTTCTGCGGCTGCTGGAGGAAGTCGCCGGCAAACCGCGCCGCAAGTTGGTCGAAACGCACGGGGAATACGCGCAAGCTGTGCTGGCGGCGAAGCCCTTCGCTTACTGGCGACTGGGTGAGTTCGGGGCGCCGGTCGCGATGGATGCCAGCGGTCACAAACGTCACGCCACGTATGATGGCGGTGTTGCATTTTATCTCGATGGTCCATCGTCGCCCGCGTTCTCCGGTGAAAAAGCGGTGAACCGTTGCGTACATCTGGCCGGAGGCCGGTTGAA
>CAZYYS010000140.1:0-12766 GCA_964651015.1 uncultured Verrucomicrobiota bacterium
GCCAGCCGAAACCCATAAAAGCCTTGCTGCTAAATGCTACCCGGGCGGTTCAATCAAATCAGCGCCAACTTGTTCTGGCTGGTGGTCAGCCGGCTGGTGCGCATTGTCGCCAGCTTGTTGGTGTTGGGTTTTGTCAGCCGTTATCTGGGAGTCGATCAATTCGGCGTGCTGAATTACGCCATCGGGTTGACAACGATTTTTTCCGCCGTGGCCAGTCTCGGGTTCGAGGGCATTGTGGTGCGCGAACTGGTGAAAGCGCCGGAGAGAACCAGTGCGATTCTGGGAACCGCATTTGTCCTGCGGATTGCGGGCGGGATTGCCGCCATGGGGCTGGTGGGATTGACCGCACTGCTGACGGCTGATGACCGATGCACGACCATTCTGAGCTTGATCGTGGCCACCGCTTTTTTGCCGGGGGCGTTCGATGTCATTGAGCTTTGGTTTCAAAAGAACATTCAGGCCAAACATACCGTGCTGGCCCGGCTTGTGGCAGCCTTGCTCGTCTCGGCGATCAAGATCGGATTGGTGTTCGGCGGAGCATCGTTGGTCATGTTTGCCTGGGCGCAGGTGCTGGACGCAGCGTTCGGTGCGGCGGCGTTGATCTGGGTCTTTCATTGGCGCGGGCAATTTGTGAAGCAATGGAGATTCGCCCGCGATTTGTGCCGGACGATGCTGCGAGACTGCTGGCCGTTGATTCTTTCGGGCGTGCTGGTGGCCATTTACATGCGGATTGAACAGATCATGGTCATGACGGTTCTCGGCAAATACAGCATGGGGATATATTACGCCTCCGTGAAGGTAACTGAAATGTGGGCGTTCATTCCGTCAATCATCCTGGTCACGATCTATCCCATCCTGGTTGCCAAACGCCAGGAAAACCCGGCAGCCTACAAGCAGAAGTTGCAGACTGTATTCGATCTGATGACTGGTCTTGGTTACGTCGTGGCCGCAGGGACAACGCTGCTGGCGCCGTTTATCATTCCGCTGATTTACGGAAAGAAATACGACGATGCCATCGGCGTGCTTTTGATTCAAACTTGGACGGCTCCGATAACTTTCAACGCCTCGGTGCGCGCCCAGTATTTCCTGCTGGAGAACAAAACGATTTATCACACCTTTGCCGCCCTGATCGGAATCGCAGCGAATGTCGCGTTGGCTCTGTGGCTGATGCGCTTTTTGGGCGCGCGCGGAGCGGCGTGCGCCGTCGTGATTGCCAGTTGGATGGCCGGACATTTGTCCTCGTTCATCTTCAGTGAGCTTCGCGAGTGCGCGTTGATCCAGACAAAAGCCTTCTGCCTGCCGTTTCGCCTGCCGACTTTTTTCCACGCGCTTAAACAGTTGAGATGAAAACTGATTACACGCGCTATTACCGGAAGTGGCATTCGGACACCGAGCAGCACCGGACGGCCATGATGGATTACTACGGCCGGCTGCTGTCAGGACATCTGCCAGAGGATCGCCGCGCCCGCATACTCGATGTCGGGTGCGGCATGGGATTCACACTCTTGACTTTGAAAGACCTTGGCTTCACGGACGTCGCCGGTGTTGAGTCGGACCAAGGCCAGGTTGATTCGTGCCGGGCCAAACACCTCAAGGTCGAATTATCCGAAGACACCATTGCGTTTCTAAAATCGTCACCAACGAAATATGATCTGATCATCTCCTTGGATGTTATTGAACATATTCCGGTCATCAGCCAACTTCCGTTCGTGGATGCGATCGCCGGAGCGCTGGTGCCGGGAGGTCGGTTCATATGCACAGTCCCCAACGCCAACTCTGTCATAGCCGAACGCTGGCGGTACAATGATTGGACTCATCACAGCAGTTTTACGGAGCACAGTCTGGATTTCCTGCTTTTCAACGGGGGATTTGAAGACATTCGCATCGAGCCCATTGAATTCAATCTGAAGCCCAAAATGACTTGGCTGCCAAAGGGAGGCGTGCGGCATTGGTGGGCGTTCCGATTTGTTCGGCTCTGGCGCCGACTGGAAATGATGGCGGAATTGGGGCCTGCCCAGGGCCGAACCGTGCCATTGTCCCTCAACATCATGGCGGTGTCGCGCAAGGCCGACTGATGCAAACCCACGAAATCAAGGTTGCCCTGTGCGAAAACCTTGTCCCATGATGGCCGCGACAAATGACGTTTGATTACTCCAGAATTTATCGGAAATGGCATTCAGACACGCCTGAGCATGTGCAGGCGATGGTCAAGTTCTACTCTGAATTGCTGGCCGATCACCTTCCTGCGGATCGCAAAGCTCGTGTCCTTGATGTCGGCTGCGGCATGGGGTTCGCGCTTTTGGCTCTGAAGCACCTGGGTTACGCTGAGGTTTCGGGAGTCGAAAGCGATCGGTCACAAGCCGACTCCTGCAAGGCGAAGGGTTTGAATGTGGATTTGAGCAGCAATACGGTGGCCTATCTGAGCGAGAGGCAGTCCAAGTTTAACAGCATTCTCGCCCTGGACCTGATCGAACATATTCCGGTAAGCCAACAACTGGAATTTGTTCACGCATTGGCAACGGCCCTCGTCCCGGGCGGGACATTGATTTGCACCGTTCCCAATGCCAACTCGGTCCTCGCTTCCCGGTGGCGCTACATTTGTTGGACTCACCAAACCAGTTTCACCGAACACAGTCTGGATTTTCTGCTCTATAACGGCGGCTTCAGCGAGATCCGCATTCAAGGTTACGAGTTCAACAAGCGACCTAGAAATGTCTGGCTGCCGGTGAGCGGGACAAGGCATTGGTGGGCGTTCCGTTTCTTCCGGCTCTTTCGGCGGTTGCAGATGATGGCGGAATTGGGACCGGCGCAGGGACGCGAGGTGCCGCTGTCGCTCAATTTGCTCGGAGTGGCGCGAAAAGCCTGAACCATGAGAGTGGTCTCCTTCGATGTCTTTGACACTCTCCTGACACGAACCTTTGCTGTCGCCAGAGACCTGTTTGTTCAGCTCGGTGCGGAAGTGGTCGCCAGCGGCCTCGTAACTGTCACCCCGGAAGAGTTTGCGCGCCGCCGCGTCGCAGCCGAGGTCACTGCTAGACAAAGCGCACCTAGGCATGAAGTACAACACCAAGAGATTTACACCGTGCTCCAGCAAGTGCTCGGTCTGGATGACCAAAACGCTGATCGTCTCCGCGAAATGGAACTGCATCTGGAGGAACTGGCATTGCAGCCCGTTCCGGGCATGGCCCAGCGAGTCGCGCAAGAGCGTACGCGAGCCGATCTTGTCCTGTTTATTTCGGACATGTATTTGCCGACGGCACTTGTGAAGAAACTGCTGGCACGCCACGGATTTTTCCAAGAAGGCGATCGTATTTATCTCTCCGGCGAAGCACGCGCATCGAAGGCCGCCGGCACGTTGTTCCAAAGTATCCGCCGGGAGTTGCCGACTTCACCAGTTTCGTGGAAGCACATCGGCGATAACGAACGTGCTGACTTGATCTCTCCACGCGCAGAAGGCATCGACGCAGAACTTGTCACGACCACGCGGCTGAATCGCTATGAACTGTTGGCGCGTGGTCGGGAGGACTTCGTCAGTTTGTGGAGGTCCCGTTTGGCAGGCACCATGCGCCTGGTGCGGTTAGATTGTCCGGAAGCGGACACGCATCAGCGGGTCGTCTGGGAATGTGGGAGCAACGTCGTTGGTCCATTATGGTTTGCCTTTGTCGAGTGGTGTCTGGACGAAGCATCAAAGCGAGGCGTGAAGCGATTGTACTTTGTTGCGCGCGATGGGCAGATCATGCATCGAATCGCGGAACGGATTGTGGCTGCGCGCAAAACACCGATTGAGTGCCGTTACCTTTACGGCTCCCGGCAGGCGTGGCATCCGGCGTCCATCGACCGGTTCTCCAAGGAAGATCTGGAGTGGCTTTTGGCGCCCACGCGTTTCTTGTCGGTGGAGCAGGTCCTTGAACGGGTTGGGCTGTCGGCGGACGACTTCGCCGCGAAGCTCAAAGCCGCAGGCTTATCCGAAAGCATCTGGAAACAGAATCTAACTCGGGAACTGCGCACAAACTTGGGGAATTTGTTGCTGACACCGGAATTGGCGCGCGCCATTGAAGTGTCGGCTGAAGCAAAGCGGAAACTGGTGTTGCGTTATTTGGAACAGGAGAATTTTTTCGACGGAACGCCACGCGCCGTGGTGGATATTGGTTGGAATGGAAACATGCAGCGAAGTCTGGCCAAGCTGCTGTTTACGAGCGGACGAACTGAAACAAGCCGGCTGACGGGATTCTATTTTGGTCTGCGGACCGTCAGGAAATTCTCGGACGACCAAGTACTCGTGGCCTACTGGCCGCATAGTCCTGAATCACATGAGGACATCCGCGACGAAAATGGGGTGATGTTTGAACTGTTTGCCGCTGCCGATCACGGATCGGTGGTTGGCTACCAAGCAAAAGATGGACGCATCTTGCCGCTAATGGAGGCACAGGCAAATGAGGCAGCGTTGAATTGGGGGTTGATCAGTTTGCAAGAAGCGGTGTTGAAGTTCACCGACACTTGGCTCGCTCATCAACCTGCCTACGACTATCCCCAACCGGAATTCCATAGTGTGACACGAGAAATATACCGTTTGTTCTATGAAGACCCAACTCAGGCAGAGGCATTGGCATGGGCCGCGTTCCCTTACTCCACCGATCAGATCGAACGATATTTTGAAGGCATGATACCGCAATGGACTGCTGGGGAGATATTACGCGCGCTGATTAATCCCGAACGACGCCCGGTAGGTTGGTGGATGGAGGGCACGTTGTCAGCCTACCCTTCACTTCTGTTGGCGTGCTATCTCAAGATGAAGCGAACGCGGGTTAGGTGTCGTCGTGCGATCGGCAAACGTTCCGACCACCCAAGCTGATTAAGCGAGATGGTCAACGAATGCGGCAGTCGGTGCGTGTTGAATCCGCAGTTTTCGGATTGGAATGTTGACTTCACTAGATGACTCAGCAACGCTTTTTGCGTTAAATTATTCTGATGAACATTGTTACCGGCGGGTTGGGTTTTATCGGCAATGAGCTTGTGCGACAGTTATTGCAAGCGGGTGAGGAACTGGTGGTGCTCGACAACCGCAACCGAACCGCACCGGATATCGATGATTTGGCGTCGGCTCGAGTGCTGGAAATGGATGTGACGGAACAAGAGCGCGTGGCCGCGACACTCGCCGATTTGAAACCCAAAACAGTCTTTCACCTGGCCGCCATTCATTTCATTCCCGAATGCAACGCCAACCCGGAACGCACCTTGCGAGTTAACGTGGAAGCAACGATGGGATTACTGCGGGCTTGCGTCGCGGCCAAGGTGGAACATTTCCTTTACGCGTCCAGCGGGGCCATTTACGCCGATTCTCCGGCAGCCCTGAATGAGGACAGTCTGGTCAGCCCTGTCGATATTTATGGTTGGAGCAAATGGTTTGGGGAGGAACTCTGTCGTTGGCAGTCCTCTGCCAATGGACTCAAGGTAACCATCTGCCGCCTGTTCAACAACTATGGGCCGCGTGAAACCAACGCTCATGTGGTTCCTGAAATCCTGAGCCAACTCAAGCAGGGCCGCCAATTGTCTTTGGGCAATACCAAACCGCGCCGGGACTACGTCCACACTTTCGACACGGCGAAGAGCCTTCGCATGTTGGCGACGAAACCGCCAGCCTCCAGCCAGACGGTAAACGTTGCCAGTGGTGAAGATGCTTCGGTGGATGAGTTGGTAGCACTTCTTTCCGAGTTGCTTGGCGATTCAATCGAGGTAAAGGTGGACCCGGCCCGCTTCCGCAAGGCCGACAAGTTGGTGCAACGGGCCGACATCACCAAATTGCGCCGAATGTTATCGTGGCAACCGGAGGTTTCGCTTCGGGACGGCTTGCGCGAACTGCTCAAATACGAGGGATTGCTACACGGGTGATGAACTTCGATCCGACAAGTCTCCGCGCCTATATCCGATCATGGCTTCGAATGCCGCTCACGCTGAGCGACCTTGAGCGTCGTGTGGAGCGACTGACTTTTGATGTAGGGCGTGTTCGGGATAAGTTAAGCGCCTCGGCCTCCTTTCCGCGTGAGTGTGAGTACCAGGTTTTCTCTCAAGCGGGAGACGATGGTATCATACAACACTTGGTCCATGTGGTACCAATAAGCCAACGGATCTTCGTGGAGTTCGGAGTCCAAGATTACCGGGAGTCCAACACGCGGTTTCTCCTGATGAAGGACAATTGGTCTGGGGTGGTCCTGGACGGTTCACAGAGGAATATTGACATCATTAAGCGTGATCCTATTTACAGTCGCCATGCCTTACGGGCCGAGTGCGCCTTTGTCACAACCGCCAATATCAATCAACTTTTAGAACGCTATCTTTCATCCAAAACCATTGGTTTGCTCTCTATTGACATCGATGGTAACGACTATTGGGTCTGGAAGGCAATCAATGGCGTGGAAGCAGCCATTGTCATCACCGAGTATAACTTTCGTTTTGGCCCGTCGCGAGCGGTCACCGTGCCCTACCACGAAAACTTTATGCGCAGTCAGGCTCATTATTCGCATATTTATTATGGTGCCTCCCTGAAAGCGCTTTGGATTCTGGCCAGAGAGAAAGGATACGATTTGGTCTGTTGCAATAGCTACGGCAACAACGCATTTTGGGTGAGGAAAGACCTGCGACCATCCTCACTCCGTGCATTGACTTCTGAGGAGGCGTTTTGTGCGGGCAAATTCAGGGAGGCGCGGGACCCTCAAGGGCGGCTGTCATTCCTAACCCCGGAGGAAGAGCGGGCAATACTTGATAAGTTGCCTTTGGTAAAGATTCCCAACTGATGAAAGTGGGTGTATTCGACATGGGAGGCTCCGGCTGGACCGGAGGACTAACCTACCTGAGGAACCTCGGTCACGCGGTACGAACTACCATCCCGGAACAGTTAAGCCTGTTTCTGATTCGGGCCGTGTCGCCGGCACAAGGCCAAGAAGACTTTGTATCCGAGTATTTCAATGGCGTTATTGAAGTCAGCCCGTTTGGCGGATCGACCTATTCTCCATCGGAGATCATTCGCCGAGGAGTTTCATTGTTAGCGGGCGGAGATATTATCAATGCACGCCGCTTTGAGAAGGTTCTCGTGCGTGAAGGAATTGACGTGGTTTTTGGTCAGGGGTTGACCCGTAAGTTCACGCTCCCCAGCGTGGGCTGGTTTCCCGACTTTCAGCATGTGGATTTACCCCAGTTCTTTAGCAGGAGAGATATCATGTTGCGGAATCACTTGGTCAGACGCATGGCGCGCAATTGCAGCCGGATGGTTTTCAGCAGCCTACACGCGGAGCAATGTTTCCTTCGGCTTCACCCGACCCATGCCGCCAAAGCGCGAGTGCTTAACTTCGTCGCGCACCTGCCCGCACAAGTGAAAAAGACTGATCCGACGTATTTGCTGCAGAAGCATCGAATCCCCGACAAGTTCATCTACCTTCCAAATCAGCTTTGGATGCATAAGAACCACCTGACCGCTTTCCAAGCCGTGAAGATGCTTGCGGAACGTAATCTGCACGTTTGCCTGGTATGTTCGGGCAACCTGAGCGACAAGCGCAATCCCGATTACAAGAGCAAGGTGTTCAGTTACATTCAAAATCATGGTCTCTCCGATCGCATTTTTATCCTCGGCATGGTGGATTTTGACGATGTTTACGCCCTCATTCGGCAGTCGTGTTGTGTTCTGAACCCTTCCTTGTATGAGGGATGGAGCACGACCGTTGAAGAAACCAAGACCATTGGCAAGCCGATGATTCTTTCCGATCTGGAAGTGCATCGTGAGCAAAACCCGCCCGAGACGCTGTACTTCAAACCACACGACGTGGACGCACTCGCGAATGCGATGGAGAAAGTCTGGCGAATGTACCCATCGGGGCCGAACCGAGCGGTGGAGGAAACCGCTGCGCAAGACTACCCGAGGCGATCAAAGGCCTTCGCCCAATCATTTGCTGATATCTGTCGTGAGGTGAGTGCAACACCTGGAAAGTAAACGGCACGCAGCAGCTGCTGGCGCGGTTGAAGTTCTCGGTGATATAGCGGGGCGAAACTTTTTGCGAAGTAAACAGTAGAGCGACGCTAAGTCACCCAAGGGTTCTTCAATCGTTTTGCCGCTGATCAAAAGGGCCGTTTCGTTCGTTGAGAGAATATGGTTGCGAATGAGGCAAATTACTAATCTACTAGTAACGACGAATGACTAACGCTGTATCGCTATTTAGGTCGCTTTTGATTTACGGCCTCTGCCTGCCTTTGGCGATATTTCTTGGCTATCTGCTTGCAACGCCTCTGGATTTCACCACTTTTGCCACGGTTGGGCTCGTTTTGCTCTTGCTCACCGTGCCAATACTGCTCCGCTGGCATCGTCCTTTATTGATCATGCTTTGGAGCACAAGCATGGTGGTACCCTTCCTGCCGGGCGGCCCTCCGATGTGGC
This sequence comes from uncultured Verrucomicrobiota bacterium, assembly GCA_964651015.1. Taxonomy (GTDB): domain Bacteria; phylum Verrucomicrobiota; class Verrucomicrobiia; order Limisphaerales; family PALSA-1396; genus CAZYYS01. The sequence goes on from CAZYYS010000140.1 coordinate 8,423, forward strand.
TCACAATGGCCGGAACAAGCCTGATGATTGCCATCCTCCAACGCACCTTGAACAAGGAGATGAAGTTTTTGAGTGTTCCTACGTTAACCTGGCCTCTGATTTTTTTGGCGCTCGTAATACTGATAACCGCCAAATTCACGGGTGGCATCGGCTTCGGGGCATCGGGCGGCAGCACGGGCGGTGGCAAACGGTATGTTCTGCTCTTGGGCGCGATCATTGGATACTTTGCTCTTACCAGTCAACGAATCCCGATCGGACGCGCCAGCTTGTTTGTGAGCCTGTATTTTCTTGGGGCGTTGACCGCCGCCGTGGGTAATCTGGCTCCGTTGGTCAACCCGCGTTTTTATTTCCTTTTTTCAATTTTCCCGGTTGAAAAGGCAGGGTTGGAGGCAATTGGCAATGAAATTGTGGTCGCAAGTTCGTTGGCTCAGTTCAGCGGACTTACTTTGGCTTGTTCGGGGATCATTTATTCCATGCTGGCAGTGTATGGTATCCGCGGCTTGACCGATTTGAGGTATGTCTGGCGACTGCTATTCCTCTTGGGGGTTGTCATCGTCGGATTTCTTGGTGGTTTTCGCTCGATCTTTGTTACGTACGTTCTGGTTTTTATTTGCCAGTTTTGCTTTGAGAGGTTGTATCGCACCCGGCTGCTACCGATTCTGATTCTTATCGGCGTCTTGACTGTGTCCCTTTTGCTGCCGGTTGTGGATCGATTGCCCCTTTCTCTTCAGCGCACTTTGAGTGTATTGCCGGTTCAAGTGGATCCCATGGTGCGGTTTAGTGCGGACGCTTCCACCGAGTGGCGCGTTGCCATGTGGAAGGTCTTGCTGCCCGATATTCCGAAGTATCTTCTTTTGGGCAAGGGCTTCGGATTGAACGCGAGAGAAATGGAACTGTTAAGCGACCTGCAGAAATCGGGACGCGCCAGCAGCATGGACGTGGCCCTGCTCGCCGGCGACTACCATAACGGGCCTTTAACCGTGATCATTCCTTTTGGAATCTTTGGGGCCTTGGGCTTTCTGTGGTTTCTGGTGGCTGCGATGCGAGTGCTCTATCGGAACTACCGTTATGGCGATCCTGCTCTGAGGAACCTCAATACCTTCCTGCTGTCTTTGTTCGTTGCGCGAATGCTTTTCTTCTTCTTTGTCTTCGGAGCATTTCATACGGAGCTTTACATCTTCACCGGCATCCTCGGTTTGAGTGTCAGTTTGAACGGTGGTGTCGCCCGTCCCGCGGTTGCGGCGGAAACGGAAATGAATCTTGAGCAGTCAGAACTGGCCAGAGCTTAGCCGCGGTATCCGTTGGAGGAACTTGGCAGCCTTTCTTTTTTCGCCGCCGAGCGTTCAAGCAGCCTTTTAAGTGGAGCAGCCGAAACGACGACGTTCCCAAGGGAAGGCGCGTCTTTTCGCAGGACAAATTTGCTTTTGCTAAATTGCAAAACAAGTCAAATTTATCCCGTGCGCATATCGGTTGTCACTCCCAGCTATCGCAACTCCGACTGGCTGAAGCTTTGCATCGCATCCGTTGCCGATCAGGAAGGCCACGTTGAGCACATTATTCAGGATGCAGGGTCGGATGACGGAACGCTGGACTGGCTGCTGCATGACAAGCGCGTCGCCGCCTTTGTCGAAAAGGACGAAGGCATGTACGACGCCATCAACCGCGGTCTAAAACGGTGCCGCGGCGAAATCCTGGCGTACCTCAATTGCGACGAGCAGTATCTGCCCGGCGCACTGCACGCAGTACGAACTTTTTTTGAAACGAATCCACACGTAGACGTGCTGTTTGGAGATTTCGTGGTCGTAGATACCCGAGGTGATTATTTGTTTCATCGCAAGACCCAGGTACCGCTCCAGTACCATACCTGGGTATCCCATTTGCCCACCTTTACCTGTGCCACTTTTTTCCACCGGAGAGTCATTGACGAATATGGAATGTTTTTTGACGCCCGTCTCCGGGATGTAGGAGATGGTGAATGGATGCTGCGGCTCCTAAAACGGCGGGTGCCCATGGCCGTACTTCGACGCTTTACTTCAACGTTTACTTTGACCGGCGGCAATATGAGCACCCTGCCCAATGCACGCCGTGAAGCCCAGGAATTGTTTCGCTCCGCGCCATTGTGGGCGCGCAAACTAAAATGGTTGCTGATCTTGCATCATCGAATCCGGCGGCTCATGGGCGGGATTTATTTCCAAAAGCCGTTCAATTACGCAATTTATGATCAACAGAGTCCCGCCCAACGGGTCGTTCACAAGGTCGCCCGGCCAACTTTTCGGTGGCGCGGTTGACGGGGAGTTGGTGGTTCGGACGGTTTTCTCGAAGTGGCGCGCGCCGTCAGTTGAATTTTACGGATCCGTCAGGCCGGGCCATCGCAAACGTTGACCGATTCAGCCCAATATGGATTTTGAGCCACTGTCCACATCCCATGGCCGTCCCATCCAGACACCGGAAAGGCCGGGAGAAAAATTGGCACCCGCAAGCGGCGCATGCTTAAACCACGGCCAGGTCGAAGCCAGCAGTGAGTCGTCTATGATGCTCACATCCACAGGCACTTGCGGCCACGGCGGGTGCCAGACGCGAAACAATCTTCTCCGTCCCGCCGCTGAATTAAACGCGGTGTAACGCTCCATCAACCACTCGTCGATGGAACCCCGCTCACACGGCATGAAGGGAGTACCATGCACGTCCCCGGTTTGATATGAGAAAACCATCTTCGTCGCCCCGTCCTCGACACGTCCGCTTAACTCCCCCCGCCTCCAGTCATGGTGATAAACAATTCGCCCGAAGCGGTACGGTAAGCCGAAGGTCCTTGGTCCCAATCGCACCGCCAGTCGGTTCGTCAACCATTCCGCGAGAAAATGAATCCCGGTTTCGCCGGCGTACCGCACATAGGTTCGCACATTGAGAAATTCATGGGTCGCAATCGGCTTGAACAACCGTGCCGCAAGTCTGCCGCCAACTCGCGGCCTCATTCCGTGCATCGTAAACGCAACGAGGGTGACAAATGCCCGCCCAGCGAGTAAATCGAGTTGGAATGGGACGTCGCCCTGAAGCTGTTTCGCGTCCACTTCAAAGTGAATCATCAATACGCGCTCCCAATTCGCGAGGAACAACGGTTCGCCACGGCGTGAGGGCATGCGGGCCTTGGCATGCTGACTGAGCGACGAATCCTCGAACTGAAGCGCGTCAATTATTTTCGCGCATCTCTCAGTTGAGTTCGCTTGCATCGTCGTTCGATGTGCTTTCGGTAACCCCAACCAGCCGCCGAAATCAGACGGCTTGGTCCATCGGTACTCCCACCAAATACGAAACGGGAATCGGGCCCGCTGTGCTTTTCAATTCGCCGAAATCCCACTCGTAATTCTTGGCTTGCAACCCTTCGGTCAGCTCGCGCAACTCTTGGACGCTGTAGGTGCGCAAACATGAAACCAGACCATCGAAAAGCGTCACCAATGGTACCAACGGAATAAGGTAGCTCCAGACCAGCCGTGACCAGCGGAACGGGCGGATGAACGGGGTCATGACAAGCACCATGAACGGCACTAGCAACGGGAGCAACAGCGCCACTACGCTGCGGTGGGTCGCCTCGAAAACGGCGATGCCCTGACCATGCCGAACCGCATCTGCCAGCACCGCGCGCGCGTGTTCAGGTCGGAAATGGTGGAAAGCTGTGAATATTGTCCGAAATCCGGCCAGTTCGTCAGGCACGCGTTTGGCGTCCACTGACTGAGGATGGTAGCGAATGGCCTGATCCGTCTGGCGGCTTGGCTCAACAAGCGCGCCCAGATTTGGGTGCTTGTCGGTGAGGCAAACCGACACGTCTACTCCTCGTTCAAGTAGAACGGGGTGCAACCAAAGCCACGGCCCGCCTCCTCCTGAACAGAGGTCTAGAATCCGCCGTGTGCCGGTGCGTTGGAGCACGGTGACCAGAATTGGAACTATGGCCGCGTAGGGTTTCGTTTTTGCGATGACGAACTGAAGGTAATCAGTTACTGCGTCGCGCACCGTGCGCGGACACCAGTCCTGATCGTGGATTTCAACAAAGTGAAATCGTTTCATACAATCAAAGCGGAGGGTGCAATACTTTCGCGAAAGGGGACCGCGAGGAAATGTCCACACCGCGCGCCTTAGGTGATTCTGTGCTTGAACTTGTAGAATATCGTTTGGTCAATGTCCTCAATAGATCCCCGCCCTTTACCCAGGAGTCGGAGAGTGTCCTCAAGCTCCTGCCTCAGGATCTGGAGACAGCGGGCCGCGCCTTTGGGACCGCCTGCGCCGAGAGAAAAAGCCAGCGCCGTGCCCACCAATACCGCGCGAGCGCCACAAGCCCGGGCTACCACGATG
>CAZYYS010000140.1:12776-14084 GCA_964651015.1 uncultured Verrucomicrobiota bacterium
TTTGAACCAGCGGCTTTCAATTCCGGGACGATTTCTTGAAGCATGTGGAGTGTGGCCGGCGTGCCGTCAACCTGGCGGCCCCCGTGGTTCGAAACCACAATGGCGGAAGCGCCTTCCTTCTCGGCAAGCCTCGCGTCCTCGACGTTGTGAACCCCTTTGATGATAATCGGACGATCTCCCCATGCCTTCCTGATCCATCCCAAGTCGTCCCAGGTGACAGCCGACTGTCTGAGTTGTTCTCCAACCGGTGCGTAGCGCATAGGCGTGCCTGGGATAATTTCAATATTGGGGAAATCCATGAGCTGGCCGTCTGCAAGGAACCCCAACATCCATGAAAGATGCCTCCACGTCTTGGGGTTAACCGCCTGACGAATTCGTTCGTTGTAAAGTCCCTGGAAAAGCTTCGCGATCATGTTTGCGTCACTGTGCGACGAGGCGTCGATCTCCTTGATCGATTGCGTGGAACGATTTCTTTTGTCTCCCAGTCGGTTGCCCGCCACTGCGGTGTCAATCGTAAGAATCAAGGCTTCAAAACCGGCGGCCCGGGCGCGCGCGATGCCTCGTTCCGCCACTTCGCGTCCTCCCACCAGATAGAGCTGAAACCAGCAAGGTCCCGTCGCCACTTCCTTCACTCGCTCCAATCGTGTGCCAGTGAGAGTCGAGAGCGCGTAAATGACGCCGGCCTTCCCGGCCGCCTCGGCGACGACGGCCTCTCCTTCAGGCCAGAGTGAGCGTTGACTTCCCACGGGCGCCGTAATTACTGGCATGCTCACTTTGGCGCCCAACAGCATCGTGGAGGTATCAACGGAAGGAAAGCGCACCGCTCCACTCGGATTCAGGTAAACCTCCTTGAATGCCTCTCTGTTTCTCTTCGCGGAGATTTCGTCGCCGGCCCCGCCTCGGAAGTATTCAACCACATCCCTTGGGATTCTCCGAAAGCAGAGCGCGATAAGGTCGCTCACCGCAGGCGCTTTTTCGGCAAGAGCCTCCCATTTCTTGGCCGACCTGACATGCGCTCTTAGCAGCAAGCCTTGAAAAGGCATCTTACGGGTGGCGAGGCTCGCGTCAGTAAAGAGTCCGGGAGTTCTCTCTGGCAGCTCAGTAGTCTGAATTTGATTCATATTAATTTTGTTAGCAGCCCATTCGAATACCGTTCCGTGTCCTTGATTGCAAGACGAGGAGGAGGCTTCACAGGCGCGCGGCTATCGTCTCGATGACTAACTGAAAGTTCGTCCCCCAAAACTGGCGGCCGATTGTCGGCGGCCTGCGGAACACTCAAAGCGCAACAAATCGCCTCGGTGCAGGCTA
>CAZYYS010000141.1:0-14032 GCA_964651015.1 uncultured Verrucomicrobiota bacterium
ATCAGCTTGTAGCCCTTGGCAGCGGCGACAAACGCAAGGGCGATTCCGGTATTGCCACTCGTCGGCTCAATGATGACGGTATCTTTTTTGAGTACGCCCCGCTTTTCTGCATCCTCAATCATCGACATGCCAATGCGGTCCTTGACGCTGCCCAGTGGATTAAAGAATTCACACTTCAAAAGAATGGTAGCTGGCAAGCCGCCAGTGACCCGGTTCAATTTGACGAGCGGCGTGCGGCCCACGGTTTCGATGATGTTGTTGTAAATACGGCCCATAAGGTAGCAATGTATGTTCGAGTTTGAGTAACGCTAGGGGAGTGAGTCTTGGCAAAATCTCATTTGTGGGCAAGTCTTTTTCCATGAGTTTTTTCAACGTGTCAGAATGTCTGCAACGCAACGCCACCGCGAACATCGCTCAACATTCAACTCGCAATATTGAACGCGCCACCGGTCCCCTGCTGATCCAAAGCTCAGAGTGGAACGTTGGATGTTCAGTGTTGCTCCATCAAAACCAAAAAGCCCCTGCCCGACCGTTGCGGTCAGACAGAGGCCAAATGGGGGATGGGAGTTCGCCACGCTCTCTTTCCCGCGCTGACATTTGGCGCCAAATGGCTGCCAGCTTCCCGACGCCATTCTCCACGGCAAGCGGAGTCTGCGGCCTCATAGCAGGGCCGTCCTGAGCCTTGCGGTCACAGGATTTCGAGTGAGGCCTCTTAGCTCGCTTCAACTGACGTTTGCGGACGCCAGCCTACGAACCAGGTAAAGACACGTTTGTAATTGTAGTTCCGCGTCTTTACCAGTTAGCGCCGGGTCGGCCACCGCTTATGGCGGTACGTTGGCCCGGTGCCACGGGTCTGACCTCTTACCTCTCAGGTTGCCTTTCGCTCACAAGCTAGCGGTGTCGTTTGTAACATCGCCGACGTTTCGGAAGCTTAACGGGCCTTGCCAGACCCCGATCACTTCCCGGTGCGAACGCTCACTTTGTCCCGTCTTTCGACGTCTTTCGTTTGGCAGATCTTCCTTTCGGAGAAACCGCCAGAGTCGTCCGTTCCGTGCTGATGCACAGTAGCAACCGTTTACCCTCTGGGTAACTGCGATTCACTCAAGCCCGAAACCAGCTTGAATTACTTGATTCGACTCGAAACGGTTTCTAATCGTTCCTCGCCGCTCAGTTCCTTGTTCGCGTTACTGACGGCGCGCGAACGCCGCCAGAGGAACTGGTGAATTCTGCCTCTCAACGAACCGCTGCGGCCCGCTTGAAGAGGGGTTGAACCAACCAGCCTAGCCCAACCTTTCCCCAGTCGCCTGGGATTATCTGTGAGAGGTACAACTTCATTCTCTCGTCTGTCATCGGCCCTCTCAGTTCTTTCAATGAACTGCCAAGACTTTAACAAATTTCCCCAACCTGACAATGAGTTCTTATGCACAGGTTATTGACCGTGCGGGACTTCTGCATAGCTTGTGAACAAATCGAATTAATCAATAAACGCAAGGCATTTCGCTAGTCCCTTGAAATGATATTCACAATGAACAAGCGGCAAAGACGAATGATTGTGAACAACTTATGAAAGCAAGAATGCGGAACCCGCACGGTCAATTCCGGTTGGCTGAATGGACAAAAAGCTGCCACCGGTTCCGGTGGCAGTTTCTTGGACTGACACTTCAAGCCTTGACGGGCTTGAGTTTGGCTGTGGCTTTTTTCCGCTTGAAATAAGCGACCCGGCGCTTCCTCTTTTCAGTTTTGTTGGATTGTTTGCCCATAAGTATCTTTACATTCGCAACGCATTGCGATTGTTTAAGGAAAATATGATGATTCAACGGGGCCGATTCAACACCTATTTGTTTCTGGCACTCTGTTTAGTATTCGTTGGCGCCTGCCAAACCGACAAGACCAAGGGGAAAAAGGCGCTGAGCACAATACGGCTGCATCTCGAAGTATCCCCAGATGGCACGAACCGTAGCGAGCCGGTTCCCATCTACCGGGCCAGCCCGGTTCTCGTGAATGTTGAAAAGGCGCCCTTCGTAACCGAGAAATTCCTGGATAAGGCCACGCTCATCGACGCGCAGGAAGGATTCGCCATACAAATCCAGTTTGACCGCCAAGGTACCTGGCTGCTGGAGCAATACTCGACGGCCAACCGGGGCCGGCACGTCGCAATTCAGAGCCAATTCACCGAAACGCGGTGGCTGGCGGCACCCGTAATCGAGCATCGTATCGCCAATGGTTTGTTGACTTTCACACCCGACGCCACGCGGGAGGAAGCCGAGCGAATTGTTCTTGGCTTGAACAACATGGCGGAGCAAAAGAAAAAGTCGGCCCAATGACGACTCCGCGTGAATGGCACGAAAGGGTCATTGTTGTCCTTGCTTTTCTGGTCTTGCCCACCGCATGCTCGCCGGCGCAGACGCTTCAGTTACCCACGGCCAACCACGCGCTTCTTGACAAAGGCGGTGAGGAGAAATTCTTCGTTGGCACCACCGGCAAACCATGGACCAGCGGCACATTTGGTTGCGTCCGGTCTGATGGTTCGCAGTTTCATGAGGGCCTCGACATTCGTTGTTTGCAGCGAGACAAACGCGGCGAACCAATCGATCCGGTCATGGCCACTGCCGATGGCAAGGTCGCTTACATCAACATTAAGGCGGCGCTCTCCACCTTCGGCAAATACGTCATTCTACGGCACCAGATCGATGGACTGGAGATTTACTCAACCTACGCCCACCTGCGCAGCGTCCGTGAGGGTTTGGCAGTCGGTCAATCGGTGAAAGCTGGTGAAACCATCGGGATTATGGGCCGCACGGCCGGCACTCGCGAAGGAATCTCCAAAGAGCGCGCCCATGTTCACTTTGAGTTGAATCTGTTCATCAATGATCGTTTCGCCACTTGGTATAAAAAGGCCTTCCCTGGCCAGCGCAACGATCATGGCGACTGGAACGGTCGTAATCTGGTGGGGCTCGACCCACGATTGATTTTTCTCGCACAGCAAAGCGAAGGGAAAAAATTCAGCCTCGTCGATTTTGTTCGCAATCAAACGGCCCTCTGTCGCGTCTTCGTCCGGGCCACGAATTTTCCCTGGTTGAAACGGTACGGCGCACTCGTTCGTCGCAACCCCGCGGCAGAAAAGGGAGGCGTGATCGGTTACGAAATGGCACTCAATTTTAACGGGCTGCCGTTTGAGCTTATCCCGCGCACGGGGGCGGAGATCAAGGGCACGGGAAAATTCCAGCTTCTGTCGGTGAACGAAACCGAGCAACAGAAAAATCGCTGCGGACGTCTCGTCACCAAGAAGGGTAACCGTTGGGAGTTGAGCAGCCAGGGGATCCATTCGCTGGAGTTGCTCACCTATCGATGACCCCACGCGAGAAATCGAACTGGCGAATTTTAGCGGACCCGCTATGCTTTGAACATAAGGCCACCAAGATGATCACGTATGAAAATCATCGAGTTGTTTATCCCGCGGCTGATCCACAAATCCTCCTCAGCCGCGTCCGAGTTTCCCCTTCTGCCTTCACGTTGATCGAACTCTTGGTTGTCATTGCCATCATCGCGATTCTTGCCGCCTTGCTGTTGCCTTCACTCACGAAATCCAAGGCCCAGGCCCTGACCGTGGCCTGTTTGAGCAACCTTAAACAACTGCAGGTTTGCTCACACCTCTACGTGCTCGATCACAACGACGTCCTGCCACCCAACAATTACGTTTACGATGTGGAAACAGGGCAGCCATCAGCTGGATTCAGCACGAACTGGACGTGGTGTCCCGGTGTCACGCGATTCGACGCAAACACTGCCAACATTGAGGCGGGCCTTTTGTTCCCTTACAATCGATCGACCGCGATTTACCATTGCCCCGCAGACAAATCGACGATCGAAACCCCTGATGGCGTGAAACTCAGGACCCTCAAGACACGCAGCTACAACATGAGCCAATCTATTAACGGCCTGCCGCTTGACGTGTCGGGTTTGGTGTTCCCCCCCAGCTTTAAGAAGGAGTCGGAGATTATCGATCCACCCACTTCCAAGCTTCTGGTCTTCGTCGATGTGCATGAGGACGGGATTCTCGACTCCCTCTTCGGCATCCTTCCTCCGGGTTGGGCCAGAATATTTAACATGCCTGAAATCTGGTGGGACTTGCCGGCTAACCGCCACAGCAGCGGCGGCACTTTTTCGTTCGCTGATGGCCACGTCGAGCGCTGGAAATGGAAGACCCCAAAGGTTTTCAAGAAAGTCGGTCAACCCATTGCCGACGCCACCGACCTCCAGGATTTTCGCAAAGTACAGTCGGGCGTCCGACCAGAAACCAGGTTCTAAAACCTTGGCTGCCGAAATCGACCTTGCACTCCCCTGCCCCGGCCCGCTATCTCTCTGCGACTGATTTATGAACTATAAGATTTCACAACGCGCTGCTGCCCTCGCACCGTCGCTCACGCTGGCCATTGATTCAAAGGCCAAGCAGATGAAAGCGGATGGCATCGACGTTGTCGGTTTTGGCGCGGGCGAGCCGGACTTCGACACACCGCAGCACATCAAGGATGCGTGCACCAAGGCGCTCGCTGACGGTTTTACCAAATACACGCCCGCCGCCGGCATACCCGAACTACGCCAAGCCATCGCCGACAAATTCAAACGCGACAACGGACTGAATTACAAGTCGTCGCAAGTTATTGTTTCCTGCGGCGGCAAACATTCCTGTTACAACGTCATTCTTGCAACCTGCGAGGAAGGCGATGAAATCATCATCCCTTCGCCCTACTGGTTGAGTTACCCGGAAATGGTCAAACTCGCCGGCGCCACTCCGGTCATTTTGCCAACCACTGACAAAACCGAATTCAAGGTCACGCCTGACCAACTTCGTGCCGCCATTACGAAAAGCACACGCTTGTTCATCTTGAATTCGCCCAGTAACCCAAGTGGTTCACTTTATGCCCGCGACGAAATCAAGGCGCTCGGCGATATCTGCGTGGAGAAGGGCGTTCTCATCATGAGCGACGAGATTTACGAGAAACTTGTGTACGACGGCGCGACCCACACCAGCGTTGCCAGTTTTTCTCCAGCGCACTACGAGCACACGATCATTGTCCACGGCTTTGCCAAGGCATATTCCATGACTGGCTGGCGATTAGGTTACTTGGCGGCGCCGGAGCCGATTGCCAAAGCCATTGATGCCATTCAGAGCCACAGCACCAGCAACCCAACTTCGTTCGCGCAGAAGGGCGCTGTCGCCGCGCTCAACGGCTCGCAAGATCATCTGCCCATTTGGTTGGCCGAATATGCGAAGCGCCGCGCCTACGCCTGGAAAAAACTGAACAGCATTCCCGGCATCAGTTGTGTCAACGCCAAAGGCGCGTTCTACCTTTTCCCGAACATCTCCAAGCTCGGTCTCAAATCGACAGAGTTCTGCGCGAGGTTATTGGAGCAGGAAAAAGTCGCCGCTGTACCCGGCATCGCCTTCGGTGCCGATGATTACCTGCGGATCAGCTACGCCACCAGCATGGCGAACATTGAAAAGGGGTTGGATCGTTTGGAACGCTTTTGCAAGAGCCTGTGAGAGGGAAATCCGCCTACCTCCGCTGGATCTAAGAAAGCTCCTTCAACTTGCCCGTGCTGTCGCCCACTCGCTCGACCGGCGCGCCCACTCGTTCCAGCATGGACATAAACAAGTTGGTCATCGGCGTCTCCTTCTCGTAGCGAATATGGCGGCCCGGCTGAATCGTGCCGCCGCCCTTGCCCGCCAGCAACACCGGCAGATGATCATGCGCGTGCGCGTTGCCATCCGCCAATCCACTGCCATAGACAATCATGCTGTTGTCCAGCAAAGTCCCCTGGCCTTCCTTCACCGACTTCAGCTTGTCCAGGAAATAGGCGAACTGGGTTGCGTGAAACCGGTTGATCTTCGCAATCTTTTCTTTCTTGGCCTCATCGTTGCCGTGGTGAGAGAGGTCGTGATGGCCCTCGGTCACTCCGATAAATGGGTACGGGCGATTGCTGCCATCGTGCGCAACCACAAAGGTTGAAACGCGCGTCGTGTCCGTCTGCAACGCCAGCACCAACAAGTCGTACATCAGTCGAATGTGTTGTTCAACTTCCTTGGGAATGCCGGCGGGCCTTTTCTGATCTGGCAATTCGGCAGCGTACTTTTCGGCCCGCTCGATCCGCATCTCCATTTCGCGGACCGCAGTCATGTACTCGTCGAGCTTGCGCCGGTCGGTGAAACCGAGGTTGGCTTTCAGGCGATTGGCGTCTTCGAGCACAAAATCCAAAATGCTCTTGTGATAAAGCTCCCGTCTGGCCCGCGCTTCCTCCGTCTCACCGGGATTGCCATTGGAAAAAAGCCGGTCGAAAACCAAACGCGGATCCACCTCCGGCGGCATCGGTGTCGATTCCGTCTTCCAAGAAATGTTGTACGAGTAGGCGCAACTGTACCCCGAATCACAATTACCTGCCAACTGACTGCGATCGCAACCCAGTTCCAACGACGCAAATCTGGTTTGCCTGCCGATATTTGACGCCGCGATCTGATCCACCGAAACTCCCGCCTTGATATCAACCCCATGCGTTTTGCGCGGCTGACATCCGGTCAGGTAACTCGCCGAAGCGCGGGCGTGGTCACCGGCACCGTCGCCATTCGCGCGCCCCTTATCATGAGCCAGCCCGCTTAGAACTAGAAAATCTTTCTGATGCGCCTTGAGCGGTTGCAAAATCAGCGGCAGATCAAAATCAGCGCCGACCGTTTTCGGCGTCCAATCCGCCATGTTTTGGCCATTCGGCACATATACGAACGCCATCCGCCTGGGAAAGCTTTGCGTCGTTCCCGCTGCCGAAGCGCCAAACGAAACCGCCGGCATCATCGACTCCAACACCGGCAAGGCAACCGCCGTGCCCAGTCCTTTCAGAAAGGTCCGTCTTGGTATCTGCCATTTGCTTTTCATGACACCCTTTTGGCTAATTTCGCAGTCACTATAGGCCGATGCGGATTCAAAAACAAGCCTGGTTTTCAAGAAACCCAAGTTGCGGAGAAATCATATCCGGCCTCGGTGCGGATCACGAGCGATGGCTCTTTTTCCAAGCCGATCCCCAAACAACTCATGCTCAAATCCGCTTCAAAAGTTCCTGTGTCAACACCTCGTACGCCGCCGCGCCACTGCTGTATTTGTCGTAGTATATGATCGGCTTCCCGAAGCTGGGCGCCTCGGCCAATCGCGTGCTGCGGGGGATCACCGTTTCAAAAACACGTTCGCCAAAATGCTGGCGGACTTCGCTCACCACTTGATGCGCCAGATTGGTCCGCGCATCGAACATGGTCATCACCACACCCAGCAGTTCCAGTCGCGGATTCACACCATTGTCGCGCAGTTGAGTCATAATCCGGCTGATCATCGAGATTCCTTCAAGCGCGTAGTACTCGCACTGCAGCGGCACCAACAATCCATCGGCTGCCGCAAACGCGTTCAGCGTGAGAATTCCAAGCGATGGCGGGCAATCCACCAGAACCAAGTCAAAACGTTGCGCTTCCAGCACTGGTTGCAATGCCTGCGCCAACCGTTGCAAATGGTCTTCCATTCGCGCCAGTTCAATATCCGCACCACACAAATCGACTTCGCTGGGAATGATGTCCAAGCGTTCAAACGCAGTGCTCTTGATCTTGTCGAGCAGTTTCTCGCCGCCCATCAAAGACAGATAAGCGCTGCCGCTTTGAGCCTTCTCCAAACCCAGACCGCTGGTCGCGTTGCCTTGCGGATCGAAGTCGAGCAACAATACTCGCTTGCCCACGGCAGCCAGGCAGGCAGCAAGATTGACAGCGGTCGTGGTCTTGCCCACTCCCCCCTTTTGATTCGATACCGCAATGACTTTGGTTGGCACAAAGGAAAGTTAACGGAAGCCGCAGCACAAGTTCAAGGCATTCACGTTGGTCACGCGTCCGCCGATTTGGAACAGTTTCTCTGGATTTCGCCCGCGCATAAGTGCATGATGGCCCCCATGAAATTGATTCTTTCTACGCACAATTTGACGCTAACCAAAGCCATCGAAGACCACATCTTGGGGCGGATTGATAAATTGGAACATTTGGATCGCTTTGCCATCAACGCGCGCGTCACGCTCGAACACGACAACACGAAACCCAGCGACCGCCAGTTCTCCTGCTCCATCCGGTTGGCGGTGCCCGGCCCGGATTTGTTCGCCGAAGATTCGGAAAGCGATCTCTACGCGGCCATCGACCTGGTAACCAAGAAGATTGAGCAACAAATTCGCAAGCGGCACAACAAATACAAAGCCCGCAAGCACACCGAAGCCGCTCGCACCAAGCGGCGCCGCCAGGAAGCGGGAATGTAACGCGAATGCCGTAAATCGAGTGGTGACTTAGGCGTGCCCGCGAAACTCCAAGACTCCGTCACGTCACGAAACCACCCACTTCAGCTTCGAGCCCGTGTCGTTCTGCCGGTTTCCCGCCCACCGATTGAAAATGGGGCGATTGTCGTTTCCGGCGACCGCATCAAAGCCGTCGGCCCGTGGCCCGAGCTTCGCGCCCGTTATCAAGGTGAAGTCTTCGACCTTGGCGATGTCGCATTGCTGCCTGGCCTCGTCAACGCGCATTGCCATCTCGACTACACTGATATGGCCGGCCTGTTTCCGCCGGGCCGCAGTTTTTGCGACTGGATCAAGCTCATCACTACCGAGAAAGCCCTATGGACGTATTCTGATTTTGCCCAGTCGTGGCTCAGTGGTGCCAAAATGCTCATCCGCACCGGCACGACCACCGTTGGCGACATTGAGGCCGTGCCTGAACTGCTGCCCGACGTTTGGGACGCGACACCGTTGCGCGTAATTTCCTTTCTGGAAATGACCGGTGTCCGCAGCCGTCGAAATCCTAGGGCCATCCTGGATGAGACTATCGAAAGAATCAGTTCGCTGCTGCACAATCGTTCTGTGGCAACCCTCTCGCCACACGCGCCTTATTCCACGACACCGGAGTTGATGAAGGCCAGCGCCGCCGTCGCTCGCCGACACCGCTGGCCAATGGCCGTTCATGTTGCCGAATCGGCCACGGAATTTGAAATGTTCATGCATGGCTCCGGCGAAATGCACGATTGGCTGCGCCGCAACTGGCGCGATATGACCGACTGCGGTGATGTTTCACCCGTGCAACATCTCGCCCGCACCGGTGCGTTGGGCGAGAACCTCCTCGCTGTGCACGTGAACTACCTCGCAGAGCGTGACGCACAATTGCTGGCTGACAAGAGGGTCAGCGTCGTTCATTGCCCTCGCAGCCGTGATTATTTCACGCATTCGGAATTCCCGTACCCCAGGCTGAATCAGGCCGGTGTGAATATCTGTCTCGGCACGGACAGCCTCGCGACTGTTCGCAAGAAACGACGGCAGACAGTTGAACTGAATCTGTTTGCCGAAATGCGCGCCTTCGCCGCAACAAATCCAGATGTCGCCTCTGAAACAATTTTGAAAATGGCCACAATCAATGGTGCCCTTGCTCTTGGTCTGCGAGGCGAAGTTGGCGAACTCAAACGGGGCGCTTTCGCGGATATCGTTGCCCTGCCCTACAGCGGAAACTCCGCCGAAGCCGCGGACGCAGTGACGCAACACACTGGAAATATCACGGCCAGCTTGATTGCAGGCGATTGGGCGATTGCTCCAAAATGATTTTCGTGGCTGCGCTCGCGAGATCGCGGCTAATCTGTCCTGGATGTCAACATTGGATCAAGAACTCGGCACGCGTCTCGACACCATTCGAGCGCGGGGGCTTTATCGCGAATTGCGCCGCGTGGATTCGGCACAAGGTCCGCGCATTACGATCGCTGGACGCGAGTTCATCAACTTCTCATCGAACGACTACCTCGGTCTGGCGAATCATCCTGCACTGAAGGAAGCCGCCATCAAGGCTGTGGAATCCTACGGCGCGGGCGCGGGCGCATCACGACTCGTTTGCGGTTCGCTCGCACCGTATCATGAACTTGAGGAGACGCTTGCCGCCTTCAAAGGCACACAAGCTGCCCTGACTTTCTCCACCGGCTATGCCGCTGCCACTGGCACCATCAGCGCACTGCTCGGCAAAGACGATGTCATCATCACTGACAAGCTGGTTCACGCCTGTATCGTCGATGCCGCCCGCCTGTGTGGCGCGCAACGCCGCATCTTTGCCCACAACGATCTCAACGAACTCGAAGAAATTCTGAAGCAGGTCGCCCACGAACGCCAAACCCCGAATCAAGAATCGCGCCGCCCTCGCACGCTCATCGTAACCGATGGTGTTTTCAGCATGGACGGCGATATCGCACCGTTGAAAGAGATCGTTGCGTTGAAGGAAAAATACGGCGCATGGCTTATGGTGGACGAAGCCCACGCCACCGGACTCTACGGGCAGAACCGGCGCGGGCTGGCCGAGGCACTGGGCGTCAACGACCGTATCGAAATCCAGATGGGCACACTTGGCAAAGCGTTGGGCGCCAGCGGTGGTTATATTTGTGGCAGTCGCGCACTGATTGATCTGCTCATCAATCGCGCCCGCAGTTTCATCTTCAGCACCGCACCCGTGCCCCCCGCTGCTGCTGCCGCCGCTGCTGCCATCAAACTGGTTCAATCCACGGAAGGAAAAACGCTGACCGAAAAACTTTGGGCGCGAGCCAAGGAATTCAAATCTGAAATCCGAAGTCCGAAATCCGAAATTGAAAGCGCCATCATCCCGCTGATCATTGGTGATGAATCGGCTGCGGTCGCTGCCTCCACGAAACTGCGCGCTCAAGGCGTCTTCGTCCCAGCCATCCGCTACCCGACCGTCGCTCGTGGTTCCGCTCGTTTGCGTGTGACATTGACGGCGGGTCATACACCGGAGGACGTCACGAAACTGATTGCTGCGCTGGCCGGATCGTAAACCGTTAAATCGTAAATCAAAAATGCATCGGCTTGCCCAACTCGACCACGCCCACGTCTGGCACCCGTTCACGCAGATGCGGGATTGGCTCAAGCGTGAGCCGATTGTGATTGTTGCAGGCAAGGGTGCGGTCTTGCGCGACGTTCGCGGCAATGAATATCTCGACGCAAATTCCTCCATCTGGACCAACCTCCACGGCCATCAGCATCCGAAACTTAACGCCGCAGTCGTGCGGCAGCTGAAAAAGATTTCGCACAGTTCGGCGCTGGGACTGGCGAATGAGCCGGCATCACTGCTTGCGGCAAGACTGGTGGAGGCTGCCAATCCTCGTAACCGCCGACATCAGGAGACGGAAACCGTAACACCACTGAAATCCGCCTCCTCACGTCGCCGGCTACAGAAGGTTTTTTTCAGCGATGATGGCTCGACGGCCATGGAAGTTGCGCTCAAGCTTGCCTACGAATTCATTCGCCGTACCCGGAGTGCGAAAGCCAGACCGCGCTTTCTCTCTCTCGATGGCGCTTATCATGGTGACACCGTCGGCGCTGTTGCACTCGGACACATTGATTTGTTTCACAAGGCTTACTCTGGGTTGCTGTTCAAAACGGACAAGGTCATGTCGCCGTATTGCTATCGCTGCCCGTTCAATCGTGCGAAACCCGAGCGTGCCGACGCGCGCGACTATCGCAAGTGCAACTGGGAATGTGTGGACCTCGTCGAAAGAAAATTCAACACGCAGAAGGGGCGCGGCAATCCCTACGCCGCGTTTGTCTTCGAGCCGTTGATGCAAGGCGCCGCGGGTATGATTCCGCAGCCCGATGGTTGGTTACCTCGTGTGACGGACCTTGCGCGAACACACGGCGCGTTGCTGATTGCCGATGAAGTAATGACCGGATTTGGTAGGACAGGCGTCGCGCCTGTCTCACATCAATCCACCGCTCGATCGCCACAAAGAGTCAGAGACAGGCGTGACACCTGTCCTACGTTATTCGCCTGCCACCACGAAGGCGTTCAACCCGACTTTCTCGCCGTCGCCAAGGGAATGACGGGGGGCTACCTGCCGATGGCTGCGACACTGACAACGCAGGCTATCTTCGACGCTTTTCTTGGGCGATATGACGAATTCAAGACCTTTTTCCACGGCCACAGCTACACAGCAAACCAACTTGGCGCGACAGCGGCGCTGGCGAGTTTGGAAACTTTACAAAGCAAGCAGTCTGTGGTGACGCGTGCCGCTTTGGAACGCACGCTGCGCGAAGAACTGAAGTCTCTTTGGTCGCTATCGCACGTCGGAGACATCCGGCAGGTCGGACTGATCGTCGGCGTTGAATTGGTCACGAACTGGCGCACCCGCGAGCCGTTTGATTTGCGCGAGCGCGCGGGCATTCGTGTCTGTGAAAGAATGGCGAAGCGCGGCGTGCTCACCCGCCCCATCGGCAACGTGATCGTTCTGATGCCGCCGTATTGTACGACGCCTGCGCAAGTGCGAAAAATCGTGCAATCACTGGCAAATTCAGTTATCGAAACTTTCGGACACCAAAGCGTATGAAGAAATGGAAAATTGCCGGTATCAACTTTGACCACTTTCACATGGGCGACCAGCTCCGTTACGCCCACGAGCATCCGCGGGCGGAAATCGTTGGTATCAGCGACGAACAACCCTCCCGGATGGAGGAGGCGATTCGGAAACTCAAATTGCCGCGCGAGCGCAGTTTCCAAGACTATCGCGCATGTCTTGAAAAGACGAAACCTGACGTCGTCATCCTCTGTCCAGCGGCTTCAAAGCACGGCGAATGGGTAAAGCGCGTGGCGCCATACGGCGTTCATATCATGGTCGAAAAACCATTTGCCGCGTCGCTCAAGGAAGCCGACACGATGATCAAAGCCATGCCGAGGGACAAGACGCTTATGATCAATTGGCCGCTCCAGTGGTCTCGGTCGCATCGCAAAGCGTATGAGCTAGTTGAGGCTGGAGTCATCGGTGACGTGCTCAACGTCTGGCATTTTGGGGGCAACCGCGGCCCGCTCTTCCACGGCGCCGACAAAGATGAGAAAACAGCCGCGCAAGTCGCGAAGGAAAAACCGCACTCTTGGTTTTACAAGAAAGCGCATGGCGGTGGCTCTTTGCTCGATTACCTCGGCTACGGCACAACATTGGGCACTTGGTATCAAGGAGGCCGCCGCCCAATTGAAGTCACCGCGACGGTGGACGAACCAACGGACCTCGAAGTTGATGAGCACAGTATCGTCGTGGCGAGATACATGCACGGGTTGTCAAAGTTCGAAACGCGCTGGGGCACCTTCACGGACCCTTGGACGATTCAACCACAGCCCAGATGCGGTTTCGTGATTGCCGGGACCGAAGGCACCGTCAGCAGCTACGACTACGATGACTACGTCACCGTCCAAACGCGCAAGCGGCCCGAGCCGCACAAGATTTCCGCGCCCGCAACCAAGGCGCCGAACCAGAACCCCGTGCAATATCTCCTGCACTGTCTCGAAAAGAACCAACCGCTGGAAGGCCCGGTGTCCCTTCCGATCAGCCGTATCGGCCAGGAAATTGTCGATACAGCCGTAAAAAGTGCAAAGCTGAAACGGACGGTGAGCCTAACTAGTCAAAAACGCTGCTAGTGTGTATTTGTTTGTTTACTTTTGACTACCGCGAAAAGCCGAGTGCCAACGGAATTCCAATTCCGTCCTGCCGATTTGCTTTTCTCCCGTCTACAGGCCGCGCAAACGATAGAAACGATTCTGGTTCGCAATCGGAATTGTCACCGTCAACCGGTCCGAGTCCACACTCTGAATGCCGGTCTCGGCCCTCCAATTGGGCTGTGAAAGACTCTCGGTGAATTCCAGGACGACACCCACGCGGTTGGTCGGCCAGGAAATCGCCATGCCCGTGCCCGAAGGCACAACCGTCAGCGAAGGAGGTGACTCATCGCTGTCGAGTACGCCATTGGCGTTGCGGTCGATCCCCATCCTCTTCCTGTTCCCCGGTGGTACACCCATGATGGTGAGTACGTCTCCAGCCAGCACTTTGGCGATGAGGTCGGCGCGAGTGAGCGGTCCCAAGCCAGCTTTGTCGGTCTCGTACATTCGGGTCGTCCGATTGTAAAGTAGGCCGTGTTGAACTCCATCGATCGTTCCTTTTAC
>CAZYYS010000142.1:0-4475 GCA_964651015.1 uncultured Verrucomicrobiota bacterium
ACACCCAACCGGGAATAGAGCGAGACGTCCTGCTCAAAGGTTTGAAACCAATGGGTAAATTCGCTGACGCCAAATCGAGCCGGTTCCTGGTTCACGGCAGTCCCTCGGCCTTCTCAGGAGTAATCACCGTGTAAGACCGATCGAACCAGTCTCTCGAGGTTTGGGGTTTCTTGCCTGTTTCAGGGAGTGGCTCCCACCGAGGTACGATGGCAAGGTGAAGAACCTGTTCGCTGAAAAGCGTCTTGTAAGTTTCTCTGTATTCTGAAACCACCACCAGTTTCGCGCCCCGTCGCTTCAGAGCAGTGATATCGGCGCCATTCAATGGCGGCAAAACCGTAAAAGCGACGACTGCTTTTGCCTGCGCGTAGTTGTTCGCGATCTGGCCGAGTTGACCCGGCTCAGAATTTTGGGACTTTAGCGAATTCGGCTCAAAGAATCGGAGTTTGCCCGGTTTGTTGCCGCTCTGCGGGGGAAGCAGGTCGATCCTTTCCGTGGCGGCAACTGTGATCCCCTTTTTGGCTTTAAGCCCTTTGAGAAATCCATTCACCTGCGCCTCTTGGACTTGGTTTTGGTCCCCGCCCAAGTCCGACACGACGATGACGAGTTGGCCGGACCCACCAATTAGCTTCGCCGTTTCTTGTGCCGTTACTTCGCCCAAAACCTCGAATGATTCAAGATTGCCGCCGGAACCACGCTTAAAGTAGAGCGTTGCCGCTAAACTCAAAATAACCAGCACAACGAGCACCATTATTATTGTTCGCTTACTCATAAGAAACAGAATCTCCTCGGAAAAAGTTTACTCGATGAATTCGAAAAGCCAAACCTGTGACCCTGCCCCTGTCCGCTGGAGGGACTGGGCTTGGTTGTAACTCTGCGGCCTCGCTCTAGGAATGATGGCTGGTGACATAGAACCGATGGACTGTGCCGTTAGACAGAACACGCTATTGCCCCGTCGTTTGTTACCAGATCAGCCGGCTTGACGGAGCCAAGCAACTCAAGGAGATTACTTCGCTCAATTATCTCGCGTCCTCCGCGACATAAGCGAGGGACCGGTGTATTCGCCGGCCCCTCGCGTTATCACAACCTACCCAACTCCGTCCCGGTTCTACTGCGCCAGACGATAGAAGTTCCCATTTCCACTCGTGGTGACAACCACCGGACTTGTGCCGCCACCGGGGACATTTGTCCAACCCAACGGATTAGAGACGTCACTATTCACCTGTAAGTGGTAGCCAGCCGCCGTCCACGACAGGCTCAACTGGTTGCCATTCAGGGAGGCGTTCAGGACGACAGGCGGAGTTGAATCCAAGAAAAAGTTGGGTGACAAGGCCGTGTTGCTCAACCGCACCTCATCAACCAGACCCTTAAAGTTGCCCACCCCGCCGGAAGCCCCGCCACCGACGCAGAAGCGCTGGTCGCTAGTGAAGTCTTGAAAGGCATTGAGCGTGCCGCTGTTCTCCAGTACTCTGTCTACATAGATCCGGATGGCGGTTCCCTGCCGCACACCGGCCACATGATACCACTGGTTCTGGTTCTTAAGGCCGCTTGAGATAGTATTTCCACCGGTCATTCCGAACACGAAACTGACCTGGCCGCCAATCTGCGAAGCCGCGTTTATGGAGAAATACTTGTCTGAAAACAGACCGGTTTGGAACTTACCCACGATGATTGATGGGTTATTGGGAGTCCCCGTCACTTTGACATAGCATTCAAGCGTAAAATCACTTGATATTACTTGAACGGCAGGCCCCATATCGACGGCTGTACCGACCGTGCCCGCCGCCCCGACTCCATCGAACAACATGGACTTGGTGTTCGCGGCACCAGTCTGCGGGACCGTAGCCAAGGGCACATCTGCGTCTCGAACTGCAGTCCCACTCAACGTGCCGGGGAACGGGCCGAGGGAATCCAGCGCATTGCCAGAAGCCTCCTCAAATCGCCAATAGCTCGGCCCTGCGATCGCCACGTACGCAATCGTAAAGCTAAACGTATTGGTTGTGATCTGGGCCGGCGACCCATCATCCGTGAAGATCAGCCGCACGGTATTGACCGAACCGGCCGCCATGTCCCCTGGCGGGTCATAGGTGATTGTCGTGATCGCATTGCTCTTGGTGATAACAGGTGTAACCGCAACATTGTTGAGTGACAGTTGAATCGTATTGGTCAGCACCTGCACCGTTCCATCCTGCAACTGGATAACAATGTTGGTGTTCCCTGCCACGCCGGTTGCGCCGGGCGCCGGGAATCTCGACGCAATCTGCGGCCGGGTAGGCAACGGCGCTTTAAGGAATTGGCTGGGAGAAAGCGCAGCCAAGGTCAACCGCACCTCGTCGATGTTACCGTCAAAAGGTATGTGGAAATTGTTGTCACCCTGAATCGCCCCGCCTACCGAGAAATGCTGCGCACTCGTGAGATCGGCGCCCGCAATTGTATCTGTTACGCTCTGCGCTAACACGCCGTCCACGTATAGATTGAGAGTTCCAGCTCCTCGCACAGCGGCTACGTGATACCACTGGCCTGTGCTTAGTACACTGCTTATCGCAGTGACGGTCGCACCTCCTGCTCGAATGCTGGCCTCCACGGTGAGTCCACTCCCTGATTGCCGGCCCAGCAGCTCGTAACCTTTGTCACCAAACAAGCCCGAAATCCGCTTGCCTGCAATAAACAATGGTGTTCCGCCGCCCGTGGCCGTGCGTGCGTTAATCCACCCTTGCAGCGTGAAACTTCCGGTGCCGACGTTCAGGTTCGTTCCCATGTCTACGGCATTGCCTTCCACGCCGGGGAAGTTCATCGACTTTGTATTTGCCGCGGCAGTATGAGGAACGACGGCACCAAATACCGAACTGCTGCGACTGGCCCCTCCCAATAGTGTTCCTGGGAATGGATCATCATCCACATCAAGGGCCAGACCAGAAACCTCTTCAAAAGGCCAATAACTTGAATCGGGGCCGACCGGACTCTCACTCGGCCCCACGCCCGACGGGATATAATTCGGATTGGAAGTGATCACGACTTTGTCAATGGAAAACCCATTCTCCCGCATCCAGACTGTGACAAAATGATATCCCACCGAAGGCACAAGTGTGAAGGTTGTAGTGGACCAAGTGTAGGCCGGGTTGGCTGACGTGTCAGGAAAACCGGTAATGGCGGTCGGTACGAAATTCCCGTCCAACCCGACAAAACACGAATCGTTTGCCGTAGATGGGCTCGCAGTCGATGAGTTTGGAGCATAGCCTCGCACCCAAACGTAATGAGTACCAGTCCTGAGAAATCTGACCTTGTAATCCATCCGCGGGCTGTTATCCACAGGTCCACCGCCCTTGTTGACGTCCGGCGCATCTCCCGGCAACGCTTGCATGGCCCCATCGCCCGAATAGCCCGCTGGATCCGTCGTCGGTGTCCAATCCATCGCGAAATCTGTCGGAGTTTCCACTGAAGCGACCTTCCGGTCATAATGTTCCGCCTCCAGCACGAGCAACCCCTCCGGTGAGTCAGCTTGTTGCCGGGGCGGATTCGCCGCGAGCGCCGCAAGAACAACAAAACTAAAATTATTAGTCGAATTGCCCGGTGGTGAATTCGTATCGGAGAAAGTCAACTGTACGGTGTTGGTGGTTTCCGCCGTCCAACCACCCGGTGCAAGATAACTCAACGTCGTCACGTCGCCCACTTTGGTCAACACATCCGGAGTCACCTGACTGCCATTGATAAAAAGTTTAATGGTATTGGTGTTCACTACCAGTTCTTTCGTCTCAGTGAATCCATCCGTGATGGTGTAGTTAATCGGCGTGAAGGTTTCAACCCTCTGGCCATCCGCAGGCGTATGATCAGCCCCAATCGCCTTCAGGAGTGGATAGACCTCCAATGAATCGATGTACCATAAGTCATTGTTAGACCCACCGCCGCGGAACGTAATACTTCGGGCCGTGTTTCCCGGAGCATTGCCAAAACCCGTTACCTCGCCCGAACTAACCCCGCCAATGGTCAACGTCCACTTTTGGTTATCCAGATCAACGTCTAATTGACAGTCCTGCCAGATATCATACGTCTGCGCTATTCCGGCTCCGGGGAGCGTCACCCATCCACCTGAGTAGTATTTCCAAACCCCGCCTTGGGTGAGGAATGACAATCTCGCGGAGTCGAACCCCTCCGAACCCGGGCTGGCCGTCCCGGAAAAGTGAATCATGCATTCGTTATTGCCGGCCGGATGAATCATCTGTTTCCAAGTGGCCCGCACTTTCCCGCCAATTTGCGTGCTGATGAAGTTGGCGGCAGCAGCCGATCCAGAGCCAACCGGCGAACGGAAAATGCGGAGCACGTTGGTGCCCTGGTAAGTACCTGTATAGGGCGGGTCCACATTCGAGGTAACCTGAATACCAAAAAGGGGACGTGGTGAGGATGGAGTTTGACGGGCTGGGGGAACTGGAGAATCGGGTGGAGCACGAGCGAGCATGACGCTGACCGGCGTCTGTCCGGTT
>CAZYYS010000142.1:4485-11442 GCA_964651015.1 uncultured Verrucomicrobiota bacterium
AAGCCCGGTGAATCCGTCTGCTTCACCGCCATAGGTATTCCAAGTGCCGACCGTCGCGTTGTTCGGATCACTGTCGGTTCTAAACGTCGCGTTGGTTTTCTGCTGCTCGATCGTGTATGGGCTGACACCGGTCGCTGCTTCGAAGTTGTCGTTGAACAACTGTCCGCGGTGCTGGGCGTGAAGTGTCAAGGGCGTAACAGCTGCCAGCAGCAGCGGGACGATAGCCGTCACCATCCGTGCCAAGGCATGAGTTTTCAGGTTTCTAAAGATAGAGGTGTTGGTGTTCATAAGGATGCAGGTGTTGGGATTCATAAGAATTGTGGTGATGAGGTTGTTTTTTACTTAAGTTGAGGAAAGCACTCGGTCAAGGGATTTTTTCAGCTAACAGCTATTTATCATGTGTCCTACCATAGAACGTGGATATTTACGGCCGCAGATTCCAACCGGTTCGTAGTCTGGTTCATTTTGACCCAGTCGACGTGGGCATCCATGAAAAGTCGATTCCCGCCCGCCGGCAAACCCGCAACAATATTTCCGAGGGCCCGATGTGGCGTCTCCGCCAACTGCGCGCTCACCTGCCACCACATCCGGTCGGCTCCCATGACTATTCCCGCCAGGTTATTCGCGGAGACTTTGCTTTGAGCCGTGCTCACCGGCTGTACCGCGCCATTGAGCCAGTCCACCTTCACATTGCCACCCGGGTTATACTGACCGAGCCACAAGTACGACATGTAGTGAAACCCACCGTTTGAGGGGATGACCCATCCGTTTTCTGTTTCGGGCTTTATGTAGTCGGCCGGGCAATAAAAGATATTCCTGGTAGAAGCGTATTGGAGGAAATTCGTTCGCAAATCCGTGGGGCCACCGCCAAACGGGCCGAGGCAAAAAGGAGCCCAATTCACATTCGGCAGCAGCTTTTGGTTGTTGTCATCAGCATACAAGACCATGGCAAGGCCCATCTGCCTGAGGTTGTTTCTGCAGGCGGTCCGCCTTGCCTTCTCTTTGGCTTGACTGAGCACTGGCAAAAGCAACCCGGCCAGAATCGCGATAATCGCGATGACCACCAAAAGCTCAATCAAGGTGAATGCTGCGTATGGACCTTCTGTGGACCGGCACCTGCCTTGGTGTTTGCGCGAGCGTAAAGGGAAACACGCACTACGAAAAACTTCGCCGTGAAACATATCAGCATAATGCCTCCCGATCCTTCGTAGGCGCAAGCGCCGCGAACCGGTATTTTTTGTTGACCGGTTATTCTTTCAGCCGTCCTTGTTCAGGTAAAATAGCCGGGAATCGCGAAGAAGAGCACAACGAGCATCAGTAGGAGGATCTGTTCCTAGCGGCTAGCTGTTGATCTGGTGGTTCAAAAAAGGAACGACGCAACTTCGTAAAGCTCGTCGGTGAACTTCGAACAAGCACCGGATTACCAATTGATGTCTTGTCCGCAAGGGCACTTCGTTTGCGAAAAACATGCCCCTCACAACATCATTTGAATTGAAAGGAAAACACTTTCGCATTGAGGAGATGAAATTTCAGTCGAGCGATTCGACCTCGAAGGACGGAGATATCATCATGATGTCTCCAGCGAGGTTGCAGGTGAAGTTCATCGACCCGTTCAGACCGCAAGGACTCTTCAGCCGAAAAACCTGGAAATGGCTCGCCATTAATATCTAGTACTTCGACGGCAAATCTGCCTTGATGGGCGTCCACGTTTACTTGAAGCTGGTTGCCTGTCACGTTCAATGGCTTGGTCAGAATACTGCCAGCCTGATCATCCGCTTCTAAACCAGCGAAGCCATCTGGCCGCAGCGTGGCGAGCGCAAGGAAACCATCGCGCCAGTCGGTATGAGGGCCGTTGGAAGCGCCATAATAGATACGAATTTCCTTTTCTTGAACGATAGGTGTGGCGCCGGCATAAACACAGCCCCAATCGTAATCCCTGGCGGTGTCGGAGTTGGGAATGAGCGGATGACCTGCATCGATGCGATGCCACCGGACTGTGTCCGGGCTCCAACTCAACTCGCAATGAACACGGTCCGTGCGCGTGTCGAGAATCATGACCAGCCCCAAATAGACGTCAGAATACCGGAAGATAGGCATCGCATAAGTCTGCTGCTCCAAATTACCTCGTAAGATCTCCACTGCTTTGGTCCAATGCGTGAAATCACAACTCTCCGTGCGCATTACCAGGCGTTGACCGGAAAAAAGCCGCGTGATGCCGACATACCTATTGAGGTCGGGTGACCAGATTGCGTTATTGTGCGTATCCCCCTCCACACCCGTCTCTGGACACAACACAGGCTTTGTCCAATTTGTTCCATCGGCGGAGAATGCAACTTGGAACTGACGCTTTTCCCCCGGAACTTGGCGTCCACCGAATAGCTTGTATCTGCGGGCCGGGTCTCGTTCCTGCAAGTCTTTGATAACCCCGGCGCCGTGGCTGCTCCGGAGAACCAGATTATTAGCAGTATTGCCGTTGAATTCGACAAGTCCCACAATCGGCTTTTCCCATCGAATCCCGTCGCTTGAGACGCCGTAGCAAAGTCCCATCTCCCGCGTTGGAGTCGCGCGATATTTTACATTCTTCCGCTTTTCCCCAAGGGTGCCGGTGGTCAGTTCGTCGATGATAAATGGGCTATACCAGCATCGGTAGAGTTTCAATTCCTCGTCGTAGATCAGATTGGCATAAACGTTATCGAACCGCACTTCCCAAGGTTTGTCCTCCTTGAACAAAGGATTGGCCGGATGTTTCGTAACTTTCCCGATACGTAAGTGAACATTCTCAATGCGATCAACAATACGGTCATCCAAAAGCAAATAATTTGTCCGGGTCCCAAGCGTCGCCGCCTCGAGTGGCGTTTCGGCAAAGACGCGCAGCGCAGCGCTCGCCGCCGCTATCCATACCCAGAGTTTAGCGGAATCGTAATTCACGAGATTTGCTTTAGATAAAGCGCATAAAAACGAATTTGCTTTGCTTGGTCACCTTCAAATTTGAGCCGCAATCGCCAGGGCTTGGAGGAGGAAAATCCTGCTCGTCTTTCGGGCCAAATAACCCGTTCGCGTAGCGATGATTGAATCAAATGCGCCGCCTTGTCGCCAGAATATCCGGCGACCGGATGAAAATCATTATCCAAAGCCTCTACTCTCAATTGGGCTTCCGGGCCAAGGCCATCAGCATTGATTGCTAATTGGACACCGGCTGGCATCGGAGGTAGCAAGTTGCTAATCCAACCTGCGTCCGCGCCTCTGGGTCTCAATGATCCGAACCGATCTCGCGGCAGTGTTGCAAGCCCAACCATCGCTCGATGCTCAATCGCAATGCTCTTGCCGGTGGGGTCGCTGGCTCCGCCATACCAGATCAGCGTTTGATCGCCGTGATTGACAAACGCGTTTCCCTGCAGCAACCGAATCGTCTTCCAATCTGATTTTTCCTCGCCCCACTTGATAAATGAAAAGCCAGGAACTGGTTCCCGGAACAGCAACCCGTCATTGCTGATGATCAGTCCGAGGTTCATCCGGACGTCAGGCTTTTGGTCGTTAGTGGGGCCTTCCCACTGGCCGTAGAAGCCCAACAGCACATTACGGCGATGCCACACGCTGGCCCCCAAATGCACTTGGGGACCAACATTAAATCCGGTGCGATGACTTAGGTCATGCCGGTAAAAGCTGACGATCCCGGCCTGTTCCCAGTCGCACATATCTCTCGAAACGAAACTCATCATCGTTCGCTTCGGATTGGTTGTCGGCCAACTCGTCTGGCCGTTGACATAATAATTACCGTTCCAACGGTAAATCCCACTTGTTTCGCACCAAGTATGGCGTACCACCGGATTGCTCTGGTACTCTTTCCAGCGAAACCCATCCGGACTGAAGGCCACACACAAAAGCGGGCTGCGGGGTATTCCTGAATGGTTATATCCGACGAACGTCATCTTGAACCGCCGGCTCGGGTCTGGCTCTTCAGGCTCATACAAGACGAGTGGCGAATTATAAGCCTCGCGTTCCAAAGCCAGCAAATTGTTCTCCTTGTTGCCACGATACGCTCTGAGGCCAAGACGTGGTTTCAACCAGTGAATGCCATCATCACTCTCGGCATAGGCCAAACGCATGTTTTTGCGCGGCGGTTCGAACTCCTCCCAATTATCCACGGCGCCGTACCACATGCGGAATTTGCCATTGAGCCGAAACACCGTCCCATAGAGCGATGCAAAAAAATGATCAGGTTCATCTTCGTTGCCCAGTTTGAGCACTGGATTGCTTTCATAAAGCGAGGGTCGCTCCATATGCAGTTCAAGCTGGCTCCTTAACGGAATCCAATGGTCGTCAAACGCGAACAAAACCAACTCGTCGGGATCAATGCCCGTCACCAAGGCATTCGAGGGAGCGCCTCGATCATATCCGCCAGTCGGTGGACTGTTTGCAATGGCTTTTTCGGCTCCCTGCGCTGATACTGTTTGGACTTGACCTAAGGTCAATAATCCTGCTGCCCCGATGGCAGTGTTCGTCAGGAAAGTGCGCCGATTAGAATTGCCTCCGAATCTTTGGAGTCGTTTCATATCATTTAGTTTCGAGAATTTATCGTCGAGGCTCAATTACTAACATCTCGCTCGGTCTGCTCAGTTTTTCACTTTGCCAAACATCTTGCAGTCGGCCCATCCGATGACCCACCAGCCAGGCCGCTGGCACTTACGTTGCGAAAATATTCAGGACCGGTTTCATTTCAACAGGTCTCGGCGTGTCATGACGTTAAATAATAAGAGGTAATCATTCCTGATAGAGGGCCCAAAACGCGCGCATAACTCTTCGCTTCGAGAACCATTCTTGTCCAGTCGATCGCGGCTAAATCAGCGCGACTGTCCATTACTGTAGCCACTGCGGCGGCAAGGACTGCTCTTCATTAAAGGCCGAGATTACGGTCATCGCATTCGGCAAGCCGGCAGGCATGTCAATGTTTCTCCGTATGATGGCCCTTGTACGATCGCGAAACCAGCGCGCACTCCAATCGCCATAAAGAACATTGTAACCGGTCTTGTGGGAAAATTGGCCGAACCCATTGGAGAAGAAATCGTACACCACGGCTTTCCGCCCTAGAACGTTCAATCTGGTGGTATTTGGTTGCCATTCTTTACTGACCCAGCGCGTGTATTCGTAAGGAACGACGACGGTATTGGACGGGAAATTCTGGCTGAAACCATAGAGGGGGTCTTCATAAGTAAACAAACCCGGGACACCGTAGCGAAAAGAAGGACAATAAAAAATGTGCCCATTCGGAATGTAATTTGGACTGATAAGCCCCAGCCCCACACGGTTACTCGGCGGAACATCTTTCGTTTCCACTGGCAGACTAGATGGATTGGACAGGCAGTATAGTGTGGACCACGCCGGTTCGACGTAAGGAAGCTTCTCATTGTTGTCGTGTGCGTAAAGGAGCAAACCCAATCCCATTTGCTTGAGATTATTCAAACATGAGATGCGTCGCGCGCGTTCCTTCGCGGTGGAGAGTGCGGGCAGAAGCAGCGCCGCCAAAATGGCAATGATCGCAATTACCACTAGTAGCTCAATCAAAGTGAACGCGCCGCAGACGTGCCCTGAATGCGAGCGCCCGTACCTATGCATGGCCAAGTTTGAAGTAATGCATAACCTCGTGCGATCGTTACTGTGAAGCATCACCCTACCTTCACGCGAATCCCCGTCTTTGCGCCAGCATGGAAAACTGGTATTTTATGTTCACCAGTTTCTGACCGCCTTCATTGTCCAACGCCACGGGATCATCCAAATCTCAGCTGATTTGCGTTGGCATTAATTCCGGAGTGTTTTTCTTGCACCACACCAGCAACTGTCTCACGTGCTTCATCGTTCCCGAGCGATAGGGAGATTGGCAGCGCAGACCCACGTCGCCACCGCCGGCCACTCGTTGGATGCGGTCGATCGCCGAATCCCATAATCCGTCGCTCGTGACCCATGGCACCAGCCCTTCATACAAAAATCGGTGCATCGCGTCGGCAAGTGGTTTGGCTTGATTGAGGCGCCCGTCAGCGCAAAGGCGGTATAATTCAACAACTTTTCTCGCGTTGAAACCTGAGACTGAACAGTACCCGCCTTTGCCGCCGGCCGGGACCTTGGTAAAGAAATCCTCGCCCCCGAATATCGCGATGTCTGCCGCCTTCTGGAGCATCGCCTTCAAGCCCGGCACGTCGCAACCAGTATCCTTGGTTCCGATGAACGTCGGGATGCGGCCAGCCAATTCTCCCAAGAGTTCCGGCCCGATCGTGCGCTTTGATCGGTTTGTTAAATAAAGAATGATCGGCGTACTTCCCGCCTCATCGGCGATCTCGCGGACAAAACGGGTCACCTCGTCGTCTTTGAGTTCTAGCCAAAATGGTAACGCGATTTGGATGGCGTCGGCTTTGGCCTTGTTGGCAATGCGGATGCGCTGGCGGACCGTGCGAGTGCTCAACGCGGTGCAGCCAATCTGCACCGGCAGACCAACTGTGTGGCCCTCTTCGCAGGTGATGTTAGTTATTCGCTCGTAAGTGGCATCGTCCTGTGCGTACCACTCGCCCGTTGTGCCACCGGTGTAAATGCCGTTCGCGCCCGTGTTGCCATATGAGCGGACCTCTCTTATGTAGCGTTTTTGATCAAGCTCATCTTTGTCTGTCCAGGGAATTATCAGAGCACACCAGACACCGTGGAGAGTCTTGCGAGTAAGGCGTTGGATCATGAGAATATCATTGATGCATCATGGAGTTTCTTTTCCGGAGCGGAGCACTTCATAATTCAGTTGGAACCAGTCCAGAGTGGACAAGCGCTTTGTCTCTTTGTCGGAAAGTGGCTGGGTACGTGGTACGATAGCCAACTGGATTGTGCCAGCTTGGAGAAGGTCGAGCAACCAAGGTTCACGATGAGAGACAACCACGATTTTCATGTTTTTGGCTTTAAACTCTGCAATATTCTCGGCCG
>CAZYYS010000142.1:11452-13977 GCA_964651015.1 uncultured Verrucomicrobiota bacterium
AATGGCGGAACGCCCACAAATGAAACGATCGTGTCAGTGTCCCCGTGTGTAGCCAAGACTTTCGTGAATTGCTCCGCCGATAACCCGGCACTGGGAGGCACAAGTGTTCCGGCGGTGAGCGCCATAAAAGTTGTTGGAGGCACCTTGAATTTTTCCATGGCTGTGATGGTCGCACGCCCCTTTTTCCCCAGCGTTTTCCGGAATGATGTGACCAGAGTATCAAGGGTCGAGATGTCATAATTGGCCGTGTCCACAACCATAAGCACCACACGCCCGTTCGGGCCCGCTAATTTTGCCGTCTCTTCCGCGACCGCGCTGCCTAACGCTGCGAAAGGTGCCACATCCACTTTGGGCCTTCGATCACACTGTTTGAAGAAGATTGTGGTCAAACAACCCACGGTAACCAGAACGGCGAGTACGCCGATCATTCTGTTTTTCATATTCTAAATGTTCGTTACTTGCTTGGCTAACTGCTACCAAAGCAGCTCTTTGTCGGGAGCAAACCATTGAACCTTGTGCCATCGCGCTTGGTTTTCACGGTAACGCGCTCTCTGATATAGCGGCCCAACTTTGCCGGGCGGGTTTATGTTGACGACGGTATTTCCCTTGATGATTACGCGATATGGCTTTTGATCTACGGCGATGTCTTCGGTTCGTTCTGAAATCGGAAAGGTCATCACTACTTCCTGCCCCGGACTGATCGGTCCGAACTTTGCATATCGCCCGTCAAAACGCAGGTCCCGGGCTTTGCCATCAATTGTACCTGTCACTTGTCCAGGTTCCACCCACTCGGGAATCCTGATCTCAAAACTTTCAATGGGTTTTTTGATCCTGAAATCCACACGCCCCTCATATGGAATGTAGCTTAGGATGTCCGCCCACTGGGAAGCTCTGTTGAGTAACAAGTTGATTTTCAATTTGCCGTTGGAATAATCGAGGATGTTTTTCCATGCATGGTATATGGCCCGGGTGCAATTCCCGGTGCAGCAGTGCATGATCGCTCGCTCATTATTGGGATACCAGTCATTTGCGGATGCCCATCCAGCAAGCGAGCCAATGTTTCTTTCAACGACGCGGTCAGTGATTATGTCCGTTCGTTTATTTTGATCTCTGATTTTGTATGAACTGAATTTTGGCTCTCCTTGACTTTTTATGTGCCGATAGACCCACTCTGGATCAGTCAACTGGAGTTCTGCAAAGTGGTTGCGCAAATATCGCTCGGCATCATCCCAGTAATCACCTGCTCCGGCTCTTGATAGTAGAACCGCAAGCGCGACCATGTCTCCGACCGCACATGCCTCCGCAGTGCTCAGCCCGGAGTAAGCTTCCGGGAAATATCCTATCAGCGGATTCCCAATCTTCCTGCCGTGTTCGTACCCTTTACGGGTGAACTCAAGCAGTTCCTTGTCGCCGGTTGCGACCGCATACTCTGACATGGCCAGCAGCCCAAGGTCATGACAATGGTGCTGCATGTGATCTGACATGTCGTACTCTCCATTGGGGCCGTAATATTTCGCATGGTAGCGGAAGTATCTGATTAGTTTGCCTGCAAGTTCTTTGGCCGGTTTATAACCAGTGGCTCTGTAGAATTGGGCCAATCCTTGGATGATCCACTCTTCCTTGATCGATCGAACTCCGGTCGGCAGCTCAATCTTTGGGTTTATCTTCATTCCCCGGAAGTAGACCCATACTGGCGTGAAGGCGTAATCGTCACGCCGACAGACGATTTTGTTGAAGGCATCAACCTGCTTCTCACCCACCTCTCGCCACAGATGATCGCCGGTCAGCTCATATTGGAGTGCTGCCACTCCGAGCCATCGGCCCGCTAGATGCGTAACAAACATCTGATTCCCAAGTTTTGTTACATCGGTGTCTTTAGGCAGGTAAAGATCATTGGCACAAGGTACCATCCACGGGCGTCCTAACAGAGGATCCCACAGAAAGCCGTCATTTCCAGC
The DNA here is from genome assembly GCA_964651015.1 of uncultured Verrucomicrobiota bacterium. Classification (GTDB taxonomy): domain Bacteria; phylum Verrucomicrobiota; class Verrucomicrobiia; order Limisphaerales; family PALSA-1396; genus CAZYYS01. Next base: position 13,411 of record CAZYYS010000142.1, read on the forward strand.
CATTCTGAGTCTTATTGCCAACCGACGCTTCTCCACCTCCTCATTGAAACGGCTGCCCGTGATGATTCTCATCAAAGGCATTGATTCCAAAAACTTGAGATCACAAACCGAACTGAAGTCGCGCAGCATGACCGCAGGATTGCTGTTGAAATAGATCCAGAAGCTCTGCTCATAATCGAGGCTTGGCTCCAGGTTTTCAGTGAGAACATTCAGACCCAGAACTGCTCGGTACGCGAGATCAAGCGTATCAGGAACCAACATCTCGCGCCGTTCGCCTTTGATCGACGGCAACTTAAATTCGGGCGCCTTGTCCCGAACATACTTGACAGCATCTCCCGGCTGCCAATCCTTGAATGTCCTTCCTTCAGCCAGAGGGAGAGACCAAGCAAGGACAAGAGTCAAAAACGAAATGCGATTCATTCTGTGTACTGGTTCTGCGTGAACCGCCTTCCTCAGCGTCGAGTCGGGATGCTCATCAGATTCATTATTGGTATTTCAACCCGGTGGTCTCTGGCTTCGTGGATCATTCTTCATAAATGTTGTTTGCTTCCTTTACGCCACCACTGG
>CAZYYS010000143.1:0-11597 GCA_964651015.1 uncultured Verrucomicrobiota bacterium
CGTGCACCGGCACGACTTCCGCGCCGAGCATCTTCATGCGATACACGTTTAATTCCTGCCGCACGCAATCCACCGCGCCCATGTAGATGACGCATTTCAACCCGAACATCGCCGCGACGGTCGCCGTGGCCACGCCGTGCTGGCCCGCGCCGGTCTCGGCGATGATGCGCGTCTTGCCCATGCGCTTGGCCAACAGAATCTGCCCCATCGCATTGTTGATCTTGTGCGCGCCGGTGTGGTTCAGGTCTTCGCGCTTGAGATAAATCTTCGCGCCGCCGAGGTCTTTGGTCAGGCGCTCTGCAAAGTAAAGCGGCGTGGGGCGACCAACGAATTCCGTGAGGTAGTAGGAGAGTTCGCGTTGAAACTCGGGGTCGTGTTGTGCGCGGAAGTATTCGGCCTCCAGTTCCTGCAACGGATGCATCAACGTCTCGGGCACGTAACGTCCGCCATACGGACCGAAGTGGCCGGCGGCGTCGGGCAGATTTTCAGCAACAACAGTGCTCATGGTCCACAGGTTAACATGCTGAACTCCTTCAGTCGAGATTAGCATGCAGGCAACGAGAGGGCCAAGTGCCGGCGATAGTTTCGCGTGACTTGATTGAACGCTGTATTTGCCCCAGCTTTCGCTGAAAAAGGCATGCTAGTTCGTCATGGTCTCGGCTGACTGACAATTGCCACTCGCACCCGATTTCGGGTGCTTGCGGGAGAATCTGCCCGTTTTGGCTTGCTCCGTGCTAAAACCATGCGTAAGTAGAACCTGCTGCGGCCTTGGTAAGGCCGGGCAAAGTTAGTGCCCGCGTGGCGGAATTGGCAGACGCGCTAGATTCAGGTTCTAGTGAGTAACATCGTACAGGTTCAAGTCCTGTCGCGGGCACCACTTTTGGGACAGTGTTGGACATCGAGGTGCCCCGCTAATGGGATGTGGACCTAATTGTCAGTGTAGTTTTCATGTCAGCGATCGTTCGACCAGCAACCCGAAATGACGCCATCTTCTGGCTGGAATTACTTCAGGATTCTTTGGGCACTGAGTACCCGGCCAAAGAGGTCTATGATCCGGCGTGGATTGCCAGGGAGCTTGATCCCGATTCCGGCCAGGAAACGTGGGTCGCGGAAGTGGACGGACGCCTGCAAGCCAGCATTTCGTTCTTGCGCCCGACGGCGGGCAACGTCAACGCGATCACTCATCTCGGCCGCAATCTGCACCGCCCGGAAAGTTACACGGACGGCTCCTCCGAAGCGTTGGTGCAACGCGTAAACGCCCTGGTGGCGGAACGCGAGCAGATGATTGTCGTTCGCGTGCCGGCGTCAGACCATCCTCAACAAGTGCTGCTTGAGAAACTCGGTTATGTTTGCGTTGGCTTCCAGCCGCTGAAGCATATTCTCAAAGCGCGACAGGGGATTCTTTTCTACGTCCACGCGGACCGGTTTGGGCAGGTAACACGCCTGTCGCTGTCGGAATCCTTACCACAAATCAGCGAACTGGCGGGCATCGTGTTGAACAGTTTGAAGATTCCCAATCCACTTCAGGTGCGCGACGGAGCGACCGGTTATCCGTTGCACGCGGATCTGACCATTCACGATACGACGCACGAGGATTATGAAATCTGGCGGCAACAGTTGCAGAAGGTTCTTAATACGCCGGAAGTTTCCACCGGTTTCAACCGAGGTTGCGGTTTGTTGCGCACCACCACCGACGCGCCGGTGCGTGCGATTCTGGGCCGACGTGAATCGGGAATTGTTGCTGGATTGTGTTACATGTACGACGACCAAGATCGATGCGTGCGAATCCTGGACGCATTCTCCACGGATGAGCTTTGCATGGGGACGCTGTTTCAACACGTTGACAAAATCGCCCAGCAAGAATTGAGCGCGGCGTACGTCGAGGTTGACATTCTGATGACGGCGCCGCGGCTGCTCAAAAGCGCCGAACAACTCGGCTTTGCCCCCATCGCCTACCTGCCAGCCTTTTTCAACCAGGAGGGTTTATGCACGGATGTCGTCAAACTGATCAAATTGAACATGGTGTATGACGTCGAATTCACGGCCCTCACTGACGCGGCCGCCGCCATAGTCGCGACCATTGATCACAACTTCGAGTATTACAAAACCGGCCAGGCCGTCGTAAACCTGTTGCGCGCCTTGCCAATTTTTGACGGTCTGGGTGATGGTGAACTGCGCAAGATTGCCCGGCTTTTCGGACAAAAGCTTTATCGCCCAGGCGAACCGGTTTTCCAAAAAGGCGACCCGGGTGAACAAGCCTATATCGTCATGCGTGGTCAGGTGGACATCTATCTCAATGATCCCGAGCATCCGGTGGCCACAATGCAAAGCGGTCAGATTCTGGGTGAACTGGCTTTTCTGGATAACGCGCCCCGCTCGGCCACGGCGGTTGCCAGCCAGGCCAGTATTCTGTTGATGTTGCACCGCGCCGCTTTCAACGACCTGGCGCAAAAGGAACCGCACCTTGGCCTGTCGGTTATGCGTAATATCGCGATGGATCTATCCCATAAATTACGCCGCACCGGTGCCGCCCGTGCCGGTCTTGCCCGCGCGGCCAGATAAATTTCGCTGCACCGGTTTACCAACTGATGGGAACGCACAGTTTCTTCCCAAAGCGGTTGCTGTAATAAAGCTGCTTTTTCGCGGCACCGTATTCGTAAACCAATTTGGTCAGCTTCACATCGTAACAGCAGTATTCGGCGATCTCCAATAGCTTGCCTTCCCGATACCAGCGGATGGCTTGCATGCCCTCGGCAGTCTTTTCGACGCCGAAAGTGGCGGTGGCGATGGAGTCCAAAGAGAGCCGGTGTTGGAGCGTCTTTTGCAGTTCCACCAGCATGTCCAGCGTGGGAAGCTGGCGCAGATCAAACGCGGTGTAGCCGTGCAAGACCTCGTAATCAAACCGCAGATTGTTGAAGCCAACCACGAGATCAGCCCGCTGCAATTCCGTGATGAGTTCGCCAACTTGTTTCTCATCGTAGATTTTATAGTCGCCGCGCGCCGTGCTAAACGTCACTCCGACGCTCATACCCATTTTACTGATCTGGTTCCAGCCCCCCACTTCGTCAGCGGATTTCTGCGTTTCCAAGTCGAAATAAACAATGTTCTTCATCGGCGCGTTTGCGCGTGATCGTAATTGCAATCCCCATCAGATGAAAATGGAAAACCGCGGCAAAGCCGCCTCAAAGCTTGGAATGTGAGCTGCGCTCAAGGCAACCGGGAAATCAGCTTTGACCACACGCAGGGAAAAATTTAATTTCGCGTCGTGCAAAAAGGCTCTGCCAACGTTGCCACACTGCCACCGGAACATCCGGTCGCTCGCTTACCTCGGGCCTATTTTTCGTTTGTGGGGCGAAAACTCATCCGGTTTGCCGAAACGGTTCAAGGACTGGGAGCGTTTGCGCTCATCACGCTGGTGGTGACATTTACCAGGTTCAACGTTGCCGCGCGCGTTGTGCATCCCTTGATCCGCGTGCAGATCACGCGAGCCGGAGTGCGAATGATGCCTATGATTCTATTTTTGGCTGCGGCTCTGGGGCTGGTGATCATCGGACAAACCGTCCTTTTGCTGACGCGTGTGGGTGTGGAACAATTGGTGGGCACGATCATGGTCACGGTGGTCGTGCGCGAACTGGGGCCAATTGTAGCCGCTTTGCTCGTCATGGCGCGGGTGGGAACGGCCACCGTCATCGAACTTGGAACAACACGGGCGCTAGGCGAAGTTGAGGCGTTGGAGGCGTTGGGCATCGATCCGATTCATTTGCTCGTGGTACCACGAGTGTTGGGTCTGGGGTTCGCGATCTTTTCCCTCGCTGTCTATTTGATCCTGGGTGCTCTCTTCAGCGGTTACCTGTTTGCCTTCTTGCAGGATGTGAATCTGTCGCCGGGAGACTATGCCCGACTGATCGCCTCGGCGTTGACCTGGTTGGATTTCGTTTTGCTGGCCCTGAAAACCTTCGGTTTCGGAGTCATCATTGCCACCGTCTGCTGCTATCACGGCCTGGCACAACCGTTGCGCCTGGAACACGTCTCCAATGCCACGGTTCGAGCGGTGGCGCAGTGTGTTGTTGCGTGCGTACTGTTGGACGCCCTTTTCGTGATTGCCTATCTGCTGGTGAAAATGTGACTGTTAACGCTCCCAATCTACCACCCGTTGTCGAAATCATCGACGCGACGGTTCCTCCCCACCAGTCGCCTGAATGCCGCTTGATTGAACGGATCAACTGGCGCGTTTGCCGGGGTGATTACTGGGTCGTTGGCGCGTTGCCTGGCTCCGGCAAAACTGATTTGCTCGCGACGTCAGCCGGACTGCAGCGGCCACGCTCGGGGAGTCATCTGCTTTTCGGACGCGATCCATCCAAGCTGGACGAAGACGAGTTGCTGGCAGAACGACTGCGCATCGGTCTGGTGTTTGAGAACGGTGGCCGCCTGTTTGGTCATTTAACTGTGGCGGAAAACATTGCGCTGCCGCTGCGATACCACCGCGATCACTCTGATGATGAACTCGCCCAAGACGTGGCGGCGATTCTTGACATGACAGGCCTGACTGAGGAGGCGGAACGGTTGCCTACGCAGATTAGTCGCGCCTGGCGTCAGCGCGCAGGGTTGGCGCGCGCGCTGGCCTTGCAGCCGGAAGTCTTGCTACTCGATAATCCGCTTGCCACGCTGGATGGGCGGCACGCGCGCTGGTGGTTCAGCTTTCTGGCTCGCCTCAACGCCGGCCACGAGTTTATGAATGGGCGGCCAGTGACCCTGATCGTTACAACCGAAGACTTGCGTACCTGGATCAACCATGGCCGTCAATTTGCCATGGTCAAAAACAATTGCTGGCTGCTGCTGGGCGATCGTGACGAATCGGTCGCCGATCCCGGATGGCTGTTGCGCGAGTGGCGGGAACTGGTCGAGGACGAGGCACAAGACTGAACGCAGTCTCTATGGCGTTGCAAGATCTCACCCCTCAATTGCGCACCCGCCTCAGCAAGGTGGAGCGCGTGGTGGGTTGGTTCGTCATCGTGGCGGCCCTGTTGCTGCTGATCGGTTTTGCCTACTACGTTTATCACACTGCCGAGCGCAAGGGCTGGTTTCTCACCAAGGTCCCGTATTACACCTTCGTTCATTCCGCTGCCGGCATGAAAGAGGGCGACCCGGTCAAGCTGATGGGTTTCAACGTGGGCGAAATCACCAAAATCGAGGCACAACCACCCAACGATCCGCTCTTCAACGTCTTCATCGCCTTTCGTATCCGGTCCCCCTACTATGGCTATCTCTGGGTGGATTCGAAAGTGCGGATCGCTTCCTCGGACTTGCTCGGCAATCGTTATCTGGAGGTCACCAAAGGCATTGACGGCCACCCGACCTATCGCGAGGAAACCCGCAAACTGTTCAAGTTTTGGGACAGGAAAGTCATCACTGGCATCTGGGATATCCCCGGCCAATACCGGCCCATCAGCGAAAAACCAAAGGGTTACTGGCTGCTGGCCGAGGAATCACCGGCACTCAGCGAGCGACTCGATGCGTTGGCAAAGAAAATTGAAACCGCGTTGCCCAATATTCTCAATCTGACCAATCAACTCGTCAGCGTCTTGAGCAATGGGACGGAACTGACCGTGAATCTGGACCATTTGATTTCCGAAACGCGACCCGTCATGACCAACCTGGCGGTTATCAGCGCGCAGATTCGTGATCCGCGTGGTTCGCTCGGCGAGTGGTTGATCCCGACAAATCTTCAACAACAACTCCAGCAAACGCTCGCGTCCGCCAACACCACGCTCACCAACACCGATGCGAATTTGACTGCTCTGGCCGAGAAACTGGACCTATCCCTCATCAACCTCGCCAACCTGACCAGCAACCTGAATTCGCAAGTGCAGGCCAACACCAACATACTCGGCGAACTTTCCAATGCCATCGTTCACACCGATGAATTGGTGCAGGGACTCAAGCGACACTGGCTGTTGCGGTCGGCTTTCCGCAGTTCCACCAACCGCCCGCCGCAACGTCCCGTTGAGCCCAAGGCCAGCAGCAAACCGTGAACTTCAGATTCAGCCCTTGGCGACGGAAACGGTCGGAATGAAGCCGCGAGGTCCACGCTGGAAAATAAAAGGGCGGAAGAAAACTCCCGCCCCATTCGTGCCCTGACCCAATCAAGTTTGGGAAGATTGGTTGTCGGCCCTCAACCAAACACTGACTCAATCGTTGCCCGGGTCATGAGAGGAGTGCTATTGACCCTTTACTGTCACGTTATACGTCACGTCCGCCGGAATCAGGTCCTCTGGCGCGTCGCCGAATTTGAACGCGCCGGTGAAATGAATGGTGTGCGTTCCCACAGAGAGCGGCGCCACCATCACGTAATAACCGTCACCCACGGACGTGCCCGTTCCTCCAGTCGCTCCGAAGATCCAAGGGGTTGGTGCGGTGAAGGTGAACTGCGGAGAAAGAACGCGATATTGGTCGATGTTCTTTACCGATTTTCCGTCGATCTCGCAGGCTACATCTACGATCGCGTCGGCAAAGGAGGTGGCGATTGCCTGCTGCTCCGCCGCCGTGGCGCCGTAAAAGGGAGGCTCTTCGAGGCTTGAAGCCTCGACGTTGATGAGCGCAATGAAGAGTGCTTTGCTTGAGGGAATGGTGATATCGCGCACCACGGGCGCGCCGAGCGGAGACGCCAGGAACCAAACGGGCCCGGACTGTCCGTCCGTGACATCGAAGTCCGGGCTGTCGATAGACGGATGGCCTTCCACCGGAAGTGCAAACGCCCATTGCCAATAGGCCGCGCTCCACTCGGCGTACGACTGGCCGTAAGGATGAGACTGGGGCGGCAAGACTCCGGGATTGCCGCGCCCGCCAGCGAGAACGGGTGAGGAGGCAGTTAGGAACAAGGCCGCCGTTGCCAGCAGGGCCAGCATTTGCCCCTTGGCGATGGAGGGTCTGACTTGAGTTATGAATGAACTATTCATGTTGTGTTTCTTTCTGTTTGAGGCGCATTGCGCCGGGTTTGGTTTATGTCTTTGTTTCTTTGGCTTTACGCCACACTGCATTGCTACGGCTATTCGGACGGAAGGTTACAAACAAAATGCGAAGTGGTTGCTTGCATGAAAAATGAACTGGCGCGGGGGGAATGTTTCGCCTCCAGTGAGCCCCGCCCCCTAGGCCGTTGGCCGAGTTGCCAGTCACCCGGCAATTGACCAATCGGGAAGCCGATGCCCCCGCGGTTGGCGAGGCAGAGCTATTCGTTTGGGTCGAAGCTGTAATCGCTTCCGAAAAGAGCCGGGGCCGGCTGGATCTTCAATGTGGCCACATGCCCGTCCACGAACACCTGCGTAAACCAGTATGGCCGCAAATGATAATAGAACCCCCGATCGGTCAGGGCCGCGTTCTGGCTGATCCATGCAGCGCCGTTCTCGGCTATTGCCACGACCCGGCTGGGATTGCGCACCAGGGAGAGAGCGATCCCGGGATTGATTCCCGTCCTCGTGAGCGGTTGGCGAATCAGATAAATGTTGTACGAGTAGCTGCTGCCATAACTGAGATAAAAGGAGGGTGTGCCGAGGTTGAGATCGGGGATGAGCTTGTTGTCGCTCGGGCATTGCGCGATCGGCACCGCGTCAGTGCTCTTGAACGGTCCGCCGAGATAGGGATTGAGATAGCGTTGCTTGGCGGTGATCACGTCGTATCCCAGCGCGCCGGGAACTCCGGCCTTGCCGACCCAACCCAACGCAGCCACCCACCACTGGTTGCCATTATCGTCCACAATCGAGGAGGGCGGAAATTGTTCACGATAATCACCGAAATAGAGATGGAGGGCCGTTCCAATTTGTCGCAGGTTCGAACGGCACACGGAAACGCGCCCCGCTTCCTTGGCCCGATTCAACGCGGGCAACAGCAAGGCCGCGAGGATCGCGATAATGGCAATGACGACCAGCAGTTCAATGAGGGTGAACCCACTGCCCGATTCACGACGTCTCATTATGTGTATCTCGCTCAATTTCATTGCTGGACCCCAACACGGTAGAAGAACGGGCCGGGGCCGTTGGCGTTTGTATCGGTGTAAACCGTTGTGCCTGCCTGGCCGACAATGTTGCTGGTCAGCAACGAGAACGACGATGCCGCGTCCAAGCCATTAGCGCGTTCAAGAAAGTAGTTGCGATTGCTCACGCTCTGCCAACTGACAGCGAGACCAGACACATTGTTTGAGGGACTAAACATTCGCAGGGCTGACAAAACATCAGTAGGGATCGTTCCGGCAATCCACTCCTGCCAGTTGTTCGCCCGGTCGCCATCCGAATCCAAATAATCCGCCGAACCATCGGTCGGCAGTCCGTATCGCTGCAACCAGGCGTAGGAGAGTACCGAGGCCGGCGACTGAAATTCGTAGGCGCCCACGTCCACGGCGACTCCCGCGATGCGAGGATTACCATCGAGATCAGGACCCACTGGTGAGTAGGCGTTGAGGCCTGCATTGATGCAAGGTGAGTTAGTCTGCAACCGCAGATTGCCCCCCGCTTGATCAACGAAGCGTGGCGCGTTGGTGAAGTTTCCCATTCCGTTTGTGGGCACGGGCGTCGTGCAGCAGTAGTTCAATGTCACCACATAACTTTCCTGCCAGAAATTTGCCCCGGCGCTGGCCGTGTTGAAATAAACGATGCAGTTATTCAGCGTGCCATTGACGGCACCGCCGCCTTGGGAGGAGGCAGAGTTGCCAGTCAACGTGCAGTTGTTCAGGGTGCCGAGATATGACCCGCCACCTTGGTATGCCGTGTTGCCGTATAGCAGACAGTTGCTCGCCGTGCCGCCATACATTCCGGCGCCGTAGCCGTTAGGAACCAAGTTGCCTCTCAACGTGCAATTGTTCAGCGTGCCGCGATAGGCCCCGCCGCCGAAGGGCGCCGAGTTTCCGCTCAGGCTGCAGTTATTCAGCGTGCTGCCAGATGCTCCACCGCCGTTTTGTGAAGCTGAATTGTTTGTGAGCGTGCAACTGTTCAGGGTACAAGTATCGGCCCCGCCGCCTTCAACAGTGGCCGAGTTGCTGGCAAGCATACAGTTGTTCAACGTGCAACCATGCGCTCCACCGCCAGCGCCTGCTCCGCCGTTTGGGAAGAAGGCTCGGTTGCCGATCAACGTGCAGTTGTTCAGCGTGGCATCGGAAGCCCCACCGCCCGTGACAGCCACGTTGCCGGTCAACGTGCAATTGTTCAGCTTGCCGCCATACGCCCCGCCGCCGCCGTGGAAAGCCGAGTTACCAGATACCACGCAGTTAGTTGCCGTGGCGAAAGGTTCGCACCACAGTCCGCCGCCGTAACCGGCGAGCACAGTTGCTCCTCCGGTCAGGGTGAACCCGGACAAGATTGCCCCGTTCATCAGATAGACACACCGGATGGCGCCGTCGCCATTGGTGGTGGCTGGCACTTGATAGCCCTTGATTACGGTAAACTCGGGACCGTTGACACTTTGCACCCTTAGCAATTTGTCCACCGCGACACGGTTGGTCATGATGCCGCTCACCGCCTTCCCGCCGTTCGCGTAGGTCCCGTTGGTCACCAGCACTAGAGCCGTCGGCACGGTAGCCGCATCCACCGCGTCCTGGATGTTCGAGGCTGCTGTGGCCCAGGAGGTGTACGGGGAGACTGGATTGACATTTCCGGCAGCAACGTAATGGATCGGTTGTGTCACCACATGAACCACTACGGTCGAGCTAATGCCGCCCGGATAACTATCGTTGTAGGCCCGCAAAATCACCGGATAATCCCCGGCAGCGCTCCAGGAGTGCGAAGTGTAGGGTCGGTTGCTCACGACGGTCCCGTCGCCGAATTCCCATCGCGAGGCGCTTAGCCGACCCGCGATCAACGCTTGAAAGTCCACACTGAATCCTATCGCAGCGTTGGTGTAGGAAGCCAGCAGCGCCACCGCCAACGCGCCGGTCACCGACCCGACACGCAATTCGTCGCATCCGATGGAAGGAGGATTCGACCAAGGCTCGCCGTCAATGTCCATGCCGCTGACATAGGCCGAACTGCCGGCACCGCGACAGGGCGAGGTGGCCGCCAAGTGCGAAGCGCTGGCCAGTTGCGGTTCGGAGGAGATATTACCGACGCCGTTGGTTGGCAATGGGGTCGTGCAGCAGTAATTGAGTGTGCTGTAAACGCTATCGTAGTTGGCATCGGTCGGCGCCGTGTTGTAGTAAACGATGCAATTGTTAAGCTCGCCCGAAGCCCCGCCGACGCTGTTGGTTGCCCGGTTTCCGGTCAGGGTACAATTATTCAGGGTACCTCCAAATGCCGCACCCCCGGTTTCAGCTGAGTTGCGTGTCAAAACACAGTTGTTCGCGATGCAGCCCGAAACACCGCCGCCATACGGAGCGGAATTACCGATTAAGATGCAGTTATTCAGTGTTGCGCTAAGGGCACCGCCGCCGTTATAGAACGGCGCCGAGTTTCCGATCAACGTGCAGTTGTTCAAAGTTCCATTGTATGCGCCACCGCCAAAGCCATAGGCCAAATTGCCCGCCAGCACACAATTGGAAACCAGCGCCGCTGCTGATTGACACACCACACCGCCGCCATACTCGGCGAAACCGTTGGTTAGTGTGAATCCAACCATGCTGCTGCCGTTCGTGAGATAGGCGCAGCGCATTATGCCGCTACCATCTATCATCGTGAACTGTGCGCCGTTCACGCTTTTGACGGTCAACAGCTTGTCCACCACCACGCGGTTCGTTGTGCCGGAACTATCGACTTGTCCGCGCACCGCATAGATTCCATTGGTTACCAGCACCATTGCCCCCGGCACTGTGGCCGCATCCACCGCGTCTTGAATGGTGTTTGCCGCCGTTGACCAGGACGAATAGGGCGCGGCCGGAGAAGCGCTTTTCCAAGCCACATAATGGATCGGCTGAGCCACGACGTGTACTGTCAGTACCGCTGTTACGCCGGTGGGGTAAGTTTCGTTGTAGGCCCGCAGAATCACAGGATAATCCCCGGCAACGCTCCAGGCATGCGAAGCAGCAAGCTGATTGCTCAGGACGGTTCCGTCGCCGAATTCCCATCGCGAAGCGCCTGCTCGTCCCGAAATAAATCCACGAAAGTCCACATTGAAACCCGTGGCCACACTGGAGTACGGAGCCGACAGCGCCACCGACAACGAGCCGGTAATGGCGCCGCTGTAATACTGGTCGCAGCCCATCGCGGGTGGATTGGCCCACGGCTCGCCGTCAATGTCCGTACCACTCACGGCGGAGTATGAACCCCGGCCAAGGCACGGAGAGTTGGCGCTCAGGTGAGAAGCGCTGGCCAATTGCGGCTCAAGGCTGATGTTGCCGATGCCGCTAGTTGGCAGAGGCGTTGTGCAAGAATAATTGAGAGCGCTGGAAGGGTCGTAGTTGGCTGCGTCGGATGTAATTGTTGTGTTGTAGTAAACGATGCAGTTGTTCAGCGTGCTGAAATGGGTGCCGCCACCAGTCGAGGCCGCTGCGTTGTTCACCAAGGTGCAGTTGTTCAGCGTGCAATTGCCCACGCCGCCGCCGGTGGACAGACCGTGAGCAGTGGCGCTGTTGCCACTTACCTCACAATTGGTAAGTGTGCTGGTGTACGCTCCGCCACCGA
>CAZYYS010000143.1:11697-13944 GCA_964651015.1 uncultured Verrucomicrobiota bacterium
CTGTTGCCACTTACCTCACAATTGGTAAGTGTGCTGGTGTACGCTCCGCCACCGAAATCAGTCGCCGAATTGCCAGTCACCGTGCAGTTGCTCAAAATGCTTCGATACGCCCCGCCACCATACCCACCGGAATTGTTGGCGAGTAGGCAGTTGGTCAAAACGCAAGAGAGCTTGTAGTGTTCTCCGGCAGCTCCTCCCCCGAAGTTAGCCGAGTTTCCAATCAGCGTGCAGTTGTCCAGAGTTCCTTGATACGCGCCGCCGCCAGCGCCGTACGCTGAATTGCCCACCAGCACACAGTTGGTGAGCACCGCGTTCATGTATTCGCAAAAGACGCCGCCGCCATTGCCGTCTCCAAAAGTTAAAACCGCCGTGTCGCCGTTCGTTATGGTGAACCCGGAGAGGCTCGCGCCATTCGCCAGATACACGCACCGGATCGCGTTGGTTCGACTGAAGTCTCCGGAATCTGCCTGTTGCCCTTTGATGATTGTCACCCCGGGGCCGTTCACGCTGCGAATCGCAACCGCCTGATTCACGACCACCCGGTTGGTACCACCCGCGCCAACCACCGCGGGAACGATCCGGCCACCGGTCTCGTAAACGCCGTTGGTTACGAGGATTTGATCGCCGCGCGTCGAAACGTCGATGGCATCCTGAATACTCGCGGCGGCGGTTGCCCAACTGGTGTAAGGCGGCGTGGGGTTTGGGCTGTTGAGGTCCACATAACGCACGGTGGAAATCGGCGGCGGAATCCCCATCAAGTATGCGATTTCGTTTCTGGCCAACCAAACCGCATCCGAAGCAGAGGTGACTTCCGGCAGATTAAAACCGTTCACCATGGTCCGCCCGGAATGACCGAGAACCACCGCCGCCAGATTGGTTGTCGGCGAAGAAGACAAGTAGCCCGCCACCGCTTGACCGCCCGGCAAAGGCTGGAACACTTGCCCATTGATGATGTAGGTGTCCGTGAAAGGCAGCGGACTGCTGATCATGTCAAAAATCGGTGAACCCCAATCGAAAATTGGCAGTGCATACTCGCGCACTTCCACCACTGCCGCCTGAAATGCCGCAGCCAAGGCGCTGCCCTGGGTTATTCCCCAATAATTCAGGAGAGCGCGGCCTCCGGCATTGGCGAAATCGGCTACCGCGTTGAATGAGTGATTGAACCAAGGCGAGTCCACGATTACGAGCGTCGTGCCCGGATCGGCATTGGTCACTGCGGCGTTGAAGGCGTTGTGATTGCTGAACGCCTGGTAAGTGAGGCCCAGCGAGTTTAGCGCGTCTCGCCAACGGCTCGGGATGGGGTAGTCGTCTACGAAGAGCAGGATGGTTTCGATCGGCCCGTTACTGGTTACGGTCAGCAGCGCATTGCTGCTGCTGGTTGCACCGGCGCTGTTGGTAATCGCCAGCCGGTAGTTTCCGCTCGCCGCCGCTTGGATGTTGGTGAGCGTCAAGGTGGCGTTGGTGGCACCGGTCAGGGCGTTTGTCTGGTTGAAATACCACTGATAGGCCTGCGGCGCCGCGCCTCCGATACCTGGGGTCAGAGTGATCGTATCGCCCAAGCCGACCCTGCGATTTTCTGGTTGGACAAGGACCACCGGCGCGTTGGTCTGGGGCTGAAATACAACCTCGTCCAACCACCCTCGGTCTTGCCCCAAGTCAGTGCTGTTGTCCTTCACATAAGTCCATCGGACAGTATTGCTGCCGGCGGGAATGGATAGAGCAACTTGCCGCCAGCCGACTTCGCCGGAAATGCGCTGTTGCAAAACGCCCCCCAGCCGAACCTCCAGAAAATCGAAATCCATCTCGCTCGACACGCGCCACCAGAAAGCAAGCGTGCCGGGACCAGTGACAGTCGTTTGCATCCAGGATTGCTGAGACGCGGTGATCTTCTGACTCGTGGCGGCGTCCACCCCGTCATGGGTTACTGCCGTCTGCGACGTCCAAACATCGTCACCTCCTGAACTCCAGACCAGGTTCGTGTTGTCAACCGCTCGCGCGAGAATAGTTGGCAGGGTGTTTGGTTCAAACGCCACCTGGTCCAACCACGCCTGCCCGCTATCGCAGTTGGAACTCAAATAGGTCCACCGCAAAACTTGAGTTCCTGCCGGGATGAAAAAGGAAGCCGGCTCCCAATCCACCGCTCCATCCAGATAGCCCAGGATAGTTCCGCCCCTTTCAATTAATAGTGTGCTTATGCACGGTGGTTCGCTGGCGAGTTTCGACCAAAAGGATAGCAAGCCTGGGCCA
>CAZYYS010000144.1:0-13884 GCA_964651015.1 uncultured Verrucomicrobiota bacterium
GGCCGTGAACGTCTGTGAGGCGGAAGTCGCGACCGGAATGGCGGAAGGTCAATTTCTCGTGATCAAAGCCGAGCAGCGCGAGAATGGTGGCGTGCAGGTCGTGGACGTGGACTTTGTTTTCAGGTGCTTGAAAGCCGTATTCGTCGGTGGCGCCGTGAACGTAGCCACCCCGGATACCGCCACCAGCCATCCACATGGTAAAACCGTGATGATTGTGATCGCGCCCGTTGATTTTGCCGGCGTTGGCGCCGGGCGTCGGCAATTCCACCGTCGGGGTACGGCCAAATTCACCGCCCCAGATCACCAGTGTGTCTTCCAACATCCCGCGTTGTTTCAAATCTTTTAACAGCGCGCCAATGGCCTGATCGCATTCCTTGGCGAGGCGACGGTGATTGATCTCGATGTCATCGTGACTGTCCCACGGTTGACCTTCGCCGTGCCAGACTTGAACGAAGCGCACGCCGCGTTCGAGCAACCGGCGGGCGATGAGAATTTGCCGCGCTTGCGTTCCTTCACCGTACAGCTTGCGGATGTGTTCCGGCTCGCGCGTGAGGTCGAACGCGTCGGTGGCATCCAATTGCATCCGGTAGGCCAGTTCGAAGGATTGGATGCGGGCTTCCAATTGGGCATCCTCGCTGCGTTTTTGGCGATGACTTTCGTTGAGCGTGTGCAGCAGATCGAGTTGGGCGCGTTGTTCAGGTAGCGAAACGTAATTGTTCTTGATGTGCTCGATGAGCTTTTCGATCCGCGTGTGTTGCGTGTCAATGTAAGTGCCCTGGTAAACGCCGGGCAAAAACCCAGATTGCCAGTTCTGCGATTCCTGAATCGGATAACCGCGCGGGCACATCGCGATAAAGCCCGGGAGGTTTTGGTTCATGCTCCCCAGACCGTAAGTGACCCACGAGCCGAGACTGGGACGAACCTGCCGCGCCTCGCCGCAATTCATCAACATGAGCGACGGTTCATGATTGGGAACATCGGCGTGCATCGAGCGAATGACCGCGATGTCATCGATGCTTTCGGCTACGGCAGGAAACAGCTCACTGACTTCAATACCGCTCCGGCCGTACTGCTTGAATTTGTAGGGTGAAGGAAACCCGGCGCCAGTCTTGCGTTCCGTCTTCAAATTTTCCATCGGCAACAATTTGCCGACATGCTTTTCCAACGCGGGTTTAGGATCGAAGGTATCGACATGGGAAGGTCCGCCGTTGGCGAAAATGTGAATGACGCGCCTGGCCTTGGTTGGAAACTGCGGCGCTTTCGGCGCCAGCGGCGAGGTGTCGAATTCAGCGGCGCGAGCGGAAACAGTCTGGAAACCGCCAAAGAAACCTGTCAGGCTGAGTGCGCCCATTCCCATCCCACAGCGACGAAGAAAGTCGCGACGAGTTAATGTCAGATGCTCGACGTTTGGTTGATGATGTTGCATTCGTTTCTCGTGGCGGCAACTACCTGTTTCGCGCGAAATTAATGACGCACCAAAAAGCCTGCCTGTTCAAACCGTGCGCGTGCCACAGGCAACGCTATACCATACACACGCTGTCTTTTTCCGCAACCTTGCGGCGAGCAACAAACAGTCTGGCTCAAGTCGTCGGTAACGCCTCAGCTCCTTTTGAGGCCGACGCTGCTGGCTCGTTTCGCGATTTTCCGGCTCGTTGTGATTTTGCTTACCGTTCCGATTTTCAAATAAAGCGATCGGACTTTGTTCAACAGTTCATCGCGCCGGTCGTAAAGCCGTTTTAACTTCCGCGGTTTCACACGGCTCAAACAGTAGGCGGTGAGCAAGGGAAGTGAGATGGTCGAATCGACGTAGGCAACGACGCAATCGGGCAGCGTGTCGGGATCGACCTTGCCCCAACTCACGGCTTCGGCGGGAGTCGCGCCGCTCAGGCCACCGGTGTCGGGACGCGCGTCGGTGCATTGGAGAAAGTAGTCATGTCCTTTTTCCTGGATGCCCATGACTTCCTGAATCTGCGGCTCGGTCTGGAGCATGAAATTCTTGGGCGAGCCGCCCCCAAGGATAAACACGCTTGATTTGTGGCCGGTGGATTTCGCGTCATAGACGATTGCTGCCGTTTGGTTCACATCGCGGTTCACGTCAAATTGCAATTTAGAATCGCGCAACGCCATCGCGGCGACGTTCATGCCGATGGAACTGTCGCCGGGGCTGCTGGTAAAAATCGGTATGCCGCATTCGTAGGCGGTTGCGAGGACGGAACGGTCCTTGAGTCCTAATTTCCGACCGCGCGCGCAAACATACTTGCCTAGCCGGTAATGAAATTCATCCGTGCCCATCGGACGCTGGAATTCCTCGCCTTGAATCACTTCGCGAACGAAGGCGTCGGTGTCGAGCAGCACGTGGTAATCGAAGAGTACATCGTAGATGCGGATGACACCGTCGCGATGCAATGCCACGTCATCGAGAAACGGCGATCCGGAGTAGAGTTTCATGTCGAGACCGTAATGCAGGTCGTGATAAAGATTCGCGCCGGTGGAAACGATCCAATCAACAAAGCCGGCCTTCATCAGTGGAATCAAACACGACTTGCCGAGGCCCGCCGGCGTCAGCGCGCCGGTGAGGCTCATGCCGATGAAACCATTCTTCGGCAGCATTTTTTCAGTTAACAATTTGGCGGCTTCGCGAAGGCGTCCTCCATTGTAAGCCAGAAACGTTTTATCGATCAGATCAGCAGCCGAAATGTTTTTGCCAACGCCCAGAGGGTTGAGGCGCGGATAGGCGGCAAATTTGTTGGAACGACTTCTACTCATGCGCGCGAGTTTTGCGAAATCGCCAGCAAAGGCAAACTGAAAACTGATGCGTATCACGAGTTTCATGAAGCGACTTGAGTGATGTCATCTGAACTGCAGCGCGATACTTCACGCTTCAACTTGCTCTGGTCGGGATGGCTTGGCAGACTGCGCCGCAATGCGCGAAACATTCCGGGTGTGGGCTGAAAGCCTCGAAACGTTCGGGCGCGAAGTCATCTTCGAGGAACGCCGCGACAAGCGGGCGGCAACCCTCCGTGTGGCGCTCGGCGGCGCGTCAAAATTGTTCCAAGTGCTTATCAAGATCCGCCGCTTTCTTTACAATGTCCGCATCCTGCGTGACTCCACGCTCGGCGTGCAGGTCATCGCCATCGGCAATCTCACCGTCGGTGGCACCGGTAAGACCCCGGTCGTGGAAAAATTCGCGCGCGAGCTTAAAGACGCTGGCCGCAACGTGGCCATCCTTTCGCGCGGTTATCGCTCAACGCCACCGCCGTTGCGCAAACGACTGCTGGACAAATTGCTGTTCCGCGAAGACAGCACGCCGCCGCGCGTCGTTTCGGATGGCAAGTCGCTGTTGCTCAATTCCGAAACCGCAGGCGATGAACCCTACATGCTTGCGTCCAATTTGAATGACGTAGTGGTGCTTGTGGACAAGGACCGCGTGAAGAGCGGGCGATACGCCATTGAGAAGTTCGGCTGTGACACGTTGCTATTGGACGATGGTTTCCAGTATTGGAAATTGGCCGGGCGCCGTCACGATGTTGTGTTGATTGACTGCCAGCAACCCTTTGGCAATGAGCGATTGCTGCCGCGGGGCACGTTGCGCGAACCGCCGTCACACCTGGCGCGCGCCAACTGGATTTTCATCACCAAAAGCGATGGCAACACTCAGAAGTTACGACAGCGAATCGAGCAGCATAACTCCACCGCCGGGATCATCGAATGCATCCACCACCCACTCTATTTCGAGGATGTGTTTTCAGGGCAACGTCTCCAGTTGGATTTTCTCAAAGGGTTAAAGGTTGCTTCGCTGAGCGGGATTGCCCAACCAGAAAGCTTTGAAAAGAGCCTGGTGATGGTGGGTGGCGAGTTGGTCTATTCCAAACGCTTTGCCGATCACCACCGCTTCACCCAGCAGGAGGTATTGAACGCCATCAATCGTGGCAAAAAGCGCCAAGCTGCTGCGATCATCACGACCCAGAAGGATGCCGTGCGTTTTCCCAAGATCGACCGGCGCGATCTCCCCATCTATTTTATGCGCGTGGAAATCAAAATCCTGCACGGCGCCGAGGACTTCCACGATTGCGTCCGCAAAATCTGCTTCCGCTGAACCATGGAAAAACTGCTTTATTTTCTGGCGCGTGGCGTGATCGGGCTGTTGCAATCGCTCCCCCTTGATATCGTGGCACGAATGGGCCGGGCCGGCGGTGCGCTGGTTTATGTTTTCGACGGGCGACATCGACGCGTGGCGATACACAATCTGACGATGTGCTTTGGCGAAAAATCACCAGCCGAGATCAAGGCGCTCGCGCGGGAAAACTTCCGACGCATCGGTGAAAGTTTTGCCTGCGCGGTCAAAACAGCGGCCATGACCGACGAAGAATTGCAATCTCGTTTTGAGTTCGTTGATGTCAAAAAGACTTTGAGTCGGCCCGGCGGTCACAATCCTTACAGTTGCATCGGTGCCATTGGCCACTTCGGCAATTTCGAGATTTATGCGCGCATGGGCAGATTTTTCCCCGGCTGCCAGTTTGCCACCACGTATCGCGCCTTGCGGCAGCCCTCCTTGAACCGGCTTTTGGCTTCGTTGCGCGAACGTTCCGGTTGCCTTTTTTTCGAGCGGCGACTGGATGGCGCCGCGCTGCGAGCTGCCTTCGGCAAGAACAATCTTGCGCTCGGTCTTTTGTCTGATCAAAACACCGGCAAACGCGGGGTTCGATTACCATTCCTGGGCCACGAATGCTCCACCTCCACGGCGCCGGCGATCTTTGCGCTGCGCTACCGCCTCCCACTGCACACCGGGATTTGTTTTCGCACCGGCCTCGCCCGTTGGCGGCTTGAATTTGGCGAAGAAATTCCCACGCGCGAAAACGGCCGACCACGTTCACCGGCAGCCATCATGGCGGATGTAAATCGCGCGTTCGAGGCCGCCGTCCGCCGCGATCCGGCCAACTGGTTCTGGGTGCACAATCGGTGGAAAGCGGACAAATCAAAAGCCGCCAAAGCCGCACCTAACCCAACCGTAGAGGCCGCAATTCACTCGTAACTCGATTTGCCATGACTCCGCATCCCAAACGCTTGCTGGTGCGCGGCGTGAACTGGCTGGGCGATGCGGTGATGACCACGCCTGCGTTGTTGCGATTGCGCCAACACTTTCCCGACACGCACATCGCGTTACTTACACCTGACAAGTTGCGCGACCTTTGGCGTCAACATTCGGCGGTGAACGAAGTTATCTCATTCGGCGCAGGTGAAAGCTTGTTTTCCGCGAGTCGCAAAGTTCGGGCGCTGAAATTTGATCTCGCGCTCGTGCTGCCGAATTCGCCTCGCTCGGCACTTGAGGTTTGGCTCGCCCGAATCCCTCAGCGCGTCGGTTACGCGCGCCCTTGGCGGAATTGGTTTCTGACGACGCGGGTCGCGCCACGACCCGGCGCCGTGGAGATGCGAAAGCGTTCCCTCGCTGAGATCAACTCACTGATTGCGGGCAAAGATGGCCATTCAGCATCCAGCATCCAGCATCCGGCATCCGCTCACCACCTCTACCAGTATCTACATTTGGCCGCTGCTTTGGGCGCAAAGTCGGAATCGCTCGCTCCACAGTTGTTCGTCACGCCCGAAGAAGTTGAAGTCGCCAGAAGTAAATTTGCGTTGACTCGAACTGCGCAACCGATTTTCGGTTTGAATCCCGGCGCCGAATACGGCCCGGCCAAACGTTGGCCCTCCGAACGGTTTGTCGCCGCCGCCCGGGAAATTCAGAAGCGCACAAACTGTGTTTGGATAATTCTGGGCGGTCGATCTGATTCGGCGATCGCCGCGGAAATGCAGTCCGCGCTCCGCACTTCGCGCTCCACACCCCATAATTTTGCCGGAGAAACTTCACTTCGCGAATTGATGGCGCTCTTGAAACTTTGCCGCGTACTGCTCACCAACGACAGCGGACCGATGCACGTTGCCGCTGCGCTCGGCACACGCGTCGTCGTGCCATTCGGCAGCACGTCTCCTGAGATGACCGGACCCGGGCTGCCCGGGGATCGGCGACATCGATTGTTCTCGGCTCACGTTCCGTGCTCGCCTTGTTTTCTGCGCGAGTGCCCCATCGACTTTCGTTGCATGGCCGGAATCAGCGTGGAGCAGGTGGTTGAAGCGGTCATGCAAGTGGCACGGGAGAATTCATCACCGACTTGACACTTCTTTTCACCGGTCCTTCCGCATCGCTTGCCTTTCCATTCCAATTGCGAAATACTGCCAACGTGCAAGTTACGGTTACCCAACTCACCGACCGGCTGGTTGCCTCGTACGCTCGCGTTGGCGGCATCAATCATCTCGACGGCAAGAATCTGCCCTCCAAACGTGCCATCGCCCTGATCACAGTCGATCTGCTGCGTCTCCTCTTTCCCGGTTTCTTCGACGAAAAATCCATTCACTCATCGGAAATCAAAGTGGAAACCGCGACGTTGATGGATTCGGTGCTCGACCGCTTGGAGGATGAGATTTACAAGAGCCTCGAATACAACCCACCCGCTGATGTGGCGAAAAAAGACCTGCGCCCGGCAGCACACCGCCTGACGATTGATTTCCTGGGCAGCCTGCCGCACATTCGCGAGTTACTGCAGACCGACACCGAAGCGGCGTACAAAGGCGACCCAGCGGCATTAAGCAAGGAGGAGGTCATCGTGGCGTATCCCTGCATCGAAGCCATCGCGGTGCAACGGCTGGCGCATGAACTCCATCGCAAAAACATCGCGCTGATCCCGCGCATCATGACCGAATGGGCGCACGGTCGCACCGGGATGGATTTGCACCCGGGCGCGCAGATTGGAACGCATTTTTTTGTCGATCATTGCACCGGCACCGTCGTCGGTGAAACCGCCATCATCGGCAACCACGTCAAAATGTATCAAGGGGTCGGCCTTGTAGCGAAGTCCCTCGCGGCGGGACAGGCGTTGCGCGGGCAGAAACGCCATCCCACCATTGAAGACCATGTAACGATTTACGCGGGGGCAACCATCATGGGCGGGGACACGGTGGTGGGCCAAGGCAGCACCATCGGCGCGAACGTTTTTCTAACCAGCAGCGTACCGGCACACTCACTTGTTGTACAGGAAGACGCAAATGTGAAAGTAATGAGTAAAAAGGATCGGGAAAAAAAGCGGAGCGAGGATTTTAACATTTGAATTCGTAGCAGCCGACGTGAGGAGGCTCAAATCTCACAAAAATTTGCACGAAAAGTTTTGGATTGGACAGCTTTTGACCATCCGCTTCCTGTATTCTGATTGCCAAGAAAAGGAATTTAGACAACAGATTCGGTGACGAATCTCTAGGCGAAGAACAGAGAACTCATATGAGTACCTGTGAAAATGGTGTTAATTCAGATGCTCAACCGTGGAAAAACTCATGGGTCGCGGGGTTTACCAGTCGACGGTTGGAAGATCCGCATTATTTGTTTTATCTGATGCGCATAGGTGGGGTGTTTAAATCTCAATCAGATTTGTGGTGCAATGCCGATTTTTCTCAAAGAACAAAGCAGGCCAAAAGCGCATCGCATAACTGCTATGGCGACATGTTCTGTCCGTTAGGGAAGCAAGCGAATCCTTTTGGAATTCGATCATATAAAAAGCCACGAATAGGCCATTGCCATCGAGGATGGGAGAGTGACAAGACTTGGCATAAAGACATTCGTTACAAAGGCAGGTCGGGTAATAATCCAGTGCTGCTTGTCGGAGAACCGGCTTTGAGTTTTCTTTGGGGAAAACGCATGATTTCACTGGGTCGTAAGTTGCCGCGAGACTATCTGCATTATCTCGATTTGGACTTGTTTCTCGCGCAGCTCCAAACGGCAAAGTGATTATGAAAGAAGCAATACAAGTGGTGTTGCTCCGAGTTGGAATTGATACCGGATCTGGTGGGATGCTCGGTCCACTATTACCAAGGGGAGCATTTGAGTTCATTCCGATTGATTCAGACCGCGATTGTTTGGGGCGGACTTACGGAAATTCAAGCGGGAGATATGGACGGAAGTTCATTGAGTATTTTCCAGACAGGCTTAAGAGCCGCATGGAAAAAGTTCGTATGCATGTGGACCCAGAATTTGAGAGTTTTACCTACGGCGATCCGACCCGCCCAAAGCAAGGCCTCAAAAAACTAAAGCGCGGAGATTTATTGGTCTTTTATGCTGGATTGCGAGGGTGGGGCGCATGCAATTCACCGGCTGGACTATTCATAATCGGCTACTTTGTCGTTGAAAAAGGAGGATTATTCAACGACCTAAAGCGCAATGGCGGGTTGAACGCATTCGCCAGGAATTGGCATTCGCTTAATGAGCGTGGAAAGAAACGATTCGACAAACTCGTGTTGATAAAAGGAGGGCGCGGGAGTCGCTTGCTGAAGAAGGCAGTCCGAATCAGTGCTGCCCAAAGACGATTGGATCGCGGAGGACACCCGGTATTTGTGCTCGATCCAAAGCTGAAACGCCACTTCGGCAGTTTCACAAAAATGAATGCAATTCAAAGGAGCACGCCGCGTTGGGTAAAGCCGGCGTATTGTGAGAAGGCGGCGAAATTCGTTTTGAAACTTCGATAGCTCCACAACGAAGATTTCGTCAAAAAAAAGAAGCGTAATCATTTATGAATACTGAAGCCGCAATAACACACGATACAGTGGAAGCCGAAATATCCGCATTCAAGCTCCTCGAATCCAAACCTGCGTCCTCGCTTTCTTTTGCTTACGCGCTGCACACTGTCCTGGAACTTGGCAAAATGTCCCCGGGGTGGAAAGCGGCGTTCGAGATTATCTATGAAAGCCAGCCGGAGGGCCGGCGCATCCTGTATCGTGACTCTATGGTCAAACTTTACCTTTGGCTTAAGGACTACCACATGGCTGTGAAATTCCTTGCGGCAAAACCAGTCTTACCACACGAACTCGCTGATTGCATGGAAGTTTATCTCCATCTCAAGCGTTTCGATGACGCCAAAGCTATCGCTGAAATCTGCGGCCAGCGACTAGTTTATTATTCTGATTTAGAGTCCCAGCGTTCCTTGCTCAAAATAATAAGACGTTACCAAGGCGCGATGCAGAGGCTAGGAGACAAGCGAAGAGACTTACTCGGTTTGATAGTCTCATTTGAAGAGCGGTGTGGCCACAGCGGCTGACGACGCAGCCCTAGGAAACATCCGAGGTGCGGAACATTTGATGACCGCCAACTAGAACCTCGTCAGCCTTTCCAATTCCCTGATACGCTGTTCGATATTCGCCCGCTTGAGCTTCGTTGTTCGGTTCAGTCCGAACCCTTCGCAGCAGAACGAGGCCACCACGGTGCCATAAACAACAGCTCGGCGCAGATTGTCATCAATCGAGCCGCGTGCCGTCGCGAGGTAGCCCATCATCCCGCCGACAAATGAATCGCCGGCGCCGGTTGGGTCCACCACGCGATGCAATGGAAACGCGGGCGCAATGAAGAATCCCTTCGGACCAGAAACAATCGCGCCGTGTTCGCCTTTTTTGATGATGACGTATTTCGGGCCGAGCGCATGCAGTTTTTTGATCGCCGTTGCCACATTGTCCGCCTTGGTGAGTTGATACGCCTCACTGTCATTAAGCACGAAGCAATCGATTCGTTTCAGCAACTTGAGCAGGTCTTTGAGTGCGATGTTCAACCACAAGTCCATTGTGTCGGCGGCGATGAATTTGGGCCGGCGCATTTGATTGAGAACGTGATGTTGCAGCGCGGGCGCGATGTTAGCGAGCAGCACGAAGGGCGACGCCTGATACGCCTTGGGCAACGAAGGGGAGAACGTTTCAAAAACGCCCAGTTCGGTGTTCAAGGTGCGGCGGTTGTTCATGTTCACTTCGTACTCACCGGCCCAATGAAAGGTCTTGCCGGGTTTGACCTGAAGTCCTTCGAGACAAATGCCGTGCCGGCGGTACAGGCCGAGGTAACGCTTCGGAAAATCGTAGCCAACGATGCCGACCAGCCGCACCGGCGCAAAGAAACTCGCCGCCACGGCCGCGTGACTGGCTGAGCCGCCGAGCAGGCGCGGGTTTTCCGCCTTGGGAGTTTTAATGGAATCCAGCGCAGTCGATCCAACGACAAGAACACTCATGGAAATCTCAGTTGTGAATTTCAAATCTCAAATCGGCGCGCAAGGTAGGAAAATCACGACTCATCCGCAATTCCAATTTCGTCGTGCGTATCGCTCATCGCCGTTGGAGCGCGGACAGCCATGTCCGCGAGTTCATGTTCGTTGCCGATCATCGCGCGGACATGGGCCGTCCGCGCTCCAGTCGTTCTTTGAATTCGCGGCAGGCTTGCGCGATGTCGGGCGCACTCAAGATCGCCGACACGACACAGACCCGTTGCGCGCCAGCGGCCAGAACGTCGTCCAGATTCCCAAGGTTGATCCCCCCGATGGCGAACCAGGGAATCGTCACATTGGCCGCCGCCCAGCGGACATATTCGAGCGTGACCGGTTTGGCAGTGGGTTTAGTACCGGTGGCATAAATTGGACCAATGGCGACGTAATCAGCTCCCGCAGCGAGCGAGCGCCTAGCTTGATCTGGCGCATGAGTGCTTAAACCGATTCGGATTTCGGATTTCGGACTTCGGATTTCGGAAACCTCTGTGTGACCGGCGTCAAAGAAATCTTCCTGGCCAAGATGGCAGAATTCAGCTCCCACTTCACGCGCAATCGACAAATGATCGTTGATCACCAGACCGACTCCAGCGCGACGCGTGATCGGCAAAATGGATTCGGTCATCCGGCGGATTTGATCGGGTGGGAGGTTTTTTGCGCGTAATTGAATCAGATCGGCGCCGCTGTCGCAGAGCTGTTGAGCGACCACTTCCGGGGGACGCCCGCGCAGATAGGCCGTGTCCACGAAAGTGTAGAGGCGGCAGTCCGCAAGCAGTTTCACTTACTTCGGCAGCAGATCACCGACCAGCGCCTTCTCTTCTTTCAACTCCGCTTCGGTGGCCGCGATTTTGCCGCGACTGAATTCGTTAAGTGGAACGTTCTGGACGATTTCCCATTTTTTGCCGTCGCTGCGAATGGGGTAGCTGAAGATCAATCCTTTCTCGATGCCGTAGTCGCCGGGTGTGCAAACGCCGACGCTGAACCAGTCGCCGTTCCTGGTTGACGTGACCAGATTGCGAACTGTGTCCACGACGGCATTGGCGGCGCTGGCGGCGCTGGAGAGGCCCCGCGCCTTGATGACAGCAGCGCCGCGCTGCTGCACGGTTGTGATGAAATCCTTTTCGAGCCATTCCTTGTGTCCAATCACGTCGGGTACGGGGCGCGTCCCGATGCGCGCGTTGAAGAAGTCGGGGAACATCGTGGCACTGTGGTTGCCCCAGATGGCAAGGTTCGTCACGGCGGTGACATCCACGCTCGCTTTCCTGGCAAGCTGCGTCTTGGCGCGGTTCTCATCAAGCATGGTCATGGCAAAGAACCGGTCGGACGGGACGCCTTTGGCGTTGTTCATGGCGATGAGGGAATTGGTGTTGCAGGGATTCCCGACAACGAGCACACGGACGTCGCTGGCGGCATTGCGCGCGATGGCCTGGCCTTGACCGGTGAAGATCTTGCCGTTGATACCGAGGAGGTCCTTGCGCTCCATGCCGGCCTTGCGCGGCACGGCGCCGACGAGCAACGCCCAGTTCACGCCTTTGAAACCTTCGTCCAGGCTCGAAGTGGGTACGATGCCTTTGAGCAGCGGAAAGGCGCAGTCGTCGAGTTCCATGCAAACGCCCTGGAGGGCGGCCATGGCTTTTTCGTCGGGGATTTCAATGAGGTGCAGAATAACGGGCTGGTTCGGGCCGAACATCGCGCCGGAAGCGATGCGGAACAAAAGCGAATAGCCGATCTGGCCGGCGGCGCCGGTAACGGCGACGCGAATGGGAAGATTGCTCATATTAAATAATCAATTCTTCGGCAGTATGAAACCGTGTCGATGCAGAATCAAGCGCGAAGCCCTTGGGGCCGGTACGCGAGGTTGAGGCCGGCAATCAAGTCTTTGCAGCCCTCTCTCTTCGGAGTTATTCGATGAACCGACCCTTGAGTTGGTCCACAGAAAACCCTGGCGCGCGAACTGACTCCATCAATTTGCGTTCGCGATTCCGAACGGCCTCGACGGCGTCGGGCAGCTTGTCATAGGCGGCATGGGGGATTTTGAGCAGACCATTTTCATCGCCGTGCAGCAGGTCGCCCGGCTGGATTGCGAGGCCACGCACTTGGACCGGCACACCGACGCGGACGATGTGGAAACTGGCGTGACTGACGACGGCGCCAAGCGCAAAATAATGAAAACGCAACGCCCGGACCTCCGGTACATCGCGCACTCCGCAATCACTGACCAACCCCACGGCGCCGAGGCGGGTGAAAATTGTCCCCATCACTTCGCCGCAGTGTGCCGCGTAATCGCCATGGCCTCCGATTTCTTGAAAGACGACGACGGCGGGTTTGGGTGAATCGGCGACCGCCTGGAACAGTTCCAGAAAAGTGCTTTCCTGGGTCTTATGCATTTGGGTGACCGTTTCAACGTGAGCGGTGACCGCGTAGCCGCACATGCGACCCAGTTCCGGGAACAGACAACGGACTTGCAGCGGAGTAAAACCCTCGGCATGAGGCCGAAGCTTCAACGTCTCAATGGCGTTGGAAAGTGTGGGGCTATCGACAGCCTTCAGCTTTTCGATCAGCGCAGGATTTGCGTTGGGATTGGTGCTCACAGGAGGTTAACTTCACTTTGTCGATTGTTTACCTTCAAGAATCCATTCCTCGTCGAACACGGCACGATTGACCACAGTCCGTTCGTGGGACGTATAGATGACATGAATCTTTCCATCCTGCGCTTGCGTGGCCATGGGATAAGCGTAGTCAAATGGTCCGACGGCGATGTTGCGTCGATAAGGATAGCTTTTGTCGTTGTCCGTGGAAATGGCCGCGGTGAGCGGTGTTCGGTCGTTCATGCTGTCGTTGTAAACCAAAAGCAGGTGGCCGTTTTTCAATTTGATGAAATCCACCGCTGAGTTGGGATTTAGAAACTGGCAATTTTTGCCTTCGCTCCAGGTTTGCCCGCCATCGTGCGATTCGGCGCGGATCAGGTAGCCATTGGTGGTTGGCTCGAAATTACCGCCACGGCGGCAATAGGCCACGAGATAATCGTCGGTGAGTTGCACGGGGACAGGTTGAATGTTGCCGGTTGCCGAGCGGATGCGCCCAGTTTCGCTCCACAGTTTCTTCTTGGGGTCAAACCGCAAAAATAATCCCATGCTGTCCGGCGCGGTTCTCTCGGTGTCGAATCCAGTTTCATGGTAGAGCGGCAAAAGATAATTCCCATTGTTCAACACGATGGGTTTGTTGCAGGCCATCATCCCTTGTTCCAGCGCGATCGGGAACGCATCTGACCAGGTTTCGGCGTTGTCCTTGGAAACCTTGGCCTGCACCCGCGAACTCGACCACGTCTCGCCAAAGCGGACGACATAGAACAACCAGACCAATCCGTCCGGCGCTTGCCAGATGACTCCGTTCCCGAGTGAGCGGAAAGGGTCCTTGGCGATGGCACGAGGCGGCGACCATTTCTTCTCTCCCTTTTTCAAACGCGATCCGAACACCGCGGTACCGTCGGCGTACTCACCCTCGCCTCCATAATAGACGAGGTAGAAATCCCCGTTCTGAAACTGCGTCATGCGCGCCGGGTGTTTGTAGGGGCCGGTCTTCACTTCCGGCCCAAAGATGCGCTCCAAGCGAATTTCCCCAGCCCCGAAGCTGGTGGAAAACAGCGGTGTGACAAGAAGCGCGAGTGTCAGTGCGAACTTCATGAAACTGTTGTTGGTCACTTTGTACATCGCCGTGAGTAAAGACTGGCGCTAGGCGATTGTCGATCTATTAAGGGAGGCCGGAGATC
>CAZYYS010000145.1:0-13633 GCA_964651015.1 uncultured Verrucomicrobiota bacterium
TGATCACCGAGCCGTCGGCCCGCAACAGATAGATGCTGTCCCTGTCCGCGACTCTGGTGGGACCGCCCGCTTGGGCGAGGTAATCGTTTACCCGCTTCTCGGGCCTGTAGATGAACGAGCTTTCGTTGAACACCGATCCGAATACGTTGACCATCGACGGCGCCGAGGGGATATAGAGGCGATCGCCGTCCTCCAGCGGCAGGTCGGGCAGATCCTTGCTGCCGATCAATTGCAACTTCGAGACACCGGCCCGGGTCCTTTGAATGAAGGCAAGGAGCGTTTGCGCCGGTGGCTGACGTTCAGCGAAGATCAGCCCGCCGACGTTCTGACCCGGCCGATAGAAATTGGAAACTGGCCGCAGACAAAAGAATTGCTCCGCAGGATACCCAAAAACCGCCTCCTCGTTAGCGGGATTTTCAGCACTCATTGAGATCGAGACCGGGTTTGAGTTGTGTTCATAGTCCCAGACGACCCGGCTGCTGTCCCGCCACTTCTCCGGCGCAATGAATACACCGACCGGCAACCCGCCTTGCTGACGATCAATAGTCTGGCGAACCGTAAACCGCTCTCCATCGATGACCGGACCGTGCGCAGCTTTGGCGTCGCCCTGTGTCCCGGGTTTTTGTTGTTCGGTTTTCCCAGCCGCAGGACGATTGGTCGGCGCGGCGCCAGCAGACTCCGTTGGTGCGGAGTTAGCGTTCCAATACAATAGCACCGTGGCCGCAGTGAGAATGCAGGAGGTGATTGCAAAAAAGATGAAGCTTGCAGAGAGTTGCTTCCCACCGGTGTTCATGTCGGCGAGAGTATTCTCCGGCCCCAGAGCGTCAAGGGGCAATTCAAGGCACGCGATCAAGTTGAGTTGAGGAAAGCCTTTGCGTGACAGTTGCGGTCTGTTTTGAGTCAATCCTCACGGCTTTTATGAATCTCTTTGCATGTGCGCGGCTTCAAAAATACTGTCGATCAATGCATTCAGCATTCCTTGCGCTTCTGGTGGTCTCTTCCGCGTTAGCGATTTGGCCAGCAGCCATTCGGGCACAGCAGGAAGCCGCCATCGGAGGGGCGGGAATCGGTCTCAAGCCAACGGAAGATGGGCGGATCATCATTGAGCGAGTGACACCCGATGGACCGGCAGCCAAGGCGGGCATTCAACCGGGCGACTGGCTGATTAATGTGGATCAGCGTGCTGTGAGCGAGCTCAATGGTTCGCAACTCGTCGATGCAATTCGCGGACCTGTCGGATCGAAGGTGGCGCTGGTTTATGTGCGCGGCAATGCCGCGCCTGTTTCGGCGACCGTGATCCGGGCGGCGTTGGCCTCGTCTCCTGCTCAACCACCACCCCAATCATCCAACCCAACTCAGCCATCTGCTCCGATCGCGAAACCGGCGAAAGGCGCGATGAGATTCACCCGGCAGACTATCATGGCCCCTGCCGCCAACAACGTTTCCGCTGTCACCTTTCTGTTGCCGCACGGTTGGCAATACCAAGGTCAGATCGTTTGGATGCACGAGTTCAGCATCCTGGCAAACCTGCGGTTGCGGCTGTGAGACACAAATACGAGCACAACGATTGAATGGCTACCCACGCAACACTTTTCCTACACCGATCAACTGCCGGGATTGCTCAAGCCTGGCGCTAATTGGATGGGTGCAGTCGTGGCGGCGCCCTTGTCTGATCCGGTTCAGTTCGTCGAAGGATTCTGGGCGACGCAAGTGTTGCCGCATTTGCGCAACTTGCGCCCGATCTCACGCGAGGATTTCCCCAAGATTGCGCAAGAGGCTGTGGTCAACAACCCAGGCTGGCGGGCGCAAGCCGTTCGGCTTCGCTACGCGTTTGAGCAACAGGGCAAGCCGTGGGAACAGGACGTTTATTTCACGCTGGCGTACGCGCCGGTCAAATGCCGGTGTGGCTTCATGGAATGTGCAGCGGGCTTACAGGCTTCGCGCCCAAAGGCCAACTCGATGTCAGCGCGGCTCTCATCAAGGCCGTTGTCGTCAACGCGAGCTTCACTCCTGAATGGTTGGCCACATATTCGGTCGTTCAACAGTTGCGTCGGCAGGGTCTGCAACAGCAGATGGCTGACACCGCTGCATTTGGCCGGAAGTTGCAAGATTATACCGCGCACATCCAAAAGCTCGGTCAACAGATGTACGAAGAGCGCATGAAATCATTCGACCGCATCGCCGAAAGCCAGCGTGAATATCTGGGTGGCGTGGAAACTTACACCGACCCTTTTCAGCGCCAGGGCTTCTACGTACCTGCTGGTTACAAGGAGTATTGGGTGAACCAAAACGGCGAGATCATCCTTTCCGAGCAAGTCGGCTACAACCCGAACGTCGGCGACGTCAACGATTGGCGAAAGATGGAACGCCGTGACCGAATGAAGCAATAACGTTTGTTCTCCGGACGTGTCCGAGAATTAGTTATAGCGGTTACAATCGGTTGGAGAGAGCAGCTACTCTTTGCCTATTCGATAGAGGTGACTGTCGGTCCGCAGGAAGATGGCCCGGTCAATGATTGCCGGAGTTGCAACCACCGTCCCTTCGAGAGTGTTTTCCGCGAGCCTCTCGAATTGCTTTCCCGCCTTGACCACGGTTGATTTCCCTTCCTTTCCGAAGAAGTACACCCGCCCATCAGCCAGCAGCGGGGAAGCAAGGTGTTGCTGATTCAGGCGCTCCTGCCAGTGTAATTCGCCGCTCCGAGCATCAGTGCAATTCGCGATCCCATCGTCGGAAATCCAATAGATCTCGTCACCAAACAAAACCGGCGAGGACATGATCGGCACCTGGCGCGCCGTCTTCCAAGCGGCGTGGGTCGTGGTTACATCTCCAGCGCCATCCGTGCGAATTGCCCAGAGTTGTGGCTTCATGCAGCCCGTGCTGAAGAATGCCATACCGTGGCCAAACACGGGACAGGAGCCGATGGAAAATCCGTCGCCGTGTCGTGCCCGCCAGATTTCCTTGCCAGTGGACGGTTCGTAGGCAACCACCCAGTGGGCGCCGGGAGAAATCAATTGAGATCGTCCATCGGTATTGATCACCAGCGGCGTCACGAATGACTTCTTGAGGTTGGGACTCGATGCGTTGATCGGCGGTCGGTCGGTCTTCCAAATTCTCTGCCCCGTTTTCTTTTCGAGCGCTTCGACGTATTGGGCGTCGCGACCATCACGAACGAGCACGAGCAAGTTTTGATAAAGCGCTGGTGAACTGCCCGGCCCGACCTGGTGATCCACCGGCAGTCGTGCTTTCCAAAGAATCTTACCGTTATTGGCGTCGAGGCAGGCAGTGCCGAAGGTGCCAAAGTCGCAATAAAGCCGTCCCGGCTCCACGATGGGAGTGGGTGTAGCCCAACTATTGAACCAATGGACCGGATCCGGATTGTCCACATTGAAAAGGGGAGTGCGCCAAATAATTTTGCCGGTTTCTCTGTCGAGACAGACGGCTTCCAAAGAAACATGCTCGGCCGTCTGCATGTCATCGAATTCGATCCGTTTCCGAACGACGCCTTGCTCAACCGCCAGCGTCAGCCAGATTCGGTCGCCGAGGACCACGGGCGAGGATCGGCCTCGGCCCGGCATGCTGACTTTCCAGACGATGTTGTTGGTTTCACTCCAGTGCACCGGGGCACGGTTGGCCAGCGAAGTGCCGTCGCCGCGAGGCCCCCGTAGCTGCGGCCAGCCTTGTTCCGCAGCCGTAACATTGGCAGCAAACAGCGCGGTAAACACTGCTGTTAAAAATGAGCGCATTGTGGAGCTTTCATACAAAAGACACCTTGCGAAGTCCATCTTTCTCAGAATTGGTGAAAGTCGTCCGCGCAGTTGATGTGGGAGCAGTTAAATGGCGCGTTGACAGTTTAGGACCGAATGGGTACATGAAAATGCGCCAAGCCAAACTGACTTGGCGCACTCTCTCGGATGGCGGGGAGGCTAATCGCCACTATCCTTGAGAATCTCAAACCGGCGACCTTCGTCGCCGACCAAACTCAGGCTGACTCCCTTTTTGAGGTCAGCCGCCTTCTCGGCGTCGCGGAACTCCCTTGGGTTTGTAATTTTTTTGCGGTCCACCTTGGTGATGATATCTCCTGGCTTGATTCCTCGCTTGGCCGCCAAGCTGCCCTCCTCGACCTCGGTAACAATCACGCCCTCGATCCTTTCCACGTCAAACTCCTTGGCCACTTCGGCGGTGAGCGTTTTCACAGTGACGCCCAAACGGCTCGAAACTTCGCTGCTGGGCGATCTGGAACTGCGATTGGCCGCGAATCGATCTTCCGGATACTCCTCAGGCTGCACTTTGACTTTGATTTTTCTGCCATCCCGAACCACGTCCAAACTCACGAACTCACCGGACTTCTTCACGCGGATTTCCTTTTTCAAATCCTGCGCCGTGGACACGGGTTTGCCATCGACGGCCGTGACCACATCTTCCGGCTCGAGTTCGGACTTCGCTGCCGGGCCACGCGCATCAATTCCCATGATGACGACACCGTCGGTTACCCCCTTGACTCGTCCCTTGAGTTCCTGATTTTCACGCAAGGTTTCGATATAAACCCCCAGCCAGCCGCGCGTGAATTTTCCATCAATGATGAGTTTTTCGGCTACTTCCTTGGCGAGATTGATCGGAACGGCAAAGCCAATTCCGGTCTGCATGCCGCGTATCATGCTGTTGATACCAATGACTTCGCCGTCGATGTTAACCAGCGGACCACCACTGTTCCCGGGGTTGATGCTGGCGTCCGTTTGAATGAAGTCCTGGTCCAGCATGATTCGGTCGGATAGGACCTTGCGGCTTTTGGCGCTGACATGTCCGAAGGTGACACTGTAATCCAGTTCAAACGGCGCACCGATGGCGATGGCGAATTCGCCAACGCGGGTCTTGGCAGAATCAGCCAACTTGGCGACCGGCAGGTCGTCGGCGTCGATCTTGATCACGGCAATATCCGATTGGGGATCAACCCCACGAACTTCCGCTTTGAACACGCGACCGTCTTTCAATCTGACGTCGATTTTCTCTGCTTCATCGACGACATGGCGGTTGGTGAGGATGTAGCCATCCTTGCGAATGATGACGCCCGAACCTTGACCGTGGCGCTCGTCCTGTGGCTCTTCCGAGCGACGTCGGCGCTCGAAATAACGGCGCAATTCCGGAGGAAGAATGTCAAGCGGATTTCGCTCATCACCCTCGAGCTTCAATGCCTGTGCCTTTGGAGTGACGGTGATCACCACGACTGCAGGGGAAACTTTTTCCGCCACGTCGATAAAAGCGCGATTTAACTCGCGGGCCAGGTCGAGTCCGGTCGGCGAATCTTTGGCAGTGAGTGACCAAGGAAACAGGGCAACCAAGCCCGCCAGAACCAGTGCTGTCAGCCGAAGGGATTTGATTTTTTTCATAGTTTTGTTCAAACGTCTGGCCTCAAGGCCTTGTCGATTTGAGTTGGTTTTGGGCAAAACGTTCAAAAGGAATTTTCAGGTGTTTTCCCAATGTTTCAAGGCGTTTTCACAGCTTGAGTTTTTCTGCGACAGCCTGCAGTTCGCAGCGGGTTGACTTGCACCGGCCCCGCCGATAAGATTTTTCCAGACAATAAAGAAATCGCCAACATGATCGACACGATTGAAAAGCTGATGATCCTCCAAAACCGCGATCTCAAAATCATCCGGCTGAAAAATGAGCTGGCGCACATCGAGCCGGAGCGCCAGAGCCTCAAGGCGCGGGCCACCGCCGCGCAATCTGGTTTGGAGGCAGCGAAGCTTAGTGGGAAACAGATCGAGAGCGAACGCAAAAAGCTGGAGTTGGAAGTCGAAGCCAGAAAGCAACTGATTGAAAAATATTCTCTTCAACAATTTCAGACGAAAAAGAACGACGAATTCAGAGCGCTGGCTCACGAGATTGAAACGTGCAAAAAGGCCATAGTCGGCATCGAAGATCAAGAGCTTGCTTTGATGGAGCAGGGGGAAGCGGCACAAAAGGAAGTGGCCGCCGCCGCGGTAAAATCCAATGAGGTTAAGAAGTTGGTCGATGATCAGTTGCGGGAACTGGCCGCACGCGAAGAATCGCTTCGCAAAGAGCTCGCGGATGTGGAGTCCAATCGGGAGGAAGTGGCGACGGCGATCGAGGACAGCGCGCGAGCGCGCTACGAAAGATTGCTCAAGCACCGGGGCGAAAACGTGGTCGTCGGAGTTCAACACGGAGTGTGTGGTGGTTGCCACATGAAATTGCCAACGCAGGTGCTCGTATCCTGTCAGGCGGAGCAGGAGATCGTCACGTGCATCAATTGCGGTCGGATACTCTATTATACGCGCGATATGGTCCTGGCCGGAGCGGAGTAGCGCCTCCAAGGCACGAACCTCATCTGTGGAAACAAGCCACCCAGGAGGGGGCGAATCTCTTTCTTGCTGACGGCCCAGTTCCCCATCATAAGCATGATGCCGAACGATTCATTTGATGAAGTATGATGTCATCGTGGTCGGCGGCGGCGCGGCGGGGTTGATGTGTGCCATTGAAGCGGGCAAACGCGGCCGCACGGTGCTGGTTTTGGAGCATGCCGAACGGCTCGGAAAAAAGATCCTCATTTCGGGAGGCGGCCGTTGCAATTTCACGAACGTCAATGCCAGTGCGGACCATTTCTTGTCGGCAAACCCCGACTTCTGCAAGTCGGCGTTGGCCCGTTATGCCGCCGCAGATTTCATTGCGTTGGTGGAGAAGCACGGCATTCGTTATCACGAGAAGAAACTAGGCCAGCTCTTTTGCGATACCAGCTCCCGTCAGATTGTGAATCTGTTGCAAAAGGAATGTGCCGCGGCGCGAGTTGAAATCCGGTTGAACTGCCGAATCAAAGAAATTCAGAGGAACCACGTTTTCCGTGCCGAAACCAACCAGGGGACTTTTGAAGCAAGCTCACTCGTCATTGCTACGGGTGGGCTGTCCGCACCTAAGATCGGCGCCACTGATTTTGGTTATCAAATCGCCCGGCAATTTGGAATGCAGGTAACACCAACTCGTCCGGGGTTGGTGCCCTTCACCTTCGGGCCAAATGATCACGCGGCATTCGGCGATTTGAGTGGAGTCTCGCTTGAAGTGCTGGTCAAATGCCACGGCGCAAGCTTTCGTGAAAACATTTTGTTTACCCATCGTGGGTTGAGCGGTCCAGCCATTTTGCAGATTTCCAACTACTGCGGCGAAGGGGACACTGTGAGCATTGACCTGTTACCCGGGGAATCGGCGGCGAGCATTTTCGCTGCGCATAGGCAATCTGCGAAAGAACTTAAGAATGTGTTGGCTCAATACCTGCCTCAACGGTTCGTTCATGAGTGGTGCAAGCTGTCCACGTTATCCAAACCCATGAACCAGTGCTCCTTTGAGGAATTAGAGAAGATCGCCTGCCGCCTTCATCATTGGCAAATCCGTCCCGGCGGCACCGAGGGCTATGCCACGGCAGAGGTAACTTTGGGAGGCGTGGACACGGCGGAACTTTCGTCCAAAACAATGGAATCGCGTCGTGTTCCCGGCCTGTTTTTTGTCGGCGAAGTTGTGGACGTGACGGGCTGGCTGGGTGGCTACAATTTTCAATGGGCCTGGGCTTCTGGCCACGCCGCCGGCCAGTTCGCTTGACGATATTCCGCCTACGTTTGCCGAATCACGGCCCAACTCGATTTCCAGACAGAAATGACCAAATTCAACAGGTTGCATTTGTTGAAAATGCCAGCATACTTCGGGTAGTTTTGGATTCAGATGTTGCATTGTAGATTATGATTCGTCTCATGCAGAAAATAAAGTTCGCCGGTTCCGTGTTGATCGGGACACTGGCGATTTTCGTACTTTGCTTGTCGTATAACGCCCGCGCAAACGAGCGCCGACCAGTCATGGCGACCGGTTCACCTGTTCTTGACGCCAACCGGCTGTTTGCGCTGGGTATGATTGAAACTGGGAACGATGATCGAGGAATCGGCCGCGCCGGCGAAATCAGCCGGTATCAAATTCACCCGCTCGTTTGGAAGGCTTATTCCAACTCCCGAGACTACAAGAATCCTGGAGTGGCGCTCGGAGTGGCGCGACAACATTGGGCGGCGTTAAGCAACTACTTCAAGGAGAAGACCGCACGCGAACCGGATGATTTCGACATGTATGTTCTGTGGAATACGCGGTACGGCTATTACGCCGCCAAAGGGTTTGATCCACGACGACTCCCTCGGATTATAAGCGACCGGGCACAGCGGTTCGTCAATCTGGTCAATCGAAGCTCCTGACTGGTACGTGTTCAGAGCATTTTCCGTTGGCGATTTCGTGGATACGAAACTCGCCATTGTTGTGTGCTAATTTGCGATGCCGCGGGGTGCGCTGAACTTGTCCGTTGCAATCAACAGCGCGTGGAATTCTTGTTCATCTGCGGCGAGGAAAACGGTAAGGTTTTTTGCTTGTGAACCCATCAGATAAATCTATCTGGGTATTTGCCGCGGTTTTGGTTTTGCAAACCACGATGCTTTCAACTGGCGACGCGCAGGACCGGACACAGGCACGGTCGATGGTTGTGTCGCGCGGTGGCATTGTTGCATCCGAGCATCCGCTGGCATCGCAGGCTGGCGCAACAATCCTCGCCCAAGGTGGCAATGCCGTCGATGCGGCCATCGCAGCGAACGCGGTGATGGGAGTGGTGTCCCCCATGATGTGTGGGATCGGCGGCGACCTGTTCGCCATTGTCTATGAGGCGAAGAGCGGAAGGATTTTCGGCTTGAACGCGAGCGGTTGGGCGCCGCAGGAACTGACCATCGATTTCCTGAAAGGCAAAGGCATTGAGACGATGCCGTCCAAAGGGATTCATTCGGTGACGGTGCCAGGCGCCGTGGACGGTTGGGTGAAGCTGAATCAACGTTTCGGCAGGAAGAAACTCAAAGCGGTACTATCGCCGGCAATTCACTTTGCGGAAGAAGGCTTTCCAGTCACAGAGCTGGACGCGGAATACTGGGCAGGTGGCGAAAGCCTGCTCCGCGAAGATGAAAATGCAACACGAATATTTCTGCCCGCTGGCCGGGCGGCGCGGTTGGGAGAGATTTTTCGCAACCCAGACTTGGCACATTCGTACCGCCAGATCGCGACAAAGGGCCGCACCGGATTTTACGAAGGTGAGATCGCCCGGCGGCTGGTTGAATGTTCAAAGCGCGAAGGCGGAACAATGGCGGCTGACGACCTCGCCAAATATTTCTGCGAATGGGTCGAACCCATTTCCATTACTTACCATGGCTGGACGGTCTATGAAATTCCGCCGAACGGGCAGGGGATCGCGGCACTCATGATGTTGAATCTGATGGAGAATTATCCGATCGCAGAATATGGACACAACTCTGCGGCTGCGCTGCACGTCATGATCGAAGCCAAGAAGCTTGCCTATGCCGATATGCTGCGTCATGTCGCTGACCCGAAGTTTAGCAAGATCCCTGTGCCCGGAATTCTTTCCAAGGACTATGCCAGTCAACGCGCCAAGTTGATCAATCCCGAAAAGGCGAATTGCCATGTCGAAGCGGGAACGCCACCAAACGCCGGCAATGATACGACTTATCTGTGTGCGGTGGACCGAGAGGGGAATATCGTTTCGCTGATCCAAAGCAATTATGGGTCGTTTGGTTCGGGTTTGGTGCCGGATGGAACAGGATTCGTTCTGCAAAACCGCGGCGGACTGTTTGCTTTGGATGCTAAACATCCAAACCATCTGGCCGGACGCAAACGACCGCTGCACACCATTATTCCCGCGTTGATGGCAAAAGGTGATGTCCGAATCGCGTTTGGGATCATGGGCGGTTGGAATCAGTCGCAAGCGCACGCACAGTTTGTTTCCAACGTTGCAGATCACAAGATGAACATCCAAGCCGCACTGGAAGTGCCGCGCTTCAGCAAGGGGTCCTTTGAAGGTTGTGACGTGGCCGTGGAGGCGCGCGTCCCGACCACGGTTGTCAGCGCATTGGAGGCCAAAGGTCATCAAGTCCAGGTGAAGGGAAGCTTCAGTCAGACCGTTGGCGGCGGTCAGGCTGTGATGCGGGATTTTTCAGCGGGCGTCAACTACGGCGCTTCCGACCCGCGCAAAGACGGCGCAGCGATTCCTGAACCGCTGCTGAAAAACTAGGCGACAAGAACTTATCGGGCGAAGTTATGGAGAGCGTGGTGGACGATCTGACGCGCTCCCGAACACTTACAACAAAAACGTGCAAATGTAGTCGCAGAGGCCCGACTTGACTTCGATTTCGAAGCCGGATTTGCCCGGCAACTCGAATACCCAGCCGGCTGCATACCCGTTCGTATTTGTCTGGCCGTCGATTTTAACCAGGCACTCGCCAGCGACGATTTCCATCGCTTCGGCCTTGTCCGTGTTGAAGTGGTACGTGCCGGGGTAAATGATACCCAGTGTCTTCTTGGTCCCGTTAGGCAGAAACAAGCTGTGGCTGACGACCTTGCCGTCGAAATAAACGTTGGCCTTGGTAACCGCTGTGACGCCCCTGATTTCTTTCGGTATGGATGCCATAACGGGTTCAGTTTTTGGAAGTGTGGAAAAAAGTCAAGTTGCATACAGCCCACGCGGTGACAAGCAACGCGCGACTGGATTCGCCACAAATCATTGGCGAAAAGTAGGGGGGAGGAATCTCGTATCAGTCTGTTGCCAAGCGCGTGATTCGTTGCTTTTCAATAGCGAGGCAGGCTGTCTGACTTCCGGCTCGGACGAGATTGATCAAGCCCGCAAA
This sequence comes from uncultured Verrucomicrobiota bacterium, assembly GCA_964651015.1. GTDB lineage: Bacteria > Verrucomicrobiota > Verrucomicrobiia > Limisphaerales > PALSA-1396 > CAZYYS01. The sequence continues at coordinate 10,719 of CAZYYS010000145.1, forward strand.
CCGGGTGTCTTGCGTCAACCCCTGTTTGTAGCGGGCGTAAATTTGTTGCACGATGACGGCGATTTTGAACAGCCCGTAGGCGTAGTAAAACACCGGGTCGCTCACGGAACGCCCGCTCCTCGCGACGTAGCGTTCCACCAATTGTTCGCGATTCAAATTGCCCGGCCACGTTGTCAACCCAAACGATTGCCTTTGCCAATCTGCCGGGTCGTCGGCATCAACCCAGTACGCCAGCGTTGAACCCAAATCCATCAGCGGATCACCAATGGTTGCCATTTCCCAGTCGAGGACGGCCAAGATATTTGCGGCGTCCTTGGGATCCAGGACAAGGTTGTCATACTTGTAATCATTGTGAATCAGACAGCCGCCGGACTCCGTCGGTTTGTTTTCCACCAGCCAATTGGCGACGCGCTCCATCTCAGGAATGTTATCGGTCCGGGCATATTGATAACGTTTGATCCAACCTTCCACCTGGCGCGTAACGTATCCGTCTGGTTTTCCCAAATCTCCCAGACCAGCGGCGATGTGATCCACGTTGTGAATCTCTGCCAGGTTATCGATGAAATGTTCGGCGATGCGGCGCATCAATCTTGGCGACAACTCGAGTCCCTCCGGTGGCTTCGAGCGCAAGATGATGCCCTTGACGCGCTCCATCAGATAGAAAGGCGCGCCCAACACCGACTCATCTTCGCAGAAGGCGAGGGGGCGCGGAACTTTGGGATAGACGGCGATGAGATGCGAAAGAATACGGTATTCGCGTCCCATGTCGTGGGCGGTCTTGATTTTTGCGCCGAACGGAGGGCGACGCAAGACCAGCTCTCGCTCGCCTATCCGCAACAGATAGGTCAGATTGGAATAACCCTTGGGGAATTGGGCGACTTCAAGCTGACGACTTAAATCTGGCAGGGTGTGGCGTAAGTAGGCTTCCAGTTTGCCAGTGTCCAGTTCTTCTCCGGATCGGGTTTTCTGCGGTTGGTCGAGCAGTTCGGGCGACATAATTGACCCGGTTAGATTGACACACTGAGGCCGTGCTTCTTTAGATGAATTCGCGCAACCACGGATTTATGCACTTCATCCGGCCCATCGTAGATGCGCGCAGCGCGTTCATGTCGATACCAGTAAGAGAGCACCAGGTCGTCCGTAATACCTAAGGCGCCGTGCGTCTGGATGGCCCGGTCCAAAACTTTCTGGAGCACGTTGGCCACATAGAATTTGATGATGGAAATTTCTTCGCGCGCGGCGCGGCTACCCTCGCGTTCGATTTTCTCAGCGGCTTGCAGCACCAACAGTCGCGAGGCGTTGATCTCCGCCCGGCTTTCCGCGATCCACTCTTGGACAATCTGGCGGCTGCCCAGCGGTTTGCCCGGCGCCAGCAGGCGCGTCACGGCCCGCTGACACATCATGTCGAACGCACGTTCGCAAATGCCAATCCATCTCATGCAGTGATGAATCCGTCCCGGCCCCAGGCGTTGCTGGGCAATCTCGAATCCCTTGCCCTCCTGGCCCAACAAATTTGCCTGCGGCACCCGGCAGTTTTCGTAAATGATTTCCGAATGGCTGGCGTAATCTTCACCTGCCTCACCCATGATCGGGGTGTTGCGCACGCGATTAAATCCGGGCGTATTCGTCGGCACAATAATCTGACTGGCGCGTGCGTATGGGCTTTCGGCTTCCGGGTTGGTGATCGCCATTACAATGGCAAAAGCCGCACCATCGGCTGCAGAAGTAAACCACTTGCGGCCATCGATGACGTAATCCCCGCCGATTTTTCGTGCCCGAGTATCCATCCAAGCGGGGTTGGAGCCCGCGAAGTCAGGTTCGGTCATGGAAAAACAACTGCGCACTTGGCCGCGAGCCAGCGGCAACAGCCAGGTTGCTTTCTGTTCCTCCGTCCCATACTCCATCAATATTTCCATATTGCCGATGTCAGGCGCCTGGCAGTTAAAAAGAAAATGGCCCAGAGGCGTGCGCCCCAACTCCTCACTGATGTAAGCAAATTCGGGAAGGGAAAGCTCCAGCCCCCCATACTTTTTTGGCAAATGCGGTGTCCAGAGACCCAGTGCTTTTACCGTCTGCCGCTTCGCCTGAAGCGTGGGCAGCAACTCGCGAAAGGGGCGATGAAGATAATCCGCTTCCAGCGGCAGTGCTTCTTCCCGGACAAAAGTCCGCACTTTTTCAAGCGCCACGTTCAAGAGTTCATTTCTCATTAGAGTGTTAATGATGTTGCGAAGTGGTGAAAAGTTAGCTCCGCGTCCAGATGGATTCGAGGAAATTAGTTCCGAACGTCTGTGAGGAAGTTTCGAGTCATTTCACAATATCCAGCGCTTTGGTCGCTCGCGAGAATCGTAAACGTGCGTGCCAGCTTATGTTCCGGCTTCGACTTCCAAGATAAACGCCCGACAGCAGGTTGGATCGAAGCGCCCTTCTGTCAGTGCCGTGAAATCAGGCGCACGGCAGACGTTTCTCCTTCAAGCGAAGAATGCCTGCCACGCATATTAATCATGGGAGGGCATCAGGCAAGTTTGTTCCGCCTTGATCACGCATGGCCTCACTTGGTCTGTTGCCTCACAAAAAGCGATTGCGTACAGGTTGCAGGTTGGACAGACTTTCACCGTGGCGGAGAGATGGCTGAGTGGTTTAAGGCGCACGCCTGGAAAGCGTGATTACCCTAAAGGTAACGGGGGTTCGAATCCCCCTCTCTCCGCCAGTTTGATTGCTTGAAGAAACCCCGGCCTTTGGCCGGGGGTGTCAGGCTATGCCCTTCCACCATGATCTTCTCTCACTTTGTCCCCCTATGGGGGCTCATCAAAGCCCCATGCTATGCATGGGGTCCTTTACTTTGAACAAGTTAGTCATCCGTTTATCCAAGCCGTGATTCGCGCCTGTGGTTTTCCGCTCGCGGCGCCAAGCGCGAA
>CAZYYS010000146.1:0-13449 GCA_964651015.1 uncultured Verrucomicrobiota bacterium
GCTGCCCGTCGCTTGGGCTTTACGCTTATTGAACTCTTGGTCGTCATTGCCATTATCGCAATCCTCGCCAGCTTGCTGTTGCCCGCGCTCGCGTTGGCCAAGGAAAAGGGGCAGCGCATCGCCTGCCTGAACAATCTGCGTCAGATCGGCCTCTTCATGCAGTTTTACACGGACGACAACAAAGACGTATTTCCCGCGCACCGAAATCTCGGTCTGAACACGGAAGATGCAACACCTTCTCTGTCGAATTGGTGGGGCACGGCCATCGTCCCGTCGGCACAAGGCACGAATCTCTTTCGCTGTCCAAGCATCAAGGGAAAACGGTTCGACAATGGTACTGCTTGGGAATGGAAGTTTGACTGCCACAAAGTCGGCTACGGAATGAATGCTTTCTTTCTCGGCATCCACCCTTACGCAGCTGGGAGCTTGACCATCGGTAGCGTGACTTTTGACAGCAAACCTTGGTTCAAGCGAACGAGCATCGTAAGCCCGGCGCGGAATCTGGTTGTGGGCGACGGTATGCCCAAATCAGACGGTTTCTGGAGCAGCAGCTTATGGTGGCCTACCTCTTGCATGGATCCAATCGCTGCGCCTAGCAGGGAGGCCGAAGGAATTGACATATTACGCCATCGTAGAACGGGCATTGTAGTCTTCAACGACGGACACTCCGAAGTACGCAAAGATAAACAGATCAATCCTCCGGTGAATCCAGCTTCTGGCGCGGCACAGGGGATTATCAATTCTGAGTACTGGGACCCGCTTAATCGCGCCAAGCGGTGAAGGGCAATAATCGCTTGGATGGTCTCCGACTTCTTAAGGCCGTGAAGCGCCTATCCAGCGACTGGAGTTGTCCCCTGAGGGAAACTATGTTGACGTGAGGTAGTGAGCGTACCGCCCGCGAATCCGGATCATTTCGCAGGTGCACTCACCTACTGGGAAAAGAGAACTTGCTTGGCAAGATAACGTATGAACCGAAATTGTTTCAGTCTCAAAACTCAAAGAACCGCAGTTGCCGCCATTTTTGCATTTTTGTTGCAGAACATTTGCTTCGCTACGGAAGGCACTTCTCATTTTGCGCCCGCTGGACAAGGCGCGATTCCACGCATCCTGAGTTGGTCCACAAATGGGCCGGCGGTTTTTGCCACCGTTGAACTGTCTTCGCCAACGAACACGGTTACCAACACAGTCTTTCACCATTTTGTCGCGGAATCCGTGAACAATCTCGTGTGGACAAACTTCATCGCAAATACCAATTCAAGAGATATGAGAATTTGGTCGGTCAGGTCGCATCCCACCGGCTGGCCCGACAAACCTCCGATGGTAACGTGGAATACGAATTGTCTTATGTGGGGAAGGAAAGGACTAACCGCCCTAAGCCCTTGTTGGCAGGGTGAATATAGCAGCGGCCAGATACCAATCACTGCACTCACCCGCCGACACGGCTATACCCGGGGTCATGGGATGGGATTGGATGGGGTCTCAAAACTTTTTAACGGTAAAAAAGTCTGGTTCGTCACCACCAGCAACACCCTAATTCAGACCAAGGTGGCGCGGGCAATCGTTCGGACCATGGGCGAAAGCCATAAAGATTATACCATACTCCTGTTCAAAGATGATTTACCGGATTCGATTCAACCGATGCGGGTGGTTGCGCTAACCAACATTTTGGCGCAATACCCCAGCCGCCCGGCTGCACCCCGGCCCTTTTTCCGGACTGAACAATTGGGCAACGTCAGCGCCGAATTACCGGGATTTTTCATCGATACTTGGAAAGGCGGCGATTCCGGTTCACCGGACATGCTGCCCATGCCCGGCGAACTGGTGTTCTTTGGCGGCCGTTCCACTTCCGGCCCAGGCGCCGAAATGCAAGCCGACATGGACGCACTATGCACCGCCCAAGGCCTAAATCCCAAGAAATACCAGCTTCAGTGGATTGATTTGTCGAGCTGTCCGTCATACCCAGTTCGGTAACGATGGGAACTTCATTACAGGCGCTGTTACAGAGGAGTCCACTTTCCCTCGCCAAGCTACCATGACGAGAGTTATCAAATCGACGAACCATCAAAGATCGACTGGCCGGTTGGTAGTTTTGTCCGTCTTGGTTTGTTTCTCACTTCTCGCGGCGCACGCAGTTGAGGACGGCCGTAAACGTCCGAACATTCTTTGGTTGATCGCAGAGGATTTCAGTCCTGACCTCGGCTGCTACGGCGCCAAACAGGTGTGGTCGCCCAATTTGGATCGTCTGGCCGCACAAGGCATGCGCTATACGCGCGCATTTACGACGGCACCAGTCTGCTCGGCGAGTCGTTCGGCGTTCATTACGGGAATGTATCAAACCACAATCGGCGCGCACCATCATCGCTCGCACCGCGACGACGGTTATCGACTGCCGGATGGTGTGAAGGTCATCAGCGATTGGATGCACGAGGCCGGTTATTTCACCGCCAACGTCCGTAAACTACCCGTAAGTTGCGGCTTCGACGGCACAGGCAAGACAGATTGGAATTTTACTTACGCCGGCAAACCATTCGATTCCGACAATTGGGCGGATCTGAAACCGCACCAGCCATTTTACGCCCAGATCAACTTTCAGGAAACTCATCGCAAGTTTCACGCACCTAAACGCGCTGATCCCGACAGAGTGGATTTGCCGCCGATCTATCCTGATCATCCTGTCACACGCGCGGATTGGGCCGAATACCTCGACGCAGCGAGCGAACTGGATCGCAAAATCGGACTGGCGCTCAAACAGCTTGAGACCGACGGTTTGGCGGACGACACCATTGTGCTGTTCATGGCCGACCACGGCCAATGCCACGTGCGAGGCAAACAATTCTGCTACGATGACGGGCTGCGCATCCCGCTAATCATTCGTTGGGCAAAGAATTTCCCCGCACCGAAACAATTCAAAGTCGGCGGCGCAAGCGATCAACTGATTGCTGCCATCGATCTCGCTCCTACTTTTCTCGATGTTGCCGGCTACGTGAAGCCGCCGAAGATGCAGGGACGCATTTTCCTTGGCGACCATGCCGAGCCGCCACGCGAGTTTGTCTTCGGAGCGCGCGACCGCTGCGACGAAACAATGTTTCGGTTCCGCACCGTGCGCGATGCAAACTATCGCTACATCCGCAATTACATGCCAGAGCAACCGTTCTTTCAGAAGAACGACTACAAGGAGCGTAGCTATCCGGTCTGGAATTTGACCAAGGAACTCGGGTCACAAGGCAAGCTGACCGAGTGGCAGAAAAGTTTTTATCTCGCTTCCACGATGCCGCCGGAGGAACTTTATGACCTGGACTCTGATCCCTGGGCGATGAACAATCTCGCTGATTCGCCGCAGTTTGATCACCAGGAGGCGCGTGAGCGATTGCGGGCCGCGTTGGAAAAATGGATTGAAGAGACCAACGATCAAGGTCGCTTTCCCGAACCGGCGGAAGTAACCGCGCGCAAAGGTCTGACCAAACCCGGATCGACAGCGAATCCCAATCAGCAGGCGATCATTCATGCCGCCGAGCCGGCGGAAGTCAGAAAAGGGAACAAACAATAGCAACTTTACCAAATGGGGCCGTTCATATCGTCAGCCAACTTTCCGCAATACGATGTAAAGGTTGTCCGCTAGATTCATGGTCGTCAGTAACTTTTCTGTTCCAGCGTACAGCCACTTGACGGGTAGCAGCCAGGGATTCTGTTTGTAAGCCGTTGTGCGCTTTAACAACTCCGCCCGCTCTTCGTCCGGCACACGTTGCCTCCCATTTCTATAATCCTGCAGGATGACAAGTGGATTGAAATGCGACGATCCTTGTTCGACAACTGCGAATGAAGATTCTCCCGCCGCAAACCGCCTCAACGTTGACCGCGTAAAATAATTCACGTGATCGGGCATGATGTAACGGTACTTTCCACCGAGCAAAAGAACAGCGAGCGAGCGCATGTTAGGTACAAGAACGAAACAATATCCGCCCGGCTTCAAAACTGATGCCGCCTTGATCAAGAACTGTTTTGGGTGAATCAGATGTTCCATCACTGCCCAGAACGTAACTGCATCGAAACGGGTCATCCCAAAATCGTGATGCAGGAGTGAATGGCGTATAACATGGATCCCCCGTTGTTCAGCATGGTCCATTGCCGCGCTCGTCACATCCGTGCCCACCACGTGGTACTCCTTCGGATGGCGGGTCTTGAGTTGATACAAAAATGCGCCCGTAGAACAGCCGACATCCAACACGTCGCCCGCTGGGCAATAATTTCGGAAGAGCCGCAGTTCGCGTTCAAATCGAACCGAAGCGTAGTCGCTCTCCAGTTTGTCGGGTGAAAGATAAAATGGCGTGCCCAACCGGTCGTAGAATTTTCCGGAGGCAAGTTCCGCCTCAACCGGGTTGGCGTAGATCATCGCACAGTTATGGCAGCGGACGATGTGCAACTCCGCTTTGTCCAAAACCGCAACTGCCCTGTCCTCGTCACACAATGGACACCTGCGTTGCACAGCTGTGTTCGACATAACGCGATGATAGGGAGCGGAGATTTTGTTGTCGAATCCGCTTTGCGTTTCCGCAGTCATTGCTGATAAATCAATCCGTGAGTTTGCAATATCGTGGTCGTCTCGCCCCTTCGCCAACGGGCCTCTTGCATCTCGGCCACGCGCGCACATTCTGGATCGCGCAGGAACGAGCACAGGCGGCTGGAGGAATTCTGGTGCTACGCAACGAAGACCTCGACCGCTCCCGTTGCAAGCGAGAATTCGTCGCGGCGATGCTCGAAGACTTGCGCTGGTTCGGTTTACAATGGCAGGAGGGACCAGATTGTGGCGGCTCGTTTGGGCCCTACAACCAAAGTGAAAGATTCGATTTTTACCGCGCCGCGCTCGAAACGTTGCGTGCTGGTGGGTTCGCCTATGCCTGCACTTGTTCCCGCAAGGACATACAATCTGCTGCCCATGCGCCCCATGCGCAGGACGATGACGAACCAATCTATCCGGGCACTTGTCGCAATAATTGCATATCGCAAATCGGTAATCGTAGATTCTCATGGCGCTTCCGAGTTCCCGATAACGAAATAGTTTCTTTTATCGACGGCAATCTCGGCCCACAACAGTTCACCGCAGGAAAAGACTTTGGGGATTTCGTGATTTGGCGGCACGACGATGTCCCGGCTTACCAACTCACGGTCGTCGTCGATGATGCCGCGATGCAAATCAGTGAAGTCGTTCGCGGCGCCGACTTGTTGAAATCCACTGCGCGGCAAATCTTGATCCACCGCGCGCTCAACCTGCGATCGCCCGCCTTTTATCATTGCCCGCTGCTGACTGATGAAAATGGTGTCCGCCTTGCCAAACGTCATGATGCACTCAGCTTGCGCAGACTTCGTGAACGCGGCGCAGTTCCCAGTCTGCTGCGTCAAGATTGGCCGCGGTGAGCCAATGAAATTGTCGCGGTTTCTGGATTTGCATGAGTATGCTCATGCCTATTGCCAAAACCCATTCGGTTAAAATGCAAAACTAACTAACGACCGCCGATTCCACCTCACGGCAACGCGACAACTCGGTAGAAACGCCTGGTGGTTTGATCAATGGCATCCTCTTTCATGGCCGTAGCCGTTGTAGCGAGCACGTCGCCAGGCAAGTCAGTCCATTCCGCTGCTCCAAGATCATTCTTGAACTGAACCCGGTAGGTTTTTCCAGCCATGGCACTCCAGACAAGAGTCACCGTTTCGCCGGCTAACGCGATCGACTGGATGACTGGCCGTATCTCAGCAGCGTTGCAGCATACCGGAGCAAGTTGAGTCGCAATCGACAACCTCCAACCACCATTGATGTTGCCAACGTCACTGGCGGTGTCGTCCGCAACATATAACGACCAAGTGCCATTGGGGTTTATGCCATTGAATACGGATAGCGTCGTCCCATAAGGACTGGCCGGCGCCGGCGCCGGGAACGCATCACCGGACCCGTAGTTGGTCGAACGGAAAGTGCCGGAAACAATTTGCCCCAAATCTGGCTGCGGCACACCCGTCTCATCATCAAACGTAAGCGTCACATTGTTGAGATCATTCCCACCACCGGCATCGGACATTAACAACGATGTCTGGCCTGTTGGTCCAACCAGCAAAATGTCAATATCATCCGGGTAGGTGTGCGTGAGATTGAATAGAGTCACGGTGACTTTCGTAACGCTGCCCACCAAACCAGCCATCGTGATCGTCGAAGGATACGGGAAACTTGGGCCGCTGGACCCTGAACCGGGAATTGTGATCAACGCCGGCGCATCAATGGTGGTTGTAGCCAAGGGAATTGCGCCGAGGTTAAGGACATTAGTCACCACACCCAAGTCACTGCCGCCATCCTGGAGATGCAGCCGGGCGATTATTGTTCCACCACACGCGCCTGTGGCCGTGAAGCTAAACGGCATGGAAACAGACGAACCTCCGGCCACCAGCACGCCGTAGGTTTGTGGGCCGCTCGGAAACGTAACGCCCCCGGTGGACAACAAGGTCGCAACGAGATTACCCGTATTGGTGGAGCCAACATTCTTCACTGCGAATTTCATCGTAACCGTTTCCCCGGGATCGACAGCGCCATTGGTCACCCCACAATTTTCCGCGGTCATCACAGCTCTCTCCAGTACCACGAACGGAGCCATGGTAAAGTTTGTGATCGTGAAATTGGCGTCTGAGATGTCGAAGAAAATATTTGCTGCGGCCTCAACCTTGATGCGGGCCAATGGGCTGGAAATATTCGGAAGCAGAATCGTTTCAGAGCCGTCGTTGGGTGTATCGGTTGCCAACATGATGGGGAAGGAGTTACCACCATTCGTCGAGAGCAGGATGTTTACGTTGGTGGCACCTACCGGGGCAGCGGCTGTGCCGGCGACGCTCCACGTCACCGTATTAGTTCCCGACCAGATCACAGCAGTATTGGGGGAGGTTACCGCAAACGGTCCCGCTGCCGACGTAACGGTTACCTGCGTGTCGGCGCTGTTGACGCCGCCGCCATTGCCGCGGTTGTCGCGCGCCGTAACGCGAAAGTTCACGGTGCGGCTCGTCGTTGGCAGTTGCTCGCCGATGGTTGTTGTGTTGTTCAAAATGTTCGCGAGTTTTGGAAAGGTTCGAGAAGGGCTGGGCACAGGATTAAAGGAGCGGAACAATGGACTGCTCCCGTTGTCGGAACTAGAGGCAGTTGCGGCAGGCCCCAGGTCGCGCTCCTCCCAACAATAGGTCAGTGTGTCGACATCAGGATCACTACCACTGGCAGTTAAAGTGAAGGGAGTGCTTTGGGGAATGACAAAACTTGGCCCGGCGCTGATAGTTGGCGCGTTGTTACCGGTTAAAGTTAAAGTGGGACAACTGTTGCCGGCTCCCGTAGTGATGTAGCTGATGATCTCATCAAAGCTGATGGAGTGAAAATATGGATCGCTGTGCGCCTGCAAGTTGTCGGCCCCACAAATCCCCGCGTAAGCCATGATGGTGGAACCGCTACCCGGTTCATAAGCGGTTGAAGCGTTGCGATTGCCTCCACCGCAGTTTCCCGTGGTGCTGTTAAAGGAGTGATCGGCCCCGAACTGATGGCCCATCTCATGCACTACAAAATCAATGTAAAAGGAGTCGCCGATCGGCGAAGGCGATCCCGTCTCGCCTCGCGCCTTCAAGCCTGTGACACAAACCACACCTACCTCAGCCAGACCTCCTCCACCAGTGCCAAAAACATGACCGATATCATAATTCGCGCTGCCGATAACCGAGTCCAGGTTGGATTGGTTTTGGTTGAGCAGCGATGAGGAATTGTTGTTTGAATAGGGGTCATTGCCGGAATTCGTGTAAACGATCAAATCGTTGTCTGCGACCAGTACCAACCGGATTGCCACTTCCGCCTCCAGGATGCCTGTCACGCGGTTGATGGCGGTAACGATGGCGGACATGCCGGCAAGTACCGTCCCGCCGTGGAACTGAGTGTATTCGCCCGTCGCAGCACATGCCAGACGATATGTTCGCAGCGTAGCGCCAGAACTCATCGGGCTGAATGCGGTAATAGGCCGCGCTGCAGCCGCAGTTTGCGCCGGCGTCAAACACTCAAAGTTGACTTCCCTCGCGTAATCGCGTTTGTAATAACTCGTGTGCAAATTCGTATCACCTCTCCAATACGGATCGATATAAACCGCTCCATTGGGTGAAAGGATTTGGGCGTGAAAGCCGACCGGCGTCATATCAAACCGCACGGTTGCGGTTGGATCCTCAAGTCCCCGCCCAAAGTAGGTTTTGATTCCAGGAAATTTGGCGGCCAATTCAGGCGCCATGACCGGCGACTCCACGATGAGAAACCGGGCTTCTGTTCCGTCCGGCATCGGTAAGACCAGTTCAACCGGCGCTTGCGCGCCCTGTGGCGTGAATTCCAAGGGTGCTCGCTCGAGGATTTCGCGGAGCCTTGCGTGATTCAAGTTGAAGGCTTGGTACGTGACGGGTTGAACCCACACTTCCGAAAGCGGTTTGCTTTGTGAGATTTGGTCCAGTCGCTGCCAGACGTCTGCTGTCGAACGCCCCTGGGAATTGGCACAAGCGGCAAGATACAAAAATGCCAGCCAAAAACTGGTTGAATAGCGTCGGCGAGAGTTAAGCATCGTGGCGTATCTGCAGTTCAGATGAACTTGAGCGTACAATTTACAAGCATAGTATGGAGCGATGCTCGCAAAAGTCAACGGAGCTTGCTACGTAGCTACCACGTAGGCTTCCAATACACTCAGTCGGGATAGGCGAGTGCAATTTGAAATCGGATAACCAGCGCCAAAGAAGTCAACGGCTCTCACGGCAGTCTGCATCGGTCCAAGTCACCGACTTTGTCTGCCATGTTTTTGTCGGAACAAAAGCAAGAGTCCAAGTTGAGCGCGGCGCAACTCTACTTCGATTCAACATTCATCGCTTTGGTCGCCCACCCCGTCAAATCTTCGTGATCCTCCAAAATAAAAGCGGGAACTTCGTAATAGTGTTTAAGCGCTTGCTTCTTGCTTGGCTGAAACGGTCTCATTCCTTCATCCACGTACGCGCTCACGGTGTGGCTGTCGGTATTAAAATAAACTCTCCCATCATAAATGATCCCAAAAAAACGCCCGTCGGAATAAAGGCCAAAGCCACCAAACATGGGGCGGCATTGCAGGTCGGGAATTTCGCGCAACTGATCGAGAACATAATTCTTAAATGAAACTTGATTCATCGCTTGCATACTGATGATTCCTAAAACGTATTGCACTCAGTCATAGTTCACTCGGTCTTGATTACGACTTTGGGTCACGAAGCCAAAAGGATGCAACAATTTTTTAGCACTCGATGCGCCGACCAAAAACGTGTCTCTGCTTTTGTAGTTGACTAACTGCATCACGAACGTCATTGACCGCAATTTTTCTTGCCCATTGAACTTTCCCAGCCGACTTCATCCCACAGGGTAAAATGGCTTTCAACAGTATGACGGGCCAACGAGAACCTTGTTCCCCCTCTGATCAACGATGCTTCAGATGCCAACGATTCCATCGTCAATAGATTTCCGTTTGACGCATCATTGAGTGAACTAGAACATTCGAGAAATGTACGAAGCCGATGCCGGCCACTCCGAAGGCAAGCGCCGCAATTATTTTTGTGTCTTTAGCCGCTCCACTTCCCGGGCAAACCCCGTGATCCGATTTTCACGCAACTGAATGTCCTTGGTTTCTGGGCCTAGGCGAACTGCGATGCGCCCCGCAGGCGTGCGCGTGTCCGTAATCTCATTACCAATCAGGACAATCGATTCAGTCGCGCCCTGCACGTCCACTGCGGCTCCCTTTTCCGCACCATTGTCCACAATCCGGTTGCTTTCAATGCGGTTGCGGTGTCCGGCAAACTCCTTTCCGCGTTCCGGCCTGAACAGCACTCCGACCTCTTTGCTCCGTGCGATTTCGTTGTGAACGATCAGATTGTCGGTGTCACGATGGCCGATCGAAACGCCAACCCGATTGCCAGCGATGGAGTTGCTTTCCGCGAGGCCAAATTTCACGCCCCAGCAGAAGAAAATTCCGATGTCATTTCCTTCGAGTCGGTTGTTTCGAATAATCGGTCGCTGAGAACCGGAACCGGGATGCAAGCCCAACCCCGCATTGTTTCCCGAAATGCAATTCTCGACGATTACATCATGACAAATCTGCCAACTGATACCGTCTCCGTTGAAGTTGCGCGCGATGACACCGCGAATTGCAATCCGATTGCAGTCCTGCAAGAAAATGCACCCCGCATGATTCCCGTCGAGGTTGGCGTTCTTTGCCCTGTCGCCGTCGAGAGTGAGGTTCTCGATGACAACGTCAGAAATGTTTTCGCCGCTCAAGATGGGAAATAATGTGCTGATGGTCGCATCGCCCAGTTTCCAAACATTTTCCCTCAGCGCACGATCGAGCTTGAATCGGTTGCCATCGCGTGCCACAAGTGTTCGCTTGATGACCACATTTGCGCCGGTGTCCACGTTCTTTGCTCGAATGCAGACACCGTCACCAACTTCGAAGCCAGCCGCGTCAGCCAGCGTCACTTCCTGATCATACCAATCGCTGTCAGCCATGAGCTTGGTCGTCGCCGACGGCTCTTTGATGACCACAGTATCTGCACCAGCACCTTGCAAGCGCACTTTGGATTGCAGGTAAACGGCGTTCCGTAAACGGTAAGTACCGGGCAGCACCTTCACCGTGCCACCGCCCAAGCGCGCCGCATAATCAACCGCCGCTTGCAAAACCCGGTCACTGTTACCGACCAGATCTGCCTTCTCTAACCCGACGGTGATGGTGATGCGCTCTGCCCAGACAGGCTCAACGGCCAAATCGCCCGAAGTGGCTCGAGGCGTGGTTACCGCCGGACGTTCGACCGCTGGCAAACTAACCAACGATAATGCAAGCCAGGCGCACCAAACGAAACGCCCGTTATCTCGAAAACAATCCACACCGGCAAACAATAGGATTTTCATCGGAAGTAATAATCAAAAGATACACAAGGATACGGACGCGTCGAACTTGATAGAGCCAAAATGCCGTCTCAAGTAGTAACACCAGTGCACAGCGGGTCAAGAAACGATCAGTCGGATCGGCCACCTTACTCCAAGTTAATCAGTATCCAGCCGCTTTAATCGCGGCCAATAACCGTTGCAAAAACAAGTCCGGCGCAAGACCCAGCCCCAGTACGCCCAGTGCCATCAAACCCAGCACAATCTTCGTCAATAGAGACGTGTCAATGGCCAGAGCGTTAGCCGGAGGATCAATCACGTAAATCTGCTTCAAGACCTGCAAATAGTAGTAAAGCGACACCGCGCTCATCGCGATGGCGAGGATCACCAGCCAGAGCAAACCGAGATTAGTCGCCCCGTGCTGCACCGCCGCGGCGAAGATGTAGAACTTGCCGAAGAACCCCGCCAGCGGCGGAATGCCCGCCAGCGACAACAGGAAAAGCATCATGCACAACGAAGCCAAAGGCGCGCGACGGCTCAACCCCGCGAAGTCTGCCAGCTTGGAATCGCCCGCGCTCTGCTCCACCACGGCCACAACGCCGAACGCGCCAATCGTGGTCAGGCCGTAAGTCACCGCATAATAGATCAGCGACGCGACGGCCTGTTTGTCGTGCGACAGCACGGCCAGCAGCATGTAACCCGCGTGCGCGATTGCCGAATACGCCAGCAGACGCTTCACGTTGCTTTGCACAACCGCCACCACGTTGCCGAGGAGCATTGAAACCGCGGCCAAAATGGCGATCACCGGCACCCAACCAGCCGCGTAGGCCCGATAAGCACCGCTGCCTTCCGCCCCCGCGAACCCAATCATCATCACCTTGGCGAAGATGAAGAAGCTTGCGACCTTTGACCCGGACGCAATGAACGCCGCGCTCGGTGTGGGCGCGCCTTGATACGCATCCGGCGACCACAGGTGGAACGGCACGGCGGCAACTTTGAAGCCGAAGCCAATCACGGTCATTACAATCGCGACGACAAGCAGCGGATCGAGTCCTTTGCCCTTAAACGACTCCGCGATGTGATGCAGATTCGTCGAGCCGGACAATCCGTAGATCAAACTCAGGCCGAACAACATGAACGCCGCGGACATGCCGCCGAACAGGAAATACTTCAGCGCGGCCTCGGCGGACTTGATGTCGCGCTTGTTGAACGCCGTCAGGATGTAGAGCGAAAGGCTCGTGAGTTCGAGCGAAACGAAAATCATCAGGATGTCCTCGGCGCTCACGAGGAACATCATGCCCACCGTCGCCAGCAGGACGAGCGCGAGGTATTCGCCGACGTGCGCGGTGAAATTTCCTTCGATGGAAATCAACACCGTGAAAATGGTCAGCGCGAGCAACGCGATTTTCACGAGTTGCGTGAGCGGATCAACCACGAGCATGCCTTGGAACGCGTTGGCCTGCGCGGGCATCACGAGCATCCATGCAATGGCTGCCGCGCAACCGACCGACGCCAGCATCCCGCCGATGGTGAAGCGCAATCGACCGTCCAGCCCGCGCATGGAAGTCAGGTCAATCGCCAGCACCACCAGCGCCGTGATGACCACGATGGTTTCCGGCGCGGCGAGCCTGAGTAGTTCGAGATAGCTCATTGCGCGCCTCCTTTCTTCAGCCACTCGAACAGCGGCGAATTGAAACTCGGCACGATCACATCCAACAGAATTCTAGGATACAAACCCACCACCAGCGCCACGCCGATCAGCAGCACTGCGCCGAGTCTTTCTGGAACGGAGATGGCCTCAAGCTCGTGGTGCTGGCCATCGGTCGCATGAGACCCATTCGTCCTATCCAGGTCCGCCTCCCCAAAGAAAGCCTTCTGCATTGCCCGCAACGTGTAGGCCACGCCAACGACAATGCCAATTCCCGTGATCACCGCCAGCGTGGGAAACGTCTTCCACGCGCCGATGATCACCTGCAACTCCGCGATGAACCCGCTGAACCCCGGCAGCCCCATCGAAGCCGCGCCAGCGATCACGAACGTCACCGCCGCGAACGGCATCGCCTTCACCAGATTCATTCCCTCCAGCACGGAAAGTTCGCGCGTGTGCGTCCGCTCATAAACCATCCGGCCCACCACAGCGAACAGCAGCCCGGCGATGATGCCGTGCGAGAACATCTGTAACACCGCACCGGTCAATCCGATGGTGTTCAACGTCACCAAGCCGAGCAACACGAAGCCCATGTGACTCACGCTCGAATAGCCGATGACGAATTTGAAATCCTTTTGCACCAGCGCCACCATGGCGCCGTACACGATGCCGATCACTGCCAGCACAGCCACCCAGGTCTTCCACGCCTCCAATCCTTCCGGGAACAACGTCATCGCCACGCGCAAACAGCCGTAAGCGCCGAGCTTCATCACCACACCGGCGAGCAACATCGAAGCGGCGGTCGGCGCAGCCACGTGACCGGTCGGCGCCCACGTGTGAAACGGCCACATGCCGGCGAGAATCG
>CAZYYS010000147.1:0-13412 GCA_964651015.1 uncultured Verrucomicrobiota bacterium
TTAATCACAACCGCGTGTGAGTAACTGGGCATGGCCCGGCCGGGACCCCGACAGGGAATCCCGCGACCAGCGTCAAATCTGCACCTTGAACTGCTCACCGGCTTTGACCGATTGCACGAACGCCGCGAGCAGTTGGGGAATCTGGTCGAGGTCTTTCAGGCTCACCACTTCCACCGGCGAGTGCATATAACGGTTCGGCAGACTGATCAGCGCACTTGGAATACCGCCGCGCGTCCAGAAAATTGCGTCGGTGTCCGTGCCGCTGGTCGAGGACATTGCCTCGTGTTGCAGGGGAATTTTCTTCGCTTTGGCGACGTGCTCGATACGCGCCACAACCTCCGGATGGTTGCAGCCGCCGTGAGTAATGGCCGGGCCTTTGCCGATGTGCACATCGCCGTGTTGCGGCTTGCTCACCGTCGGATAATCCGTCGCATGCGTCACATCAACGACCAGAGCCACGTCCGGCTTGAGCGAATAGGCGATTTGGCGTGCGCCGAACAAACCGACTTCCTCCTGGATGTTGGACACGGCGCAGATTTCAGCTCGAAGTTTTTTCTTGTTGTCCTGCAATAAACGCAACGCCTCCGCCACGGCAAATGTGCCGATGCGATTGTCAAACGCCCGCGCGACTGCCAGATCGCCACGCAACATTTCAAATTCATCGTTCAACGTGATCGGGTCGCCGATCTGCACGAGCTTCTCCGCCTCCTTGCGGTTGCTCACACCGATGTCGATAAACAAATCGTGCATCTTCGGCAGCTTGCGTTCTTCCTCATTTTTCGTCAGGTGCGGCGCGACGTTGCCGACCACGCCTTTGACCGGCCCGTTGCGAGTGTGAATCGTGACGCGTTGGGCTTTGGTGATGGCCGCATCGATGCCTCCCATCTTGCGCACATAAACGAAACCTTCCTTGTCGATAAAATTCACCGCCATGGCGATTTCATCGGCGTGCGCCGCCAACATAAGGCGCGGTGTGCCGCCTTTGTTCAAAACCGCCACACAATTGCCATAAGCATCCGAAAACGTTTCGTCGGCGAATTGGGCGGCGTAGTCGAGCCAGACCCGCTGGCCGCGCGACTCGTAGCCGGTGGGGCTGGGCGTGTTAACGAGCGTTCGTAGGAATTGCAGTGACGGTTCGCGCATGCCCGACTATGTCAGTTCAAAGTTCAAAGTTCAAAGTTCAAAGTTCGCCGGCGTTAGAACGTGACTCAGAAACGAAATGGCTTATAGTCATCGTGATGCTGTGGTGGACTTACCAACAACTTAGGTCGAAGAACGTCAAGACGCGTCAAAGCGCGGTGGAGAAGCTCGCGAGCATGGGCGACCGGGCCGCTGTTGATCCGTTGCTCTTCGCGTTGAATGATTCCGAGCCGCAGATTCGCTACATCGCCGCGCACGCCCTCCTCAAGCTTCGTGACGAACGCACAGTTGAACCATTGGTCAAGTTGTTGCGCGATAACGCGTGCGAAGTGCGTCAGGCGGCGGTGGAGGCTTTGGTAAAAATCGGCGACCGGCGGGCGACAAGCTGGCTGGTTGGAGCCCTCCGGGACTCGGACGCCGGAGTGCGCAGCCGCGCAGCGCAGGGGTTGGATAGATTCGGGTGGCAACCGAAGGACGCGAGCGAGCGCGCAGTGCAGGCCGTGGCCAGCGGTGATGAAATGAAGGCCGCTGGCTTCGGCTCCGTGGCCATCGAACCCCTGGAGGCGATGTTGCGGACCGGCCCATCGTACAAACGGGTTGCCGCAGTGGAAGCGCTCAGTGCCATTCAAGACACACGCACCGGGAAGCCATTGTTGGAGGCGTTGAAAGATGAAGACGGTGCCGTACGTGTTGCGGCAATCGCCGCGCTGACGCGCATCAACGATCCCCGCGCCTGGGATTCAGTTTTTCCAAAGCTCAAGGATGCTGATCCCCGTGTGCGTGCGGCCGCAGTCGAGGCGGTGACCGTATTGGGCGGGGTGCGATCGCTGGCAGCGCTACTGCCGATGCTGAAGGATCAATCATGGGAAGTGCGTCACGCAGTCATTGCGGCGCTCGGCCACTTGCGCGACGCCGGCGCCGCCGAGCCGCTGGCTGCCGCGCTTCAGGATCCGCTGCACAACCTGCGCGAGGCGGCGGCTCAAGCGTTGGGGGAGATTCGCGATGAGCGGTCCATCGCGCCATTGATTCTGGCCATGAAGGATCCGCACAACTCGGTTCGGCAGGCAGCCGGAGTTGCCGTACAAAAAATCAACCGTGCCTGGGCCAGAACCAGCGCCGCCCAGCAAGTGTTGCCCGAAATCAAGGCTGCCTCTCAGAACACGGAATACTGGGTGCGGTATTCCGCGGCCAAGGTGGCGCAACTGATCGAAGAAGCCCCGTCGTCACCCTTGCCGGCGGCGGAGGTGGCTATTGCCGAACCGAGCCACTACCAACGATTGGCCGTGCTGGTCATTTTCCAGGAGTTGTTGCGCGACCGGAATCGTGATTTGCGTCAGGCGGCGGCTGAATCGTTGGGCCGGTTGGGCGACAAGCAGGCCGTCCCGGCGCTGACGGAAGCGCTTCGCGATCCCGATGCGGAAGTTCAATTTGCCGCTGTTCGTTCGCTCGAAGCGCTCAACCGCTTTCAAGTTTGAACACCCAGGCCAGACCTCGCGAACTTGTCCCTCCATTCAACTTGAATCTTTGAGGTTAATGTTTTGAACTAGGTCGAGCGCAATGGCGACTACCCGCACAAAGAAACATCGCGTCCTGTTCGTGGATGATGATTCGACGTTTCTCGAAATCCTCGGCGAGTTGTTTTTATTGCGGAACAACGGCGCGTGGCAGGTTCTGTCCGCCTCCACTGCTGCGAAGGCGTTGGCATTGCTGCAGGAACAGCAGTTCGATCTCGTCGTGTTGGACATTAATTTGCCGGTCGTGGACGGGTTGCAACTCCTGCGATTAGTGCACCAGCGGTATCCGCAACTCAAGAAGGTCGTCCTGACGGGCTACGCGGATGAGGCGCGCCGCACCGAATGCCTCTCCCACGGCGCCGAGTTGTTCATCGAAAAACCACGCTCCAGCGAGGGGTTTGAAACGGTGTTCGCCACGCTCAACGAGTTGGTCGCGTGGAAGCCCCAGGAGGGCTTTCGTGGCGTGTTGCGACAGGTTGGATTGCAGGACGTGTTGCAGTTGGAATGTCTGGGGCGAAACTCCTCGGTCCTCGAGATTTTCAACGCCCAGGTGCGCGGCCGGATTTACATTGAGGAAGGTGCGATTATCCACGCTGCTGCTGGAGCGATCAAGGGCGAGGCGGCATTTCACCAACTGCTTTCGCTTCCGGGAGGAGAGTTCAACCTCAAACCGTACGAACCGGCACCGGAAAGGACCCTCGAAGGTCACTGGGAATCTCTGCTGATGGAAGCAGCACGGGTGCGGGACGAGAAACAAGAGCAATCGGGAGTTGCCGACGCTGACGCTTCGGCAGTTGGGCAAGCGCCGGCACTCGAGGAGCCCGTGATTCCTGCCACGCCCGGCACACGCATCGAGGAAGTTGTGATTTGCTCCGGCCAGGGCGCCGTGCTTTACGAATGGCAGTGCGAGGACATGAACGCGCGGCTGAAACTCTTTCAACACATTACGCAGCAAGCCGAGCGGCTGAACCAGTTGCATCCGTTCGGGCGTTTCGACCGCCTTGAATTTGAAGGACCGCAAGGGCGTGTAGTGGCTCAGGTGCAGAATGATCGCAGGGTGTTGGTATGCGCGACACAACGTGACGGGCGGGAGGAGAACGCCTAACATGAAGGAGGCCTTCCAACATTGGCTCACCGACAACACGCTGATTCCAGGCGTGCTCGGTTGCGGCGTGCGGTTTCCCGATTACTCCTGCCTGAGTCAGAGTCACGTGGACTTGCTCCCAACCGAGCGCCTCGATCTGGTCTGGCAACGTCTCGCTGAAACGGTCGCCTTTCTCGATTCCCAACATCTTGCGCCGACCCGGGTGTCCTGGGCTTTTGCCGGGAACCACATCCACCTGGCCCTGCGCCCGGACGGAATCCACCTGGGATTGATCACAACGCCCGAGGCTTCGGAATCAGATGCCATCGGTGCGCTCGTTGAACGATTCTTGCAATTCGACAACTAACGCATTGCGCGAATGTTTTAGCGATTCAACAGCGAAACTTTTTTTGGTAATAACCTTCCGTGCGCAGCGAGCTACTCAAAGACACCACGCGCATCGTGGTCAAGTTCGGCACCGGCGTCCTCACCGACGGCCGGAAACAGCCCGATCTCGCCCAGATGGAGCAGTTGGTGGCGCAGGTCGCCACGCAACACCGGGCCGGGAAGGAGATCGTGCTGGTGACGTCTGGCGCCGTTGGCGCGGGCATGGGCGCGCTCGGTTACGAAAGGCGCCCGAATGAACTGGCCGAGTTGCAGGCCTGCGCCGCGGTCGGCCAATCGCGGCTGATGGCTACTTACGAGAAACTTTTCGCGGAACACAAGTTGCATGTCGCGCAAGTTTTGCTGACGCATGACGACTTGCAACATCACGAGCGCCATCTGAATGCGCGCAACACACTGGTAACGTTGCTGGCCCATAAGGTCGTTCCCATCATCAATGAAAACGACGCCGTCTCCTTCACCGAACTAAAGTTCGGCGACAACGACAAGCTGTCTGCATTGGTGGCCTGCCTGTTGCCCGCCGACTTGTTGGTAATCTTGACTACCGTGGACGGGGTGATCGAAAATTTCGGCAAGGCCAATCCACAAACCATAAGCACGATAGAGCAGATCGACGAAACCATCGAACGATTGGCGGGCGGCACGGACAGCGCCACGGCTGTCGGCGGCATGGCGTCGAAAATTCAGGCCGCCAAAGTGGTCAGCCGCGCCGGCATCCCGCTCGTGATTGCGTCCGGCAGAAAGAAATCCGTGCTTGCTGACATCCTGGCCGGGCTTGAGGAGGGCACAATTTTCAAACCACAAGCAAACAAGCTTGCGGGGCGGAAACGATGGATTGCATTTTTTCATCATCCGAAAGGCGCGGTGTTTGTCGATGCTGGCGCCAAACAGGCGTTGCGGGAAAATGGCAAGAGTTTGTTGCCACCGGGAATTGCGCGCTGCGAAGGCGACTTCGCCGCCGGGGATGTGGTTCGGATCTGCGACCAGGACGGCACGGAGTTCGCCCGCGGCATCTCCGCTTTTGACTCGGCGGCGATCAAAGCGCGCCAATTGACCCGCGTGGAAATCGTGCACCGGGATAATCTTGTGGTTTTGTGAAGCGTTAGAGCGTTAGAGCGTTGAATCGGTAAGTCACCAACTGCCAGAGATAATCATTTGAATCTGGGTTAGCTAACCCCTCACCCGTCCTTCGGACACCCTCTCCCCATCCGATGGGGAGAGGGACGGGGTGAGGAGTGTTCCAGTTGTTTTACCGATGTTCACAGGAAGTTGGTATTATGTCCGATGTAACGATTCAACGTTTCAACGATGCAACGAGGAAAACATGAAACAGAACAAGGCTATTGACGACCTCCTCAAAGTCATGTCCCGGCTGCGTTCGCCCACCGGCTGTCCGTGGGACCGCGAGCAGGATCATAAATCGCTGCGCTGGCACGCAGTGGAAGAAGTTTATGAATTGCTGGACGCCATCGAAGCCGGCGACGATCACGAGATGGCCGAAGAGCTTGGTGATCTTTTGTTACAAGTGGTATTTCACTGCCAATTGGCAAAGGAACGCGGCGCGTTTGATTTTGAGAAAGTCTGCCGCCACATCGTGGACAAGCTGGTTCGCCGCCATCCTCACGTCTTCGGCAACGTCAAAGTGAAAAACGTGGATCAGGTCTGGGCCAACTGGGAGAAAATCAAACACGCCGAGAAGCATGGAACGAAACACGCGCGTCCCTCCGCGCTGGATGGCATTCCCAAACACCTCCCCGCATTGTTGCGCGCGGAAAAGCTGGTGAAGAAAGCCCGCAAGGCGGGGCTGATTGACTCCAAGGCAGGGAAGCGGCGCTCTGCGTCCCAAAACAAATTGAACAAGGCTGGCGTCGCGAATCAATTATTTGCGCTCACCCAATCCGCGCAGCGGCGCGGTTGGTCGGCGGAAGAGTTGTTGCGCCAGACAACCCGGAAGATGGAGCGCGAACTACGCTCGCAAGAAAGAGCACGCCGCAGAGTCATCCCACCAAAATGACCGGTCCTTCCACGGGTGCGGCGAACGCCCATCGCCGACACAACTTCGTCAGATCGGAAGAAAGCGCGTCGTGTTGTTTATGGCTATGGCGACTGCTTGGGCATGCCCAAATTGACTTCCTTCAAGCGAATGCATGCGGCTTCTTGCTGGCTCCCCAGATTGACAAAGGCAGGCACTTCACGGGCGCACTCGCCAATGGCGTAAGCGCAGCGAGGATGAAACGCACAGCCGCTCGGCGGATTCAGCGGCGAAGGCGGATCGCCGGCCAGCAGTATCCGTTGCCGGCGTTTTTCCTTTTCCGGGTCCGGTAACGGCACCGCGCTGACCAACGCTTTCGTGTAAGGGTGCAGCGGTTTCTCGAAGACATCGGTCGCGGCGCCGATTTCCACAATCTTTCCCAGATACATCACGGCGATCCGGTCGGAAATGTGTTTCACCACCGACAAATCGTGCGAGATGAATATCAGAGTCAGCCCCATCTCGCGGCGCAGTTGGGCCAGCAGATTGATGATTTGCGCTTGAATGGAAACATCCAAGGCCGACACCGGTTCGTCGGCGACAATCAATTTTGGCTGAACCGCCAACGCTCGCGCGATGGCGATGCGTTGTCGTTGTCCTCCGGAAAATTCGTGCGGATACTTTTTGCAAAAGCGCGAGGCCAGGCCGACTTTGTTCAACAACCCGCACACTTCGTCGGATGGTTTTTCCGCCGGCACTCTCCGATGCGTCAGCATCGCCTCCGCAATGGCGTCAAAAACCGTCATCCGCGGATTAAGCGAGGCGTACGGGTCTTGAAAAATCATCTGAAAATCCACCCGCGCAGTCCGCAATTCCCGAGCGGGGAGTTGGCTCAGATTTTTGCCAGCCAAAACCACGGTGCCTTCCGTTGGCGGGATCAATTGCAGAATCGTGCGACCCAGCGTGGATTTGCCGCAACCCGATTCGCCAACCAGTCCCAGCACTTCGCCTTTGTTCAGCGACAACGATACGCCATCGACCGCCTTCACCGTACCCACTCGCCGGCGGAAAATGACGCCGCTCTCGACAGGGAAATGCGTTTTGACGTTGGTCAATTCGAGAAAGGCTTCAGGCATAAAATCCAGTTGGGGTCGAGGTCTTCGTTCGCCTCCGCTGCCCGTATTTTGGAGTCATAATTGTATTTCCCCCTTTTGCACCCGCAGGCAGGACGAATCGTGATCCGGCGACACTTGCCGCAACTGCGTCTCCGAGGTGGCGCATGAAGCGGCAGCGTATTCACAACGCGGAGCAAAGGCACAGCCGGGAATCGGCTTCGACAAATCGGGCGGCATGCCCGGGATGGTGTGCAAATCCGCCCCCTTGCTTTGCAAAGCTGGACGCGATCTTTGGAGTGCTTGATTGTACGGGTGTTTCGGTCGGTAAAAAATCTCCGCCGTCGGCGCCCTTTCCGCCACCTGACCGGCGTACATCACCATGAGGCGGTCGCAAACCCCGGCCACCACGCTAAGATCGTGGGAAATCAGAATCACGGCCATGCCCAACTCCTTTTGCTTTTGTTTGATCAATTCCATGATTTGCGCCTGCACAGTGACGTCGAGCGCCGTCGTCGGCTCATCCGCAATCAGCAGATCGGGTTTGGTGATCAATGCCATCGCGATCATGACACGCTGCCTCATACCGCCGGAGAATTCGTGCGGATAACTTTTGATTCGACGGACCGCGTCGTGAATGCCGACGTCCTTCAATGCTTGAATCCCAATTTCCAGCGCGCCGTCGCGGTCAATTTGCTCGTGAATCAGCAACGGCTCCAGCAATTGATCCTCAATGCGCAAATACGGGTTGAGCGAGGTCATGGGGTCCTGGAAAATCATCGCGATCCGTTTGCCGCGAATGCGATTGAGATCGGCCAACGAACATTTCAGCAGATCCACGCCGTCAAAAATTGCCATGCCACCCTCGATGCGTCCGGGCGGCTGCGGCACCAAACCCATGATGGAGTAACAGGTCACCGATTTGCCCGAACCGGATTCGCCCACGATGCCGAGAGTCTCTCCCTTATCAAGGTGGAATGAGACGTCGTTCACCGCACGCACAACACCGTCGCGTGTGTGAAAACTGGTTCGCAGATTATTTATTTCGAGCAGCGGCATGGATTAGAATCCGGCGAAAGGTAAGCGTTGAAATGGTGATGCCTGTTCGGGTTCATTCGAGGTTAGTCCTTCGAGGCGCGTGGGTCGAGGGCGTCGCGCAGGCCATCGCCGAGAAAATTCAAACAAAAGAGAGTGATGGCCAGCGTCAGGCCGGGGAAGACCAGCATCCATGGAAATTCTTCCATGCGATCGGCGCCGTCCTTGATCATCACACCCCAGGAACTCATCGGCGGTTGGACCCCCAGGCCGAGAAAACTCAGAAAAGCTTCCAGCAACATGACCGCGGGGATCGTCAACGTGGTGTAAACGATGATCGGCCCCAACGCGTTGGGAATGAGGTGACGCAAAATGATGCGGCGCTTGCGCAGCCCCAGCGCGACGGCGGCTTCGATGAATTCCTGCTGCTTGAGTGACCGCACCTGCCCGCGAACAATCCGGGCCATGGTCAGCCATTCCACAGCGCCAATCGCCAGAAACAGCAGCCGGATATCGCGCCCGAAAAAGACCATCAGCAGGATGACAAAAATCGTGAATGGTAACGCGTAAATGATGTCCACGATGCGCATCATCACCATGTCAACCTTGCCCCCGAGATAACCGGAAATCGCTCCGTAAATCACTCCGATCACCAGCGCGACCCCCGTGGCCACAACACCCACCATGAGCGAGACGCGTCCGCCGTAAAGCAGGCGGGTCAGTTGGTCGCGACCAAGGGCGTCTGTGCCCAGCCAGTGACCGGGTCGCGGCGCAACGGCGCCCAAAGAGAGATTTTGATCTTCATAGGAATAAGGCGCGAGTACCGGGGCGAGTAACGAGGCCAGCGCCAGAATTGCCAGAATGATCGTACTGGCCACAGCCATCTTGTTTTTTCTGAGACGATGCCACGCGTCTTTGGACAAGGAGGTTCCCTTTTCCGCTTCGACAAGGAACGGTGATGTGGTCATTGGCTCGGGTGAAGTGACTTCTGCCATGTTATTCAAAGCGCAGTTTGGGGTTCATCCACACCTGGATGATGTCCACGATCAGGTTAAGCACGATGATCAACGTGGCATAAAACAACACTGTTCCCAGCACCATGGTGTAGTCTCGATTGAACGCCGCCGTCACAAAAAAGCGCCCCAG
This sequence comes from uncultured Verrucomicrobiota bacterium, assembly GCA_964651015.1. Classification (GTDB taxonomy): domain Bacteria; phylum Verrucomicrobiota; class Verrucomicrobiia; order Limisphaerales; family PALSA-1396; genus CAZYYS01. Next base: position 9,409 of record CAZYYS010000147.1, read on the forward strand.
ACCCGGCACCTGAAAAATTGTCTCCACCACGAACGAACCCGTGATCAAGCCTGCAACCGCTGGACCCAGGAATGAAACGACCGGAAGCAGACCACCCTTGAGAGCATGCTTCAGGAGAATTCGCGATCCGGACGCTCCCTTGGCTCGCGCCGTGCGGATAAAATCCTGGTGCAATATTTCCAACATGCCTCCGCGCGCCAACCGTGCCACATACGCCGCATAAAATCCGCCCAAGGTGAGCGCCGGCAGCACGCGGTCCCGCGCCGAGTCCCAGCCGGAAGCATTAAACCAACCGAGTCCGAGTCCGAAGATCAGGATCAGCAGCGGTCCCATGACAAAGGTCGGCACGCAGATGCCCGCCATGGCCAGCGACATGGGCACATGATCGGTGGCGGTATTTGCGCGCAACGATGCACCCACCCCCGCCGACAATCCGAGTATCAGCGCGACCACCAGCGCATAACAACCAAGTTCCAATGATACGGGAAATGCCGACCAGATAAGTTCATTGACCGTCCAGTTTGCGTACTTGAAAGACGGGCCGAGATCGCCTCGGATGAGATTTCGCATGTAATCCAAATACTGCTGGAAAAGTGGTTTGTTCAGGCCGTAGTAGGCTTCGAGATTCTTCTGGATCTCTGGTGGAATGCTTTTCTCGGCCGTAAACGGTCCGCCTGGAGCCAAGCGAACCATGAAGAATGTCATCGTCGCCACGATAAAAAGTACCGGAATCGTCTCAACAAACCTTTTGGCGATGAATCTAAACATGACGGCGTTTATTTCCGGTTCGCTTCCAGATACACGTACTTGTACGGGTGGTTATCGAGAATGGTGGGATGCCACCCTTTTACTTCAGGTCTCATCAGACAGACGCGCGTGTAAAAGTAAATCGGAATGATCGGTGACTCTTCGAGCAAGATCGCTTCGGCTTGCTGGAAGATTTCCAGCCGCCGCTGGAGATCGCTGGTGCGTGCCGCTTCCTCAACCAACCGATCGTACTCCGGGTTCGACCACCCGGTTTCATTGTTGCCGCCGCCGGTCACGAACATGTCGAGAAAGGAATTGGGATCCACATAATCGCCGATCCACGCAGCGCGACACGCTTGATAATTCAGCGTGCGTTGTGAATCCAGATAGACCTTCCACTCCTGGTTCACGAGCCGGACGTCGACACCGAGGTTTTTTTTCCACATCTGCTGGATCGCTTCCGCAATGATGCGATGCGATTCTTGAGTGTTGTAAAGCAGCTCGATCGTTGGCAAGCCCCGCCCCTCCGGATACCCAGCCTCAGCCAGAAGCCTTTTGGCCGCTGCAAAATCGGTGGGTATCCGGGCGCGCGCGGTGTAACCGGCCGTACCCGGAGGCGTAAACGAATTGGCGGGAAGCTGGCCGCCCCGGGTGACGTTCTTGACGAGACTCTCGCGGTCAATCGCCATGGCCAAAGCGCGCCGCACTCGTTTATCGGTAAGCGGTGGTTTGGTTGTGTTGAGCCGGTAAAAATAGGTGCCCAGATAGGGGTTGATGGCGATCAAATCAGGTTGGTCGGCCTTATACACACTTATTTTGGAGAGCGGCACGGTTTCGGTAATGTGAAGCTGCCCCGCGCGGAAGGCCCGCTCTTCCGTGTCGTTGCTCTCGATTGGATAGAATCGAATTTCGTTGAGCCGCGTATGTTCTTTGTCCCAGTAGGTCGGGCTTTTTCTCACAACGATGACATCGTTGACCTTCCAGGTTGAAAGGACGAATGGCCCATTGCCGACGTAATGACCCGGACGGGTCCACTTATTGCCGCGCTCGTACGGCTTGCCGTATTTTTCAATCGTCGGTAGATGGACCGGAAACCACGATGTGTGATTCATCAAAGAGAGAAAATAGGGAGTCGCGTTTTCCAGGGCGATTTGAAATGTGTAGTCATCGACCACCTTGTAGCCCACGTCGTCATAATTCTTGAGCTTGCCGGTGTTGTAAGCCTCCGCGTTCCTGACGACAAAGTGCATGTAGGCGTATTGCGAAGCCAATGAAGGGGTGAGTATCCGCTTGTATGAATTCCAGAAATCGCGGGCCGTAACGGGTTCGCCATTGGACCACTTCGCATTCTTGCGGAGGTGAAAGGTGTAAACCCGCCCATCAGGTGAAATATCCCAACGCTCGGCCACGCCGGGCGATGGATGAAGATCTATCGGGTCTTCCGTCACCAAGCCTTCGAGCAACGACATGATGAGGTGATGCTCGGTGACGCCCGTCACAATCTGAGGATCAAGTTCCTGAGGTTCGGTTCCGTTACCCTTGTAAAGAATCTGATGGCGGTTGCCGAATTCCACACGTGTTTCCGGCTTGTCGCATCCAACCAGTAAAAAGGCCAATAGTGCAGCGGCGACATCACAACATGTCCAACAGGATTTGAACTGACTATTTTGCTTGGACAGCATTCGTTAACCACGTAGGAAACTCTTTTCCAGGAAAAAGTCAAACCACCACCATGCTTCGGATGAAATCCGGGGCGAGAGAAAATTCGCGTGTTAGTTTGGTAATCACGCCCCGGTGGAGATCGTCAAACGCTCAGAGTAGCGCACCTTCAAAGTCTTGCCACGGCGCTGGGTGGTGGCACGCACGTTTGGCCGGCTCAACCGTTATCGCCGACTCATCCGCGATTACGAACGCCAAGCCCAGACCGGCGAGACGATGGTGTGCGTGGCGATGATCCGCCTCATGCTCGCTCGCTTGGCTTAACCTTGAACTCTTTTCAAATAGGCTCTAAGGCGCTGCTCCAGACTTTGCCGGGCGTGGTTCAATTCCTCCAGTGCATCCGCTTGCACGACGTGGATATTCTGACCGAGGCAAAGCGCCACGCCGATTTCTTCATCGCTGATGGCGGGCAAATCCGCAGGCAAAGTCGGATCGAAGGCCCGCCGATAATGATTCGCCTCACGCGCGATGGCGACCTTGAGCAACCACTCGGCAATCGGTCGCCCGTACCGCTCACGCGCGCCACTCGGATGGCCAGGCCGGAGACGTGCGCCGTGTCGCCCAGCGTTTGGGCGAGCGTCGGCGTGGCGGCTTGGTCTTTCAGTTCCACGCGGACATTCGTAACAAAAACGGCGGGCGGGCAAAAGATTTTACCACGGATGAACACCGATGGACGCGGATTCAAAGGGCTGAAAGCCCTTCAATTCGCGTGAATTCGTGGTCGGCTGGTGATAGGACAAAAGGAGGACTTAGGCGACGCTACGGGCATTGCGAAGGTGGTGGTTTCTGGTGCTTGGCTTGGTTCTCAGCGGTGTGGGCGGCGAGGCGGGCGCGGGTCATGCGTTCGCGCAGGCCGCCGGCTTGGAGGAATTCTCGTTCCAGTTTCCGGAGTTGTTGGTCGAGCAGGTAGTTGGCTTGGTGGATCAGGCAGATGAGGATGTTGGCCACGGTTTCGGCGGGGCGGGTTTCGATATAGGACCTATAGGACGCGTACGACTCGTCATTATGCGCGCCGAGCTTTCTGACGAACAATGCTTCGCGGCTGTTTTTGTCCCACTTGGGAAAACTGTGTTGGCGGAGGTAATCCTGGTAGTCGCCCAAGAGTTCTTCCAGACTGGCGCGGGCGACGTTGGTGAGTTTGATCTCGCTCTCTTTGGAGGTGCCGGAAATCTGGCTGCCTTCGGCGATGTTTTTGTTGCCGCTGCGCGCGGCTTGCACCATCTGGTCGTGGGTGCGCGAGCGCTTGTCTATGAAACGGTCGCAGAAGCGGACGGTGGCGTCGTAGATGATCTGGGATTTCCGGTAGGCGAGGAGGTCCTCGTAACCGCCGTGCGGTGGGATGAAGCCGGGATAGGACGGAGAAGACGCAGGCGACGAATTCCCCGCTGCGCCCTTTCCCGTCGTCTTGGTCTTCTTCGTACTCATGGATTGTCTCCTTGGGTTAGGTCCTGCCGCATCCACACGATGCGGCGTCTTGTTGGTTCGTTAGTTCACCGGCACCGTCATGATGCGGTGCGTGCCGTCTGGCATCTCGTGAT
>CAZYYS010000148.1:0-13301 GCA_964651015.1 uncultured Verrucomicrobiota bacterium
CTCGGAAGTATTCAACCACATCCCTTGGGATTCTCCGAAAGCAGAGCGCGATAAGATCGCTCACCGCAGGCGCCTTTTCGGCAAGAGCCTCCCATTTTTTCGCGGACCTGACATGCGCTTTTAGCAGGAAGCCTTGAAAAGGCATCTTACGGGTGGCGAGGCTCGCGTCGGTAAAAAGTCCGGGAGTTCTTTCGGGCAGCTCAGTAGTCTGAATTTGGTTCATATTAATTCTGTCAGTGGCCCATTCGAATACCGTTCCGTGTCCTTGATTGCAAGACGAGGAGGAGGAGGCTTCACAGGCGCACGGTTATCGCCTCGAGAATTCTGTGGGAATTCGGCCCTCGAAACTGGGGGCCAATTATCGGCAGCCTCCGCAACACTCAAAGCGCAACAAGTCACCGCTGTGCAGGCTAGGATTTGAACGGGCCGTGCGCCGCGAATCACACGCGAACACCATTTCTGTTCATGGATTTTCATCACGAGGTCATGTCTGGTAACAATTTTTTCCGACATTCTTTGCCGCAGCTTCTGCGAATAAATGAGTTCGACCTGAGTAACGACTCCACGTAATCGCGTAACTGCTCGACCGGTTCACCGCGGGACACCAACTCCTCCATGGTGAGCAGCGCAAGTCCATGCTCCCGGGGCAAGCGTTCCTTGAGCCGGGCGGTCTCGGACCAGCGCAGCGAAAACTTGATTCCGTGGCGAACCAACCCGGGCGGCACGAGGCCGAAAAGACAACCCACGGAGACTCCCAAAGCGATGCCGATAAGTATTCCCGCCCAAGCGGACGCAAAGAAGATGATGACCAGGCCCAGCCCGACGCCGACCAGAGCGCCCAGAACTCGTGAAAGAAGACAAAGAAGATAGAGGATTGTCATGGCTTTGCTTTTAACGAGTAAACGCTGCGCCTGCTTAGGAATCACGCTGTTTTCCCGCCAATGCCCAGATTGTGGCGGCTGCCCAGATCGCGACTGTGCTCCAGAAAAGCAGAGGTGACACTCTCCAGTAATGCAGAGGTGAAAGTCCCCAGAATACCCAACCCGCAATCGGGAAGCAGACGACGAGCAATGACGTCAGAACGTTCAGCGCCGAAACCGATCGGACCGCCTGCAATCTGCGAAAGTGAGCGACGAGGGTTGGGACGAATAGCACTATGCTGGCGAAAACCAAAACGGCCACGCCAGTAACTGGGTTATGAAAGATTATGTTCATGATTGCCGCCGATCACAAGGATTGGTTAATGAGTGTTCATACGTCATTAGCTATCGCACGTTCCCCGCTCGGAGCGTTTCCAGGGAATAGAAGGTGTCGCGCCAGCGGATGCCCCCGCGCCACAGGGTCTTTACGGTTGAATTGAGCAGGGAGCAGAGCAAGACAACCGGCATGACGAACGGGACGCCGAGAGCGATGAACCAAGACCAGTCAAGGCGGCGCGCTAGAATCGCGGCTGGCAAAGAGAGGCAAAATGGCGACAGCGCCGCCGCCAACCCAGCGTTGGTTCCCGAGACTGCGCCAAGAACGGCGGTGACCATCAAGAGCGTGAGCAACGTGATGACACCCAGGGCCAGCGGAAGACTGAACTCAAACGTGGCAAAGTGATTCTTCTCCATGAGCCTGACCGCGTCCCACAGCCTCCGTCCCCAGAGCGCCTCGACGTCGTCGCCGCCAACAAAAGCTCGCGTCCGTTTGCCAGCGCGACGCAGCAGCAGGCCGAGTTTCACGTCGTCCAGCACCGTCAGGCGCAGCGCCTCGTAGCCGCCGCATTGACGATACGCCGATGCTCGCACCAGGTTGAACGCGCCGAGGCCCAAATGTGCTTTGGGCCGGTCACGGTTCACGCCGGAGAACCAATTTGCAATGCTGAGGTGGAACAGGAGCGAGCCGGCGCGCAGGCCCGGGCTTGCCACCGCGAGGCCCGAGGAGAGCGTGACGTGATCTGCCTGCTCACGCTCCGCCACCCTAAGCGCGCGGAGCAGCACGTCCGGCTTCGACCAGCAATCGGCATCGGTGAAGAGAATCCACTCCGGACGAGCCGGACCGCGGAGCATCGCTCCGCTCGGTGCGCTCACAACATCGCGCGGAGCAATGCTCCGCGCTCCGTCCGGACATTCGGCGCGCGAGTCTTGACGCGCGGAATCCTCTCTGATTGCCGCGAGCGCGCCCACATGACAGGCGTGGCACTTGCCCAGCCATCCCTCTGGCAGTGACTCAACGCGGATGACGCTCAACCGCGGATCCTCCTTCGCCAGTTGGTTCAGAATTTCACCCGTTCGATCGGTAGAGCGATCGTCCACGACGATTAACTCCAATTCCACTCCGCGCTGGGCAAGCAACCGGCGAACGGTTTCTTCGATGCGCGCTTCCTCGTCCCGCGCGGCGACCACTATTGAGCACAAGAATCTGCTGCGCGAAGATCCCACAGTGTCCGCGGTCAGCGATGCGAGTGGAGGCAATCGCCGCAACCAGCGCAAATGCCACAGGGCCGCGCACGCACCTGCCGCGAATAGTGCGGCTGTTCCGAGAAAGATGTAGGTCATCGACATAGTGCAGGCTTCTCTCAAAGCGTCCTCAGGAACGCAATCAGTGCCTTGCGATCGCCTTCCGAAAGGTCGGTGCCGTAGATGTGGCCGGGGGACGGCGCGCGGCAGACCCATCCCGCCCGGAGTTCGGTCGAAACTCGATGCTCGTAGCGGCGCCGATTCCCTGGTTGACTGCTCACTTGAGCGCTCGGACAAATTCGTCCGAACTCGACACCGAACCGAATAACCGCTTCTCGATCAGCGTGAGCGTGGCATTGTGAGTCATTTCAAATCCGCTGGGTTCGGCGGTGCAATCGGCCAGCACCACCGCCGCGTAGTCCCGAAAAATCGCATCCCTCACCGTGGACTCCACGCATACCCCCGTCGTACATCCGGTGAAAATGAGGTGCCGAATCCGCTTCTTTTTCAGGATGGCGTCCAAGTCGGTCTGATGGAAACCACTGAAACGGTTCTTATAGAGAACGACATCACCGGGTTCCGGTTTGAGTTCGTCGAGAATTTCCGTGTTCCATGTGTCTCGGATGAGGATTCGACTCGGTGCACCGTTCGGAGCGGTGATCGTCTTCCCCACACCAGCCCGTTCGTGGCCAATCCTGTTGGGTGAATCAGTCGCGCCCATGTCGGACAGGTCCGGGCGGTAGGCCATCTTGAGATAAACAATCGGAATTCCCGCTTTGCGCGCCGCCGTCAAAACTCTGGCAATCGGCGGGACGGTATTCTGAATCTCGGTGATACTAATGCCGATGCGATCCAGCATGCCTCCTTTCGCTCCGAAGTCATTCTGCATATCAACGACGATTACGGCGGTTTTCGCGGTGTCGAACGCGACCGCGTCAGGTTTCGCCGGGAGGGAAACCATTCGACCCATTGATGACCTGCCAACGCTGGCCCGTGCGCTCGACGAAGACTTGCACCCGGAAAGGGCGATGACGGCAAGCATCAGCACCGCCGATGAGAAGCCGTTACTCAGGAAACGACTGAGGCGCGGTTTGGTGGAAGCGTTCGAGATCATGGGCTGACGATTATCAAAGCGTCTTCAAGAAGGCAATGAGTGCCTTGCGTTCATCTTCAGAGTGGCCGGTGCCGGAGGTGTGGCAGGGGATGGCGCGTGGCTTTCTTCCGGGCCGACCCAGCCGTTTGATTTTGGAAGTGCAGGAGGCCATTGAGAAAAGCCATTCGTGTCTGAATTGCAAACCAATCAAATAGGTAACGGGTATCGGCCCCGCTGTGTTTTTGACTCCGCCAATGTCTCATTGATAATCCTTCGAGTTCGGTCCTCTGCTTCGCGCTATCTTGCGGCCGATTGGCCCAGCCGGTCGCGGATATACTTCGACAGGCTGGCTCCGAAGCGTTGGCGAATCGCGGCGGCTGGTTTGCTGAGGTCTTCGAGTTGCGTCAGATTCGCCTCAATCCAGCGGGTGCGCCGGGAAGGGTCGCCGAAAAACTCCCGGGCTTTGGCTAACAACTTTTTGTCCGCTCCTTCCAGGGCCCACACCAGCGAGTCCTGTTGCCTTGCGGGAATCTCCTTTTTCAGAACGTCGTAATGCTCAACCACCCATTCGAATCGGACGGAGGCGTTCTTGCGATCCACGTCTTCGGTGAGCAAGGTCAAAAGCTCAACGGATCGGGAGGGTTCGGCCAGTGCGAAGTTCAGTCCGGCCCGCAGCAAGTCCGGATCACGGAAACCAGTTAACGCCTTGAGAAATGTCCGACGAAGTTTCGGATCCTTCGCCTGCTGGTAAGCCGTCCTCAACTGGTCAGCCCATGCGGCGTCGCCATGAACGGTGGCGATGGCCAGAAGCGATTTATCAATCTCTCCACGTTCGCTCATCGCATCCGCCATTTGGCGGGTCACAACGTCGCGGCAAAACCGAACGACATCCGGATCCCCAGCTTCGCTCCCGAGCATTGTCAGCAGCCTCTTGCGTCGGGACGTCATTGCTTTCGTCTCGTTCGGCTTGGGTTGGAATCCCACCATGTCCAGCTTCGGCCGGAGCGTCGTTCCAAGGAACTGTTTCCAGGAGGGCCGGTCGTCCGGGATCACAAAGCCAGCGATCTCCTCCAACGCGCGAAATGCCCTCTGGATTACTTCTGGCTCATCGTCGTCGAGAAACTGTATGGCCAACTCCAGGAGCATTTCGGCGGGAAGTTGGCCTGATCTCACCGCGTTACTCGCGGATTCAATCACACGTCGTCGTTCAGCCGCGGTCAGATGCGATGACGCAGGACGAGCCAACGCCCGGAACAGGTCTGGAGGCCCGTTCCAGACGTAATAACCGGTCCCGCCCGAGTTGGGGTCGATCCAAGCGGATTGGTCGAGCTCAGGCACGTTGAAAACCGCCTCCTCCTCTTTGAGCAGCAGGCGGGCAGTCTTCGCATTCGTGGAGCTTCCGTAGCGAATGAAGATGGGGACATGCCAAAGCTGATCGGTGACATTCGTTGTTTCAAGTGTGCGATACCGGCCTTGCCGCACATGGAGACGGTCGCCTGGCAGGCGGGCAAATTTCAATTCCGGGATGCCCGGCTGTTCGACATACCGGCGAAAAATTTCCGGCACCGAGCCATCGCCCTCCCCGGCGAACGCGGCCCAGAAATCCTCCGCCTGAGCGTTGCCCCACTGGTGACGATGCAAGTAGCGTTGTACCGCTGCCTGAAAATTGCTCGCCCCGATCCAGTTTTCGACGAGACTCACGACTCTGGAGCCCTTTTCGTAGGTCAAGAAGCGATCGAAAGCTTCATTGTAGTTCTCGCCACCGCGAAAAGAACGCCGGATCGGTTGAGCGGATGGTTTCCCTTCGTACAGCCAGGGGATGTAGTCGAGAATCAAAGTCCGGTCTTCAAAGCGCAGGTCGGGACGTACCTGGCGCACGATTTTTTGGGCTGCCCACTCAGCCAAACTCTCGCTCAGCCAGGCATCATTCCACCATTGTGGGGTGACCAGGTTCCCAAACCACATGTGCGCCATTTCGTGCGCAAGCTGGAGCAGACGCTCGCGCGAATCTGCACCATCGTCACGCGGTGTCCGGTAGAGGACTGAATCAGGGTAGGATATGGCCCCCGCATCTTCCATGGCGGCGAACTTTCGTTCGGGAACGATCAGATGGTCGAGTTTTGGGTAAGGCATGGGAATTCCGAGGTGCTTTTCCAACCCCGCCAAAAGAGCCGGCACTTCCTGCGCCGCCTGCAGGATCAACGGCGACTTGCCCGTTACGGTTACCATCCTGCCCGGGACCGACGCCCCCTCGATGGGGGTAAACTCCAAAACGCCAACAGCCAATGCCACGAGATAGGACGGCATCGGCGGTGATCGTCCGAACTCGACCTTCTTCCACTCGTTTGTCTCAGTGGTTTGGGCAATCGGCATGTTACCCACGACCTCTAGTTGCTTCGGAACGACCAAGGTCAGGCGCCAGGGAATCTTGAATGTTGGCTCGTCCCAACACGGGAACGCTCGACGAGCCCCGCCGTACTCAGGGTTAAGATAGCTATAGATGCGCGGCTGCCCCTCCGTAATCACTTTGTAAATAGCCCTGGCATCTCGCCGATAATTGTTCGTGAAGGCGATTTCCAAAACGTGGCGCCCCGGAACCATAGTCTCATCCAGAGCGGCGGAGACAATGGCCGCTTCTCCGGACGTAAGAGTGAGTGGCTTCCCATCAAGCGTAGCCTTCCCTAAGGCGATCTCAGCGGCGTGAAATCGGAATCGGTTGGTCGCCACGTCGAAATTCAGTTCGATGCGTACGCTTCCAGAGTAGGTGTCCGCCGCAGGATCGAGCCTAAGCTCGAGGGCTTGGGTAATTGGCCGGATGCTCGGATCCAATCTCAGTGGATCATCCGCAGGCAGACCAGCGGCCGAGGTCGCGATAGAGGACGATAGCCATGCCAATGCAGAAAGTGTTGCAGGGCCATGGATTGCCTGACGGTTCGGTTTCATGCATCAAATGGTAAACTGACTTAAAAAGTATTCGAGCCACGTTCCGTTCACTCCACCGGCCCGACCCAAGATGAGTTGCCGTCCTCCCATTTGTTGTTCGTCAGCCGGACGAGCTTCCGATCGGCGATGCGGATCGCGTAGATCTCGCCGTAGGACTGAGGGTTGTTTTGCAGCAGCGGCGCTTCATCGTTCCGTCCACCCTGCTCCGAAGTGAATACAATCCAGTTGCCATCCGAGGAGTAGTATGGGTGGCTGTCGTGGCCAGGGTAATCGGTCAACCGCCGGACCTTTCCTGGGGCGCCATCTGGACCGAGTTGGAGCGTGTAAAGATCCATGGTGCGATACCGCTTGGATGAGTCCCACTCGCCATCACGATCCGAGATGAACGCAATTTCATTCCGTGTCGGGCAGAAGGTGGGGAACGTGTCGCGCCCCGGATGATCGGTCAGTTGGCGCACGCCCGTGCCATCCGCGTTCATGAGAAAGATGTCCGGATTGCCGCTCCGGTAACTACGGAACACGATGCGCCTGGCGTCGCCGGAAAAATCCGGAAAGCCGTCATTGCCCTCGGTGTTCGCTGTGAGGTTCTTCGACTGGGTGCCATCCGTTCGGACTACCCAGATGTCGCTCGAATTCGTCGCCGCGCCAAAAAATGGGCCGTCCATGAACGTGATCCAGTTCCCATCGCGCGAGCCTCTCAAGTCCATCAGTGAGCCTAACTCAGGCTTCGGCATGGAAAAGGCACCACGCAGATAGCTGCCGTCCATGTCTCGGAACACGAACTTCCAATCCGGATCCTCTTCTTTCGATCCAAGCATCAGAAACTCCGCGCGACGAGGAACTGGGGTTAGCAAAGGACCTGACCGTACCGGATAGATTGCCACGCCCCGTCCCGGTAGCCGTGCCTGCTGGGACGATGGGGGAACGATCAGGGAGCCAGGCTTCGTCGTGACGAGGTCACTCTCGGGTCCGACTCCTGGGCCGTGGCAGAAGGTCCTGCCTCCCGGGCCGGCCACGGGCCCCCAATAGTCGCGTAATGAATCGCTTTCCTCACGAAGGTCGGTGCCGTCCGCTTTCATCGAAATAATCCTCGAGCCGCGCTGCAAGCCGTAAGCGTTGGTTTCCTGGCCGCTCGCGGTTCTGATTTGACTGGCGAACACAATGCGGCCGTCTCGTATCGCCGCAGGTGACTTGTCTTCATTTCCGAAGGGAGAGACCGGATGCGGGTTTGATCCATCGCTCCCCATCGCCCAGATGCGAAAACCGGTATTTGTCCCCGCCCGCCGGTTCGAGTAGAAATATAGTGAGGCGGCTTCCGTCGAGAACACAGGCGACCCCTCCCAATCCGGTGTATTCGTCAGGCGACGCACCTCACTGCCGTCGGCGTTCATCATGTAGAGGTCTGTCCGCAGCGCCCGTTGAAATCGATTGTTCACGGTGGCAATCACCTGGTTGTCGCGGTCGCTGGAGAAGGCTATCCACTTGCCGTCCGGTGAGAACGCGGGCCGGAAATCTCCGCCCGGGTGACGGGTGAGATTCTTCACCCGTTTGAGCGATTGGGTGCGCTCCGGTTGGAACGGCAGGGAAAAGATCTCTGCGTTGCCCTCCCGGCTCGACACGAACACCAGGGTTTTTCCGTCCGGCGAAATGGCCGCTTGATCCTCCATCCCGTCGCTGTCGACGAGCAGGCGCGGTGGCCCGCCGCGTTCGAGGTCGAGGACGAACAAATCTGCGTGGCCGCGCCGTTCGGACGTGAACACGAGCCAGCGACCGTCCGGCGAGGGCGCAGCGCCGTAGTCCAAACCCGGCTCGTCGGTGAGCCGGCGGGCCGGTTTGCCCGGGCCGGACAATTCGTAGATGTCCCAGTTGCCCGGGCGAAATGTCGTAAAGAAGATGCGTTCGGGCCTGCTTGCGCCTTGGACGCGGTATGGCGGGCCGAGAAGCAAGAGGAGCGTCAGGATGGCTACGCCCGCTGGGCCTAGCGTTGACAGGAGTAATTTAATTACAGGCTTGTGCATGGGCAGTACGGAGGTTTTTCTCGAAGGGTTCGCAGAAAAGCAACCAGCCCCGTGCGATCCTCTTCGGAAAGATCGGTGCCGTAGATGTGGCCCGGGACGGCGCGAGGGCTTCCTTCCGGGCCAATCCAGCCGGTCAGTAGAAAATCCTTCTCCAGCCGTTTAGAAGTGCAGGAGGGCATGGAGAAAAGCTATTCGGTACGGCCGGGCAATCCGATCAAATAGGTGATAGGAATCGGGTTCGGCTTGCTTTTCAGTTCGCCGATCTCCCACTGGTAATTTTCTGCCTCCAACCCTTCGACCAGTTCGCGCAATTCCGCGACACTGTAGGTCCGCAAACACGAAACCAGCCCATCGAACAGCGAAACCAACGGCACCACCGGAATCAGGTAGGTCCAGAACAAACGCGACCAGCGGAATGGACGGATGAGCGGGGTCATCAGGAACACCATCAACGGGACCAGCAACATCAGCAACATCGCCAGGGCACTCCGATGTGTGCCCTCAACAATTGCAATGCCTTGGCGCTTCCGCACCGCGTCGGCCAGAATGGCGCGCGCCGGCCCCGGCCGGAAATGGTGGAACGCCGTGAACAGCGTCCGGAACCCGGCCAGCTCATCAGGAACTCCCGTCACGTCCACCGGCTCTAGATGGTAGCGGATAACCTGATGCGCCAGGTTCGAGTCGCTCAGAGATCCCAGTGCCTCCGGGTTGGGATACTTGTCCGTCAGGCAAACCGTCACGTCCAGTCCTCGCTCGGCGAGGACCGGTTGAAGCCAAAACCACGGCCCGCCCGCGCCGGAGCACAAATCGAGAACCTGCCGGGTCGCGGTTCGCTGAAGCGCAGCGGCCAGAACCGGAACCACGGCGGCGTAACCCTTCATGTGGGCGATGACGAACTGAAGGTAATCCGTCTCCGCGTCCCGAATGGCGCGTGGGCACCATTCCTGGTCATGGATTTCGATGAGGTGAAAACGTTTCATGGTTGCGTTAAGGTTTCATGTCTGGAAACCACTTGCGTCGAATTATTTTCCCGCAGCGTCTGCGAAAGAATGAATTCGACCTGAGCAAGGACTCCACATAATCGTGGAACTGCTCGATCGGTTCACCGCGGGACACCAACTCTTCAATGATAAGCGGCGCAAGTCCAGGCTCCCGGGGCAGCCGTTCCTTGAGCCGGGCGGTGTCAGACCAGCGCAGCGAAAACTTGATTCCGTGGCGAACCAACTCGGGTGGTACGAGGCCGAAAAGAAATCCCACCGGGACTCCCAACGCGATACCGATGGGTATTCCCGCCCAGGCAGAGGCAAAGAAGATGATGATCAGGCCCACTCCGACGCCGACCAGAGCGCCCAGAACTCGTGAAACAAGCAAGAGGATTGCCATGGCTTTCATGGCTATGACCTCTGGGTCTCGTTCGCTGCGGAAATCACATCCGGCCGTAGCCGGCCCAAGAGTCCACTTCCTGCCTCCGGTCTGCCTCGTCGGCCCCAGACGGCTTCGAACGTGGCGCGAATAGCTTTCGAATGATCGAGTGCCGCGAGGAACAGGTCAGCCACGTCGGCGCGAGCAATCCGGTAGCGGAACGAGAGTGGCAGTGGTTCTTGGGTCACGTTGATCAGGTGCTGCCCGCCGGGTCGGTTCAGCAGCACACCAGTTCGAATGATGGTGTAATCCAGGCCGCTGGCGCGAATCTGCTCCTCGACACGTCGCCGCCAGATGAGCGTGTTGCCCTTCCAGAGGTTCAGGCACGTTGCGAAGAGCGACGGCGTCGTGAGCCCGCTGGAATTCATGTAAAGGAGGCGGCCCGCGAAGCCGAGTTGCCGGGCGGCCGCGAGCGTGTTAAGCACGCCCTCATACTCAACGGCTTTCACTTGCCCTTCGCGCACTGGGTAGCCACTCCGGCAGCCGGCGGTGAAGATGATGTGTTGCGCCCCCTCGATGGCGGGCCCGAGCGTCTGCGGCTTCGTGATGTCGCCTTCCAAGACTTGAACCGCCGGGTCGAAGAGCGTCAGCGCCCCCGCGCGATCACGGGCGAGCACGCGAACGCGTTGGCCTTGCCGATGCAGAAGCCGGGCGATCAACAACCCGGTGCCGCGAGTGCCGCCGATTACCAGGCTTGGTCCATGTGTGTTCACGCGTGACCGGGGTCCTGAAGTTTCGGCAATGCGTAGTTCACTCTGCTTTCCATCATTCGCAACGCGATCGCGCTTGGAGTCCAACGGGTCAGCCGATTCCGCAACCAGCAGCCAAAGGGATTTTCCCACTGGCAAAGCCTCCCAAGCCGCCAGGAGTTTTTCGTGATCGCCGTTGTGCGCGGAAAGCGTGATTGCTCGTAATGTCGTAGGGCCGCTTCAACATAGCGAGCCTCCGTCAGTATCGATGCGAGGCACACCGCACCCTCGATGGCCATGCCGGCGCCCTCACCCAGGTTGGGCGTCGTGGGGTGAGCCGCATCTCCCAACAGCGTCACCCGGCCCCGGCCCCAGTTCTTCAGCGGCAGGCGATCCAGCATATCGTTCCGCAATATCCCAGTGCCGGGGGTGGCTTCGATGACTTCGGGGATCGGCGAATGCCAGTGCTTAAAGATGTGCCGGACATCGGCTTTGCGGCCCGCAGGTGAGTCCGCGCCTCCTTCCGAAACATTGCACGTGGCCCACCAGAAAACTCGTTCTGGCCCGCAGTGCTGAACAAAAAAACGGGCTCCGGTCCCCCAAGTCTCGAAACCCAATCCGGGCGGCGGATCCTTGACATCCAGACGCGCAAGCCCGCGCCAGCAGGTGTAACCCGCGTACCGTGGCTTGGATGTGCCGTGCAGTTGCGAGCGCACGACCGAATGCAGACCATCGGCGCCGACCAAAAAACCTGCGCTCGCCTCCCGACCGTCTGCGAACCGCGCGCGCACTGCGTCGGTGCCGTTCTCGATTGAGACGCACCGTGCGCCGCAATGGATGTGGCTTTCCTCCAGTCCGGAGGCAAGTTCCCGAAGCAAGTCCGCTCGGTGAATCACCACGCCAGCCGGAACTCCGAGCTTTGGTTCCAAACGGAACAATGGGACTGTGGAAAGCCTCCGCCCCGAGCTGGTGCGAACTTCAAAACGCTGCGTCTTCGAACCCTGTGACAAGACACGCTCGGCGATTCCCAGTTGTTCCAGCGCGCGAATGGCGCCGGCCCAAACCGTTAGGCCGGCGCCGACTTCCCGCAATTCCTCGGCTTGCTCGAAAACGTCGGCTTCAATTCCCACACGTCGCAAGGCCAAGGCCGCGGACAACCCACCGATTCCTCCTCCGATGATGATGGCTGTCATAGTGGCAACTAGATTCGAACGACCCAGCAACTCGCGAACGCCTTGAGCTCCTTGACGGGGATGGCCAGACGCTTGAACAGGTTCTCGATCTCGCTTTCATTTCGATACGGCACTTTCTCAGGGGCGGCGCTGATCAGAGAGCGGGGATCGCCTAGTTTCTGGAAAACCCGCCGCATCTTGCGCGTGTTCTTCAGGTCCCGACTCGTGCTGCGAATGCCCACGCGAAGCAGCGCGAGGGCAGCGCGGAAACGACCCAGGCCCGACCTTCTTGCCACCCAGCCCACCATCTGAACGGGATTCAGCAAGTGAACCTCCAAGCTCTCTCGAAACGCCAGCCGGTGATCACGGGTCAAACCGACCAGCCTAAGAAATTGCTCTTGGGCGGGGTTTGCCTTGTAGAAGGCAACGAAAATCTTCCCCGACTCCCTAATCACTCGCCGCCCTTCCATGAGCATGGCCCGGATGTCGCCTTCGTCGGCGTTGAAATCAACCACGCCAGTGGCATAGATGATCGTCGCATAACTGGCCGCCGAAAAGGGCATGGCCTTGGCATCCGCCTGGACGAGGGAAATCCCCCGGCGAAGTTTCGCCTGCCGGATCATCTCCGGACTCAGATCAACGCCTCCGCATTCGAATCCGCGCTTCCGCAACTCCTCGACGATCAACCCGTGACCCGCCCCCACAATCAGTACGGGCGACTCAATCTCCGGCAGCAGGCGGCGAACGCTGGCCAGATCGAAGTTGGTATCCTCAATCTCGGCGTGAAACTGCGCCAACACATCCCAGAAGTCAGAATAATAGCTCATGGTTGATTTCGTTCATTTTGCGTCCATCGGTGAAGATTCGAGAACACGAACTCGTGCTCCGACGTGACGCCCCAGCGCTCCAGCGGACGCCAATACCAGCGCGGATACAACCGCGTGCCGATGGTCGTGTGCCGCACGATCCGGGTCTGCCCGCCCTCGGCAAACAACTCGTAGCTGGCATCCACAAAAGTCAGCCAGTGACGCCCCGGCAACGTGCTTTCCGTTACCCGCAAGCCCATCAATGTCGGCCGCTGCCACGTTGTAACTTCCTGCGTGATGATCCCGCTGTCGAAATAGCAAACGCGCCGCCCGCCAACGCCCGCGTGGTCCAACTCACACCGCGTCGGCGTGGGCAGGCCCGCGCGCAGCAGAAATGGCCGTGGGCCATCGAGCTTGTGCATCTCGGCGACAAGTTCCCAAACGCGTTCGGGCGAAGCGGCGACAGTGGTTTCAGTGGTGAAGACCTCGTGCTGCTGAACAGCGCGGAAAGGTCGCTCCACCCGATCCGCCGCCGCGATGAACAACGGACAGAGCAGGAGCAGCAGCAGCGTCTTCTTGCCGGCGTCGGGCAGCTTGTCAATAAACCGTCCCCGGACGCGATAGCCGATGAGCGCACCGATGGCGACGCCGGCTGCGACCACCGGCGACGACATCGCGCAACAGATGATGCCCTCCAAGCCAAAGAACAACATGGCC
>CAZYYS010000149.1:0-2902 GCA_964651015.1 uncultured Verrucomicrobiota bacterium
ACCCCGTTGTGTGTACGCCTCCACAGGCGCACGAGCGCGGACTTCAGTCCGCTTCGTCTCCCGGGCCGACTGTAACCGAGGCAAAACACGATCGCGACAAACCGAGTGAATGCGGAAGCGGAATGAATTCCGCGCTCCGGGGGAAATCTTCTCATGCGGCGATCTTGGAGGGTACATTACCAGCGAGTGGGAGTGTTTGCTTTCCGGTTTCATTCCCTGGGCGGCATCTTTTTGGCTGGTAGCACCAGCACCTTGTCCACGCGGTGACGGTCCATATCGAGCACTTCAAAGACGTATCCCTGCGTCTCGAACGTTTCGCCTTCTTTGGGCACGTGGCCGAGTTGCTTCACTACAAAGCCCGCAAGCGTCTGGTATTCGGAATAGGCCTCGCCGCCGAACCTGAAACCTGGCAGGGCCTTCTCAACCGATTCCAAATCAATCATCGCGTCGATCAACCAGGAGCCATCGTCGCGCCTTCGGGCAGCGGGCTTGGCGCGCTCGCCTTGCGTAGGGAATTCGCCCACGACCGCTTCCATCACGTCGTTGAGCGTCACCAAGCCCACGAGGCTGCCGAATTCGTCCGTCACAAGCGCGATGTGTTTCCCGGTTTG
The DNA here is from genome assembly GCA_964651015.1 of uncultured Verrucomicrobiota bacterium. Classification (GTDB taxonomy): domain Bacteria; phylum Verrucomicrobiota; class Verrucomicrobiia; order Limisphaerales; family PALSA-1396; genus CAZYYS01. The sequence goes on from CAZYYS010000149.1 coordinate 612, forward strand.
CTTGAAGGTTTCGACCAGTTGCAACACCGTCTGCGACTCCGGCACGATCAGCGGCGGTAGCATCAAGTCCTTGAGCTTCACGGCGACCCCGGCGGCGAGGTTGGCGTAAATTGCCTTCACGGACACCACACCAACCGTGTGGTCGCGATTGCCCTCATAGACGGGGAAATGCGAATGAGCGCTGACGACAATCTTGTGCCAGACCTGTTCGTGCGTGTCATTTTGATTCAGCCAGATGACTTTCGGACGCGGCGTCATGATTTCGCGCACGGGCAATTGATCGAGTTCCAGCGCGCTGTGAACGATATGACTTTCCACTTTGTTAAACGCGCCGGCGCGCACGCCCTCTTGCATCATCACGCAGACTTCCTCCTCGGAGACGACCACTTCCTGTTCAGGCTTGAACCCCAACACCCGTAACAAGAGTTCCGTCGAAACACTGAGAAAGCTCACGAGCGGGCCGGCCAGGCGCGCCAATCGGTTCATCGGACGCGCCACGAGCATCGCTATGCCTTCCGGGTTGCTCAAGCCGAACCGCTTGGGCACAAGTTCGCCGAGCACCAGTGAGAAGTAGGTAATGACAGCGACGACGAGGCCAAAGGCGATTTCGTCAGCGTAGGGCGCAAGGAAGGACACTTGCGCAATCGGCGGCGCGAGCTTCGTGGCGAGTGTCGCCCCTCCAAATGCGCCGGCAAAGATGCCAACGAGAGTAATGCCAATTTGTACCGTCGAGAGAAAACGATTGGGCGACTCGGCCAGTTCGAGGGCAATCCGTGCCTTGCCGTTTCCCTGGTCAGCCAGGCGGCGCAGTCGGGCCTTTTTCGCCGACACTACGGCGATCTCGGCCATGGCGAAAACGCCATTCGCGACCAACAGCAGGAGGATGACCATCATTTCAAAGGCGATCGCATTCATAAACCCATTCTAGTCCAGAACGACACATCGCAAAAGTCTTTCACTACGGTAATCACCGCACGTATTTTGATTGGCTGGAACCATTTGAGCCTACGATAATTGCTTTCCAATTTTCCACCCACTCGTAAAGCACGGGCAGCAGCACCAGAGTCAGGAACGTGGAACTCAACACGCCCCCGATCACGACGGTGGCGAGCGGACGTTGGACTTCCGCGCCCGCGCCGGTCGCAATCGCCATTGGCACGAAGCCGAGTGCTGCAACAAACGCGGTCATCATCACTGGGCGGAATCGGGTCAGTGACCCTTCAATCACAGAGTCGCGCACGGATTTTCCTTCCTCACGCAGTTGATTGAAGTAGGCAATCATCACCAAGCCGTTCAACACGGCGACACCGCTTAATGCGATGAACCCCACTGCCGCCGTGATGCTGAATGGCATTCCGCGCAACCAAAGCGCTAGCACGCCCCCAGTCACCGCCAGCGGAATGCCGGAATAGACCAGCGCGGCCTGCCGCAGCGAACCGAACGCGAGGAAGATCAGCACAAAGATGAGCGCGAGTGCCGTCGGCACAACGATGGCGAGCCGTGCGCGCGCTTGCTGCAAGTTCTCGAACTGCCCGCCGAACTGGACGATGTAGTTCTCTAGCAGCTTTACTTGCTCTTTGATGCGGCGTTCCGCGTCGCGGACATAGCCTTCGATGTTTCGAGTCTTGAGGTTCACCATGAGCGCAGCGCGCCGCAGGCCGTCGTCGTGCTGGATGGGTTCGACCGTCTTGAGCGTTTCAAACTCGACAAGTTTGCCGAGGGGCACAAGTCCGGTCGCCCCAACCCGCACGGGCAGCTTTTTGATTTCCTCATCATCGGCGCGGAGTTCTTCCGGCATCCGCACTACGATGTCGTTACGCTTGCTGCCTGAAACGATTGTTCCGACGACTTCACCGGCGAGCGCAGCGTTGACGGCCTTGTTCACTTCGCCGGACTGCAATCCATAACGCTGGAGAACTTCGCGCTTGGCGTTGATTTGCAACTGTGGCGTGCGGCCTTCCGTCTCGAATTCCACTTGTGCCGCGCCGGGCGTCTTTTCCAGCACGTCCTTGATTTGCTCGGCCAGCTTTTCCAGCACGTCGTAGTCGTTGCCGAAAATCTTGACCGACAATTCCGCCTTCGTGCCTTCCAGCATTTCGTTGAAGCGCATTTCAATCGGCTGCGCAGTAAGGATGTCGTAGTCGGGATTGATTTTCTTGAGCATCACGGCGATTTGCTCGTTCAACTCCGCCTTCGTCGTCGGACGGCCCGGCGTCCTTGGCCACTCGGCGATGGGCTTGTAGAAAATGTAAACGTCGCTCTCGTTCGGCGGCATCGGGTCGGTGGCGATG
>CAZYYS010000149.1:2912-13237 GCA_964651015.1 uncultured Verrucomicrobiota bacterium
AGTTCGGGGAACTCCGCGAGCAATCGTTTCGACACCTCGATGTCCGTGCGCAACGATTCCTCCATGCTCATGCCGACGGGCTTGTAGAGCATCGAAGTGATTGAGCCTTCATCGAGCTTGGGCACGAATTCCGCACCCAGCCGCGTGAACAACCAGAGCGAACCGGCAAACAACACGACCGCCGCGGCAACCACAAGCCAGCGCAAACGGAACGAAATGTCGAGCGTGGGACGGTAAAGTCCCTTGATGAACGCAACGACGCGATTGTCGCCCTCGTGAATTTTTCCGGTCAGCACAAACGAGCAAAGCACCGGCATGAGCATCAAAGCGAGAGCGAGCGCGCCGCCGAGGGCGAGCATCACCGTGAGCGCCATCGGATGAAACATTTTCCCCTCGATGCCCGTCAGCGCGAGAATCGGGATATAGACCACGGTGATGATGACGACGCCGAAGAACATCGGCGACCCGACTTGCTTGCTGGCGGCAAGGACGACGTGGGTGCGTTCTTCAACTGTTAGCGCACGGCCAAGCTGGTGCTGCCGAACGCCGAGTTGCCGAACGATGTTTTCCACGATGACGACTGCGCCATCAATGATGAGGCCGAAATCAATCGCGCCGAGACTCATCAGATTTCCCGAGATGCCAAAGCGCGCCATGCCCGTGATCGCAAAGAAAAAAGAAAGCGGAATCGCCACCGCCACAATGAGCGCCGCGCGCCAGTTGCCGAGTGACGCCAGCAACACGACAACGACAAGAATCGCGCCCTCGAAAAGGTTGTTCTTCACCGTGCGAATGGTGCGGTCAATCAGTTGCGAGCGGTCGTATTGAATCTGGATTTCCACGCCGTCCGGCAGCTTGGTTTGAATTTCGGCAATGCGCGCTTTGACGCGCTCCGCAACTTCGCGGCTGTTCTGACCCGCAAGCATCATGGTTGTGCCGATGACGGTTTCGCGGCCGTTGAGCGTGGCCGCGCCCGTGCGGACCTTCGTTCCAACCCGCACTTCCGCCACATCTTTTACCAGCACAGGCTTTACACCCGCGCCAAACTTGAGCGGCAGATTTGCGATATCTTCGACGCTGGCGACACGGCTGACGGCGCGGATGGTGAGTTGCTGTCCACCCCGGCTGATGATGCCTCCGCCCGCGTTTGCCACGTTCTGCGCAACGAGTTCAGCCAGTTCGCTGAATGTCATGCCGACATCCGCCAGCGCGTCGGGCTTGGGTTGAATGACGTATTGCTTCTCGTAACCGCCGCTCTCGTTGATGTCTGCCACGCCCGGCACGGTGCGCAGCAGCGGCTTGATGGTGTATTCCTGGATTTCGCTTAGCTCGATGAGTTGATCCAACTCGGTTGCGGGTTTGTTCGTCGTGTCGGCGCGATACTGGACGTTGTAATAAATTATTTCCCCGAGGCCGGTGCTGATGGGAGCAAGCTTGGGCAACGTGCCGGAAGGGAGTTGTTCAAGCACTCCTTGCAAACGCTCGGCAACAAGTTGACGGGCGCGGTAAATGTCCGTGCCGTCTTTGAATTGAAGCGTCACTTGCGACAGGTCGAATTTCGTAATGGAACGCATTTCCTCGACACCTGGCAGACCGGCGAGTTCACGTTCGATAGGTTGCGTGACCAGCTTTTCCGATTCTTCCGCAGCGAGCGCCGGGACTTCGGTGTTCACCTGCACTTGAACGCCGGTGATGTCCGGCACGGCGTCAATCGGCAGATGCGTGGCAGACCAGAGGCCCACACCAAGCAACGCAGCCGCGCCAAGTAAAATAAACGCGCGCTGGCGCAGTGAAAATTCAAGGATGCGATCAATCATGGTATCACAGTTTGATGCCCAGCTTAGCCAACCCAAACACGACGGAGCCGTAACAGGCGAGCGTGGCGGCAATAGAGATCCCCAACGCTTGACCGAATGCCACGCCGCGCTTGAGTAGCAAAGGAAGCAGGATGAACAGGACAAGCGACGGTAGCACGAGCCAGAATATGCTCGTCGACAGTGCCGCAATTTTCCCGCTGTCGTGCGTGTCACGCCACAGCCATATGATGGCCAGCAGCGACGTGAGTGGAAGTGATGCGAGCAATCCACCGGCAAACGAACTGCGCTTGGAAAGTTCTGATACAGTAACCAGCACGGCTGCAGAAATGCCGACCTTGAGGATGATGTATGTCATTTCAGTTCCTCCTTTACCCGCGGCGTGGTGAATGAATCGCCCGTAAGCAATTCCAATTGGGCAGCCGCTTCGAGCGCCGCCTGTTTGGTTTCGAGCAAGCTATCGACGGCTTCGAGATATTGCTTTTGCAATTCGATGTAGGTGGAGATGGGTACGGCGCCGAGACGATAATGCCGGTCGGCCAGTTCAGCGGCTTCCTTGAAATGCTTCACCGAGTCCGGCTGCCACTTTGCCATTTCGCGGACCTTGGTTTGGTAAATGAGCGCCGCCGCCAGCACTTTGCGTTCGACTTCGCGTTGCGCGACGGCCAAGGAAGCTTCCGCCTGCATCTGTCGCGCTCTGGCTGCTTCAATGTTGCTTGTGTTCCGATTCCAAAGCGGCAACGGCAGCGATATGCTCGCGCCTATGATTTGTTCGCGGTCACCCGCTCTTTCCTCCGAGAAAGCGGGCCCTATCGAGATGGCCGGGAAGCGCTCATTCTTTGCCAAGTCCACGCGGAAACCTTGCCGTGCGAGTTCGACGGCACGAAAGCGCAACTCGAAATTGTTCGTCCTGGCCAGGGCCAGGAGTGCCTCGGAATCTCCGCGAGGTTGGAAACTGAACTCCGTTGGCGTGACGTGCAGCGGTTCTTTCGGTGCCATGCCACGCAGTTGATTCAACTCCAGCAATGCAGCCTGCGCGGTGAGCGTCGCGTCGCTCGCCTTGCGCTGCATGGTAAGTGATGTCGCTTCGATGATGCGCGTCTCCAGCACGGGCGTCAGTCCCGCCGGATCGCGCTGCACGAGCACTTCGCGCAACGCTTGAAAACGGTTGGCCACTTCGCCCGCCGCCGCTGCTTTTTCTTGGGCGGCGAACAAATCGTAAGCGAGCGTCCGGACGCGGCCAGCCAGCGCGAGCTTGAAGCGCGCAAGTCCAAGTTCCGCCAGTTCCACGTCGCGATTCGCAATTGCCTTGCGCAAACCAACGCGTCCCGGCCACTCGAACGGTTGCGCGACCGACACAGACCCCGCGATGCCTTCATCGGAAACGCCGCCACCGGACACACGCTTCTGGCCGATGTCGCCGCTCAGTTCGGGATTGCCGAGCAATCCGGCGGTTTTGCGTTCCGCGCGTGCCGCGGCAAGTTCCGCCTCATAGAATCTTAGTTCGGGATTGCGCCCAAGCGCTTCGCCCACGAGCGCGTCCAGCGACAGGCTGGGCGGCGAATTCGTTTCCTGACTTCTCGCCGTTAGCGTCATACCGCCAACCAGCGCCGCTGCCACGGAAAGCGGCCAAGCAAAAATCAATTGTTTCATAAAATCACAAACTGCAATCACGGAACTGAACGGAGAACAATCCGGGCGTGAACACCGCCCGACAAGGAGAGAGAAACCCTGCTGAACGCAGGATTAGGAAATCAGCGAGGGCGCACGCGCGGGAAGGGCCGTGCGGAGAGAAAACTGCCAGCGAGAGGAAAGTTGTGGCGGAGCAGTGCCGGGCGGAGCAAGTCCCGATGGATGAAGCGCAGCGTGAAGCTCAACGGCGCATTCCACCGCGATTGCGCCAGGCAAGAATGAAGTCGCTCCCAACTTCGAAATGGGAACGCTAATGTGTGTGGATGAGAACGCGCATTTTCCATCCGCCACGTCGTGGTTGTCCGTGTCATGCTCGTGCGAACTGGACGACTCCGCATGGTGGTCAGCATGCCGTTCGTGAATCAGGCCGCCAGATTCAAGCAGCACGTGCGACGAAGCTGGAAGCCAAGCTGCCAGCATAAGCATCGTTATAACTGTTTGAAGCCGGTTCACATTTGGAAGTAAATCGCAAAAACCTCTCCCCTGTCAATGGGCCACGGCGCTAAAAGCTGGTGAAAATCACTTGCAGACCGAGGGAGATGAGTGGAGATTCACCGGCAATGGACTTGATGGAAAATTAACCTCAGTACATTGAGAAAGGTAAAAGGGGAGGAAATCTTATTTGGATGCGATGAGTTGGAACAAACCTAACGATTTGGCTTTTTGACGCATGAGCAAACCGGCCTTAATAGCTTCGATCATTTCCGCCCTGCTGATGGCATATTACTTCTTCAAGCCCGCCCTGCCGAGGCGCTTGCGTTATTGGCTACGCGGGATTCTGGCCCGGCGGACTTTGGTCAGCTCTCCAGACTGGCCAATCAAGCCAGGCACAGAGGAGAAGCCGTCAAACTGGCCTGGGTGGCCGAATGGCCGCCGCTTTGCCTTCGTGTTGACCCACGACGTTGAAGGTCGGGTCGGTCTGGAGCGGTGCAGACAGGTGATGGAGCTTGAAAGCCGACTGGGATTTAGGTCTTCGTTCAATTTCATCCCGGAAGGCGAATACCAGGTGCCGGAGAAATTACGGGCGGACCTGGTACAAAATGGCTTCGAAGTGGGCGTCCACGACCTCTACCACGACGGCTCGCTCTTTCGCAGCCACCAGAATTTCGTTGCCCAATCGGACGACATCAACCACTACCTGGCGGAATGGGATGCCGTGGGCTTCCGGGCCGGCTTCATGTTTCACAACTTGAGGTGGCTCCGACGCCTGAATACCAAGTATGATGCCTCTACTTTTGATGTCGATCCCTTTGAGCCTCAGCCCGGTGGAATTCACACCATATTTCCTTTTTGGGTGGAGGGCACCACCGAGTTTGAAGGCTTCGTCGAGCTACCGTACACTTTGGTTCAGGATTCGACGCTGTTCTTGGTGTTGCGAGAAAAGACCATCCGTTTTTGGAAGCGCAAACTAAACTGGGTGGCCAAGCACGGAGGCATGGTGCTCTTAAACGTCCATCCGGATTACATGGACTTTGATGGTGGTGCCCTAAAATGGAACCAATACCCCTCCCGGCTTTATGCCGAACTGCTTGAGTTTGTGAAGACGAAGTATCAAGGTGACTACTGGCAGGCGTTACCGCACGAAGTGGCTGACTATTGTTTGAAGTTCAAGCCGATCCCGCCCAAGTTGGTGGCAAATTCGCCCAGCGGTCGCGTGTTGTTCGATTCAGTGAATTCCGCCGGGCAGACCGCCAATGCAGCCGGTCTGCGGGACAAACGCGCCGTCGTCGTAGTCTTTTCACACTATCCCAGTGATCCGCGCCCGCGACGGGCCGCAGAGGCTCTGGTCCAGCAGGGAATGAAGGTGGACGTGATCTGCCTCAAGATGGCCGACGACGAAGACAGCCAAGCGAGCTTTAATGGCGTCAACATCTTACGCCTGCCCCTGCGCCATCGGCGGGGTGGCAAGTTCAATTATTTGTTCCAGTATTCCGCATTTATTCTGGCTGCCTTCGGCGTCCTTGCCTTCCGCTCCGTGACCCGACGCTACCATCTCGTCCATGTGCACAACATGCCGGACGTACTGGTCTTCAGCGCCTTGATGCCGAAACTTTTTGGCGCGAAGGTGATCTTGGACCTGCACGATCCGATGCCGGAACTCATGACCACGATTTTCGGCTTCCAAGCTGAAAGCCGCCCCGTGCGACTTCTTAAGCGGCTGGAGCGATGGAGTACTGGTTTTGCGGACGCGGTCCTCACGGTCAATCTCGCCTGCAAGAAAATCTTCTCCTCCCGCAGTTGTCCTGTGGAAAAGCTCCTTGTGGTCATGAATTCACCGGACGAGGGAATTTTCAAATATCGCGAGGCATCGTCGCCCGCGTCGGCAGCGCGTGACCGCGCAAAGCCATTCGTGATGATGTACCACGGTTCGCTGGTGGAACGGCACGGATTTGATCTTGCCGTGAGGGCGATTGAGTCGGTGGTAAAAGCCATCCCCAATCTGGAGTTGCGGGTCTATGGCCGGCCAACGCCGTATGTCCACAAAGTCATGGAAGAGGTGAAACAACGCCGATTGGAGAAGCATGTGCACTATCTGGGTGAACTTCCCCTTGACCAAATTGCCGCGGCGATTGATGAATGCGATTTGGGCCTCGTACCGAACCGGCGTAGCGTCTTTACTGAAATCAACACGCCGACTCGCATTTTCGAGTATCTGGCCAGAGGCAAACCCGTTATCGCGCCTTTGGCGGGCGGCATAACAGATTATTTCAACCGCGAGGACCTGATTTATTTCGAACTGGGCAACGTAGAAGACCTCGCTGGTAAGATCGAATATGTGTACGCCCACCCAGAAGAAGTCGGGGATATCGTAAGGCGCGGACAGGAAATCTATCGTGCCCATCGCTGGGAAGCGGAGCGAACGCGCTTTCTGGATCTGACTTGTAAACTCCTCAGGAGTGACCGCAGCGGCAAGGACCGACAATCGTTGGCAACCTTCAAACCGGACACTGCATGATTTTGCCATACATGCGCCGCGAGTGATGGTCGCGTCCAGCCCAAACAATACGCATGGTGGCATTATCGGGTAGCGTCGATTCACGATTACCGGACCCGTTTATGCCGGTGACGCGGCGGCAACAGTCGAATCTGCCGCCGGCGGGACGCGCAACGGTAGACCCGTCAAAAGCACGTTCAATTGATTGACGCCGCGAGCCGTTCCTCGACGGGTGCGCGGCGGGATCGGATGTGACGGTTCACAGTCACTTCGGAGGGAGCCGTCGGCGACCTGTAGGGAATTCTGTTTGTTAACTCAACGAGCAACCCTGCCAATCACGGTAACACCGGCGCACAGACGCGCACCGACTTTCACTTCTAGCTGATCGCAGCATGCCGTGGGTACGAACAAATCCACCTGTGAACCGAACTTGATCATACCAATGCGTTTGCCGGCAGCGACGGTGTCGCCTTCACGCACATAGGCAACGATGCGGCGCACCAGACGTGACGCGATCTGCACGAGGCCAACTGTGACAACGGGATTCGCGATCACCATAGTTTTGCGTTCGTTGACCCCCACCGCGCCCTCGTCTCTCAAGGACAGAAACTTGCCCGGCTGATGGTGTGCAAGAGTCACGGTTCCGCCGATGGGCGAGCGGTTCACATGCACGTCGGTGAAGACCATGGAGATGCCAATCTGCCACAATTCCGTTGATCGCAAGCTGGATTGCGTCAGTTCTGTAAGCATGAGTTGGCGACCTTTTTTCTCAGCTACCGGAATCTGGGCTGGCGTAACCTTTCGGATGTAGATCACCTTCCCATCCGCCGGAGACAAGATCAGGCTGGGGTCTTGCGGACAATCGCGGTCGGGGTCCCGATAGAACAGCCAAGCCAAGGCACCCAGAAATGCGGCTCCCTGGCAGAACCCCGAGGCGAGCAAGGAAAAGACACGATGATGCTGCGCGGATTGCACAACCCAACCGACCGCCAAGCCAACCGTCGTAGCAATAAGAATGAGAACACCTGCCTTGCCCAGCGGTAGCGTCCATTTCCAAGAAGCTGCCAACAGCACACCCGCTCCGACGATCATAGTCCAGAAAAGCTCGTTACTCATAGTTAGTATCCCCGTTTGAAAATCAGATACGGGATCAAGGTCAATTGCGCTAGAAACGGCACTGGGTCGGCGATGTCCCAGTCGCATGAGACGCAATTTCCACGAAAACTCCGGAAATACTCTCGCAAGGGCAGTTGTCCCCGGCTCATCAGGTGCAAGGAGACTGGAACGTCTGTGACCCACTTGACCCATTTTGCGCCATAACGAGGCTCGACCGGCTTCACGACACCATCGGTCAAGTAACGATAGAGCATCAGGGGTAAATTGCCGACCACCTGTGACGCCAAGGAGTGCCATCCCCAGCAGCGTGCATTGAGCTCCAGGAAGAGCAGTTTGCCGGTGTGCTCATGCCGTTTCCATTCAACCTCCGCCAAACCTGTGTACTTCAGCCTTGCGAGCAGCCGCAGACTTTCACTCTCCACTTCCGCGTTGTGCTGCGAAATAACGAACGTACTGGAGCGTCCAAAGTCGGGCGGCTTTTGTCGGCGGCGCATGGCGGTAAACGCGGCGACTGGTTTTCCTTCAACAAAGAACCCGCAATATGACCATTGGTTTTCGCCGTTCCCCGGAATCAACTCCTGATAAACCAGCTCCTCGACCGGCACCTCTGATAACCATCCCGACAAGAGCTGTTGTAATTCAGAATTCGTGTTCACCCCTACTGCCTTCCGCTTGCAGACCTGCGAGAATGCACGTTTGAACGCTGGTTTAACCACAAAAGGAGAGCCCAGCTCACCTTCAGGAGGCAAGGGAGCAGTCGAAGAAGGCACGTAAGTTTTTGGCGTCGCCAGTCCGACCTCTAACGCCAGCGCGTAGGCCAATCGCTTATCGTAAACACGCTGATACGAACCCCAAGGCAGTCCAGTGTAACGATAGACTTTTGTCACTTCATCGTAATGTTCAGCCAGCATCCGCACCTGTTCGTCATCGGTCGGGATAAGAACTGCCCCCTGACATTGTTCTCTGGAAGCAAGTTTCGAAAGCCAAGGCCAGAACTCCGAGCTGAAGTACGCGGGAGACACAAAACACTCTCGGGTAAAACAGGAAAACCGTGCCACACCCCAGGCATCCTTATCCGCCAGGACGCATGAAATTCCCTCACGGCTTAATTGTCGAACCAAGCCAAGCGCCTGGTACTCGATCCCTAAGATGACTGCTTTGCTCAAACGACCCATGAACTACAGAGCGTCAAATAAGGCAATTCCCTATCCATTTTTTCATACGTGGCATCTCTGGGTTTAGCAACCGTAAAAAACCAAATGCTGGTTCGTTTGTAATTGTAACAGCCTCCCATTTCCCTCACCTGTTGGCGACCCTAAATTTGTTTCCTCATCATTTCCCTCTTTCCCCGAATGACTCGGACCCACCTGAGAAAGTAATGGCTTACAAAACCAAAGGTGCCGGCGACCACGGCGCATCGTGATCATCGTCGAGACGGAAGAGACTGCAAAGGGATGGGATGAAGCAACCAGATTCTTGGGCGGCAGATTTTAGTGCTTGAGTGAATCGAGATCGGTGGGGTAGTGCATTAAACTAACCTTGGAAAAGCGTGCCCGCAACGCACGCGCTTCCATTTCCGTTGTTGATCACCAATGCCGACAACTCCCGGACCAGCCGAATCTTGCAACCGACTTTTGGTTCTCTTAATGTCGTCGCACCTGAAATGACTTCATGAAACGAAAATGTCAGACGGCGTGGGGGATTTCTCTGTTGTTGCTGGCCGTGGGCGGCTTTGCTGTTTGGAAAAACTGGCATGATCGTTATGTCTGGCCGAGGAAGCATCCTGAATGGCTACTGGACTTGCCGCCTTTGGACCGTTCCAAGTTAACGAATCCAGTTCCTTGGAAAATCGAAACCAACTTGGTCGAAGTCGCGACACCAACGGGCCTCAAACCTACGAACATCACGTACTACGTGAATTCCATCGGCATGAAGTTCGTGCGGATCACGCCGGGAACATTTTGGGAGGGCCTCACCAAAGAGCAAGGCTTGCGGATGCACGCGGAGAAGAAAACCGGCCATCAGGTTACCCTCACCAAACCGTATTTTCTGGCGGCGTACGAAGTGACCAACGAGCAATACGAGCAGTTCAATCCCGCTCATGCCAAACAGCGTGCGAAGTATCAACGCGGCAAGGATGGTGATCAGCATCCTGTTGAGCCGATCAAATGGCGGCCCGCCCAGGAATTCTGTCGCTGGCTCACGGAGAAAGAGGGGCGCGTTTATCGCCTCCCGACTGAGGCCGAGTGGGAGTACGCGTGCAAAGCCGGCACCACGAACATTCTTTATTGGGGCGATCAACCGTGGGACCGGCTCAAGGCCAACGTGGGCGGCATTCGTTCAACACCGGAAACGTACTACGAGGATGGGTACGGCTTCACTTCGCCAGCAGGGATTTATCCACCCAACCCCTGGGGACTTTACGACATGATTGGTAACTCGTGGGAATGGGTGCAGGACTGGTTTGATTGGTATCCGGGCGAGCCGCAAGTCGATCCGCAAGGCCCCCCCAGCGGTCACATGCGCGTGAAAAAAGGCGCTTCCTGGAGCACGCGCACGCGCGATCTCAAGTCCTGCGCCCGCGACGGCAACAACCCAGCCGACCTGTTCGAGATCGAGGGCTTTCGCGTGCTGTGTGAGATACCCGAGAGCGAGCGCTAAATTGCGCGAGGAAAATCCGCCGAAGGCGCCGCCTCCAATCCGTGAACACACTCGTTCACTTTGTCGGACAACTGAAAGTGATCGAGCAATCTCCCCTGTTGATAATC
>CAZYYS010000150.1:0-13191 GCA_964651015.1 uncultured Verrucomicrobiota bacterium
GATGCGATTTCAACCATCTTCGGAGTCGGACCTCAATGCGCTTGGAACTTTCCTGGAAGCAATACCTACCAGCTTACCGCCGTCGCCCAGGCCGCTCCAGGGACAACTGGACCGGCGCGCGTGTCGAGCTTCGCGCCCGATGTCTATACCGATTTTTACCAATCCGTCGATGTCGTCGCGGTGAATAACACCAATGGCTACAATGTTTTTGGCATGCTGGCGCGAGCGGGCGATTTCGCGACCGCCGGAGCCCCCACCACCCGCGGCTATGGATTCGTTTATGTTCCAGGCAGCGTGTACGGGAATCGTAATTACATCGCGATTTTTCGACTCAGGAATGATGCCTCGACCTCGGGTGTTCCAGGGTCAAATGGCGGAACCGCCGAGGTTGATGTGACGTTGGACCCCGCCAAGAAGTATCGAATGGTGTTCATCGGTCGCGGCACTCATCTCGAAGGCCGGGTCTATGAATTGCCAAATCTCGCCAGCCCCATTGCCGTCGTCTCCGGGAATACCGCCGGGCAAGCAACTCAGTACGACAGTGGCCAATCCGGCTTGCTCGCTTTTAGTGCAGCCGACAATCCCGTCACGGGCCTCTATCTTGGGGCCGTGGACGTGACCTTCGATAATTATTACGCATCCGCGCGCTGTCCCATGAATATCACCGACATGGTGGTCAAGGATGATTTCAACGATGGCAATGATACCGCCCCCACGGTGGCGTGGACGCATTTTGATCCGATTTTCACCGCCTTCCCTCCCGTCGGGCCACAGGACACCTGGACTTTCCCGGGGGGCAACGCGTATAGACTCACCGCCGCGGCTTCTCCTGACCCTGCCCAGCTGGGTCCTGGTCGGGTGGCAAGTATCGAGCCTACCACCCACACTGACTTTCGCGTGGCCGTCGATATCGTAAACTGGGATACCTCGCTGGATCAGAACATCGGTCTCTTGGCTCGCCTGTCGGATATCGGACCGGGTTCAACCGATGGTTATAGTTTTACCTTTGATGTCCCCACTGGCCGGGTGGGTGACATTGATGTCAGCCGACTGACCGACGAAGCACCCACGGCGGTTTCGTTGTCCGGCGAAGATGACGTGGAACTGGTTCCTGGAAAATCTTACCGGTTTGTATTCAGTGGCAAAGGCAGTGAACTGAGAGCACTGGTCTTTGAATTGCCTGACACAATGAATCCGTTGGTGGATTGTGTCGGAACGGACTCAACTTATTCGAGTGGTAAATCAGGCTTGGTTGGATCCAATAACAACACTGGGGCCGCTGATGTTACTTTTGATAATTACTCCGACACGGCTTTGGTTGTACCGTCTGTCTCTTTAAAGGTTGGCTCTACGCCGGGTGGGAATGTAACGGTATCCTGGCCGGGTAATTTGGAGTGTATCTGGGTTCTTGAATCCAGTCTGGTGCTTGGCGCGGGCGCTGTTTGGACCGAGGTGCCACTGGTGGACATCGATTACGTGGCGGGGCAGAATATTTATACGGGACCGACCCCCATGGTGGACTCGACGAATACGTACTATCGACTCAAACAACTCTAATTCTCGATTGATGGCTCGGTTTCGTCCCGGCACATCTTAGGGGCTGCACGAGACTTCACACAACGGCTGGCCTCCGGGCCAGCCGTTTTTTATGCGTCGCCAAGGCGCTGATTACCCGCGTTGATCAGCGCATCTCGGAAACAGTCCACCCAGCTTCGCGTGCCCATAGCCCAAGGGAATGCCGAGCGAGACAAGTCGGTTCGACTATCATTTTAAGATCTGTTCTATTACCGGCATGAAGATAATCTGGATCACCTGTTCGAGTGTAATTTTGTGTGGCTTGTTGCGCGCCTCCGAAGCGGGCAGGGACTGGGGCGTGGAGCGCGAATCGTATCTTGATTCGGTTACCCATGTTCGCATCTGGGAACTGACCAAAGGCCCGGCCGCCAGCGACAATCTCTATTACCACTTCTCCAATTTCACTGCTGATAATCGCTATTTGATCTTCGCCTCCGAACGGACTGGATCGAGCCAGCTCTTTCGCGCGGAGATCGAATCCGGTCGCATTGTCCAACTTACTGACGGCTCATCGGTCAGCGCGCGCGGCGCTTGTCCGGATCACACCGATGCCCAACGTCTTTATTATGTGCGCGGAGCGGAAGTAATTGTCCTGGACATCATCAATTTTAAGGAACGCAAAATCGGAGAAGTGCCCAGACCGCGCGTCGGCGGAATTCAGCAACCGACCTTGAGCGGCGACGGCAAATGGATGACGCTGACCAAACAGCGGGACGAAGCCAATTGGGAAATCGGCTTGATGAACACGGAAACCGGCGACTACCGCACCGTCATCACTCAGGGATTTCGTATCGGGCATGTGCAGCATAGTCCGACCGATCCGATCATTTTTTACGTTTGGGAAACCAGTGGTTACGCGCCGCAACGATCCTGGCTCGTCAACGTGGATGGCACCGGCAATCGTCCGTTTTATGCGCGCGCTGATCCAAAGACCTGGTTCACGCCGCTGAAGGAATGGGTCACGCACGAAGCGTGGGTCAAGGACACCGGCGAGATGACGATGATCAACGACAAAGTGGGTGTCATGTTGGTCAACAAAAACGGTACTGCGCGCATGGTGCGGGAAGGGAACTATTGGCACGCCGCCGCGCGGCCCGATGGAAAATTCCTGATTCTCGATGACATGCAGGGTCGTCTCTGGCTGATGGAAACCGCCACCGGCAACACCCGACTGCTCGCCACCGGCATTCGCGACACCGTGCGCACTGTTCACGCCCACGCTTCGTTCGACCGGCTCGGACGGTACGTGCAATTCCATACCGGTCGGACCCATGAGACGGTCGCCATTATCGACCTGAACGAACTGCCGCCGTTGGAATGGACGAAATAAGGGAGTGCCAGATTTGGGGCTGGTGGGATCCGTGGCTTTTAGGCGAGGCCGTCGCCTAAACCAGAATCTCCTCAATCACGTGTCCGTGAACATCAGTCAACCGGCGGTCACTGCCGTTATGACGGAAGGTCAGCTTCTCGTGATCAATGCCGAGCAAATGCAAGATCGTTGCGTGTAGATCGTAGCAATAGGTCCGGTGCGACGCAGCTTTCCACGACCATTCATCGCTTTCTCCGTAGGCGACGCCGCCCTTGATGCCGGCGCCGGCGAGCCAGATTGCAAACGTGCCGCCATTGTGGTCGCGCCCCGTGGCCCCCTGGGTGAACGGCATGCGCCCAAATTCGGTGGACCAGACGATCAGAGTGTCCTCAAACATGCCGCGAGCTTTGAGATCTTTCACGAGCGCGGCCACTGGCTTGTCTGTCGCGTTGGCCATGGCGGGAAGTTCTTTCGGGATGTCGGCGTGATTATCCCAGTTGTTGGTGGGCCCGCCGGCCCCGCTCCACACTTGCACGAAGCGAACGCCGCGCTCCAACAGTCGCCGTGCCGTGAGGCAACTGCGCCCGAAATCCGCCGTCACTTTCTCGTCCAAGCCGTACAGTTTGCGCGTCGCCTCTGATTCACCGTTCAAATTGAGCACGTCGGGCGCGCTCAATTGCATTCTGGCCGCGAGTTCGTAGGAAGAAATCCGGGCGTCCAACCGCGAATCGCCCGGCCATTGCGTGGCATTCTCACGATTAAGTTTGTTCAGCAACCTGAGCCCCTCGTTTTCGCTTTCCTTGGTGATGAATTTGGCGGATTCGGGTGGAAACAAATCCTCAATGGGAGTCGGCGCCGTGGCCTTGATGATGACACCTTGATGCGTCACGGGCAGGAAGCCGGAGGAAAAGTTTCCTTTTTGATTGTAGGGCAGTCCCTTCGCATCCGGCAGCACGACGAAGGTCGGGAGATTGTCGCTCAAGCTGCCCAGCGCGTAGGAAATCCAGGCGCCCATGCAGGGGAAACCGGGCAATGTGAAACCCGTATTCATCATATAGCTTGCCGGCCCGTGGACGTTTGTCTTCGAAGCCATCGAGAGGATGAACGCCAGATCATCCACCATCGTGGCGGTCTCCGGGAGAACGCTGCTCACCCAGCGACCGCATTGTCCATGCTGCTTCCACTCGAACGGGCACTTCATCAAATTGCCCGGCGTGCTGGTGGCCGCTTCGACACGCACGCCTCCACCCGGATCGAACTTTTCACCACTGCGCTTGATCAGCTCCGGCTTGTAATCGAACGTGTCGCACTGGCTGGCGCCGCCGTTCATGAAGAGTTGCACGATGCGTTTGACCTTGGCCCGATGATGGATGCCGCCGTTGAGATCAGCCCGAGGTTTGATTGCACCTTCCGCGAGCAAATTGTTGTGTCCCAGCAGATGCGCCAACGCAATTCCGCCAAGGCCGCCGCCAAACCGCCAGAGGAATTCCCGGCGCGACAGGTCGCTCATTCCGAACAAGGAGGTATTGTTCCGGTTCATCAGTTCACGAAAATAAACTCGTTGCTGTTCAAGATCAAGCGGCAGACGTTGGCCAATCCGTATTTGCCCGCGTAGGCGCTCAATTCCCGCGTTTCGTCAGGGGTCGGTGGGCGGCCCAAAGCCAAGCGGTACGCGAAAGTGATTTGAGTATCGAGATCCGATTCGCTTCGGCTCAGGCGCTCCGCGAAGTGCTCGCTCTGACGTACCATGAAGTGGTTGTTCAGCATGGCGAGGGCCTGCAACGCCGTAACCGACGTGTTCCGTGTCGCGGTGAGCTGCGAGGAATCCGCGCAATCAAGCGAATCCATGAACGGATCAGGCAGGGTGCGAAAAATGAAACGGTAAATACTGCGACGATAACTCTCGCGGCTGTCCACGTCAAATTTCGCGTAATCAACGACGGGCGTAACGTGGATGCCCGGACTTTGCACAAATTGCTTGACGGAAGGCCCGCCCATTTCCAGATCGAGCTTGCCGACAATCTGCAAGGTGGCGTCGCGGATGGATTCAGCATCGAGCCGGCTGCGATTCATCCGCCAGAGCAGACGATTGTCCGCGTCAATCTGGGCAAATTGCGGATTGTGCGCCGATGATTGCCGATAAACCGAACTCGTCAGTATGAGACGGTGCAATTTCTTGAACGAACCTCCGTTCTCCCGAAACGTGGTCGCCAGCCAGTCGAGCAGTTCAGGATGAGTTGGCCGTCCCCCCATCCGTCCAAGGTCGTTTGGCGAATCGACCATGCCGCGTCCGAAGTGGTAATGCCAGACGCGATTCACGATCGAACGCCATGTCAGGGTGTTCTTGGGATCAACAATCCATCGGGCAAGCGCGGCGCGACGTTCTCCTTCATCGTTCGAATCAGCCAGCGCAAATCTCGAGGTCAGCTCCGGCACGCATGAAAGCGCTCCGGGTACGGCCAAGTCACCGGGTTTGTTTATGTCTCCGCGCTGAAGGACGTGGACCGGACGCGGAACTTTCGCCGGCTTGAAACTGCCATCCGGCACGAAATCGCTGACGCCCGCATAAACCATCTGTGGTTTGGGCAGCGCAGCGAGTTTCTGCTCCAGTTGTGTTTGCAAGTATTGAACGGCAAGTTCCAGCTTCTGTTCTTGCGTGCGTTGATCGGCTGGGACCGCAAGGATCCTGGCGATGGCATCGGGCAAAGTGTTGACCCGCACTGGTCGCGGCGTGGTTGTGACAGAGAGCCGAAAGCGGCCGATCAAATGCCCGCCCCCGTGCTTTTGCTCCAACACAAATGTGAAAGTCGTTCCGCCCGTGAAGCCTTGGTTGTCTTTGAACTCAAAAACCGCCAGATGCGATTTGCCTACTTCCGGATAGATTCCCCACGCTGTCTTCGGGTCGCCATCAATGGCCTTGGCTACACCCCAGTCCGTTTGATTGAAGTCGGCGGCCGCGTTTTGCAGCGGGAGGTTCATAAGCTGGTTCGTGTCTGCTGTTGGCGAAGCTTTCACGGCGAGCTCAGTAAGGTGCAGATTCCCATTGTCCTGACGACCGGGCCCTTTCTTGGGAAGCGCGCCGTCGCTCAAAACTTCCAAACGCATCGCGGTGATGTTCGTCAGATCGGTTTGCGCGGTCACCGTGTAGGTGTCCGCCTCCGGACGCTTGCCGCCGGAAACCACTGATTGATCGGGTTTCTTCGTGAGCGTTGCGCCCTCTTCCGACGTAAAAGTAATCGGATCCAGAACCGTCCAGACGACGGGGCCGCCCTGCTCGGAAATGGATTTCTCCCACGCCGCCACTTCAGTTTGCACGGGTGGTTGAAGGAGGGATTCCATCAGCGCCTTCGGACGGACCTCAAGCGCAACTTTTTGCTTCAGCAAGGCCTGACGTTGGCTGTGCGTTTGCGGATCAAGATCAAAAGGTCGATCAGCTTTATCAATGGCCGAGAAAACCGATTGGAGACCGTAATATTCGGCCTGTGAAATGGGATCGAACTTGTGGTTGTGGCAGCGTGCGCAATGAACCGTTGTGCTCGTGAATGTGGACATCGTGGTCATCACGATGTCGTCCCGATCAAGGTAGCGGCCAATCTGGCGATCGATCGTATTTTCTTGAATGTCGCGCAGCGAACTTTCGTCCCACGGTCCTGTTGCCATGAACCCTGTAGCGATGGCGCCCTCGGGATCGTTTGGATACAAAACGTCTCCTGCCAGTTGCTCCTCAACGAAACGCGCGTACGATTTGTCCTGATTGAAAGAACGGATGACGTAATCCCGATACGGCCAGGAGTTAGGGCGGGGACGATCTTGGTCGTTTCCGTGAGTCTCCGCGTAATGCACAATATCGAGCCAGTGCCGCGCCCAGCGCTCGCCGTAGCGGGCACTCGACAGAAGCTGGTCCACGACCCGCTCATAAGCCTGCGGGCTATTGTCGGAAAGGAACGCCTGCATCTCTTGCGGCGTGGGTGGCAGCCCGATCACATCGAAGTAAACGCGCCGCAGGAGAATTCGCTTGTCCGCATCTTCGGACGGCGACAAGCCCTTCTCTTCGAGCTTGGACAAGATAAACCGGTCGATTGGTGTCCGTGGCCAAGCGGCATTTTTTGTCTTTGGAATTTCAGGGCGAGTCATCGGCTTGAGCGACCAGTGCTGTTCCTCCGCTGTTTCCGCCGTCGCAGGCCAACTGACTCCTTGATCGATCCACGCACGCAGCAGACCAATCTGCTCATCACTCAAGCGATCACCCTTGGCGGGCATCTGCATATCCGCGACCAAGCCCGCAACGAAATGAATCAGCGGGCTGTCAGCACTTTTGCCAGGCACGATGACGGGAGCGTAGTCGTCGCCCCCTTTCAGGGCGCCGGCTTTGGTATCCAGCCGCAAGCTGCCCTTTTGCTTCTCCGGGCCGTGACATTTGACGCAGTTGGCATCAAAGATGGGTTTGATGTCCTTGGCGAAATCAACCGTTCGATTGATGGCAGGGGGCAATCGCTTCTTATCAGCGTCGGGCAAATTGCTCTCCTTGGCCGGGGATTGGCAGGCCAACAGCCCGCCAAGGCCGAGAACTAGCATGACCCATTTTCTGCTCGAAGCGAATAGTCGCATCAATCGCCAGTGTTTATTTTGTGTTCTTACCAGAAACCGGCAACGTCGTCGAACGATTTATGAAACTGATTCTGACAAGGATTTTAGATCGCTTCCGCCAAGATTCGAAGATAAATCTTAGTTGGCCAAAAATGGGCTTTGAAGAGAAGGGCGGAGTTGCCTATTTGCGACTCGAAGTTCGTTCCTGCAACCAAGCAACATCCGGGTTATCCCGTGAAGCGACCCCGAGCGTCAACTCCCTTCCCCTGAGCAGCGGCGGGATGGTACGTGGGTCGCGCCATCTCTTGATCTCGGCGTGGCCATCGGCAAATGAAATGCCGGCGGCTCGACTGTGGTAGCTGGCAGGAAAATCAACAATCTGAGCCGATGCACCCCGATCGCGCACATTAACCACAAACCAACCGTCGTTGATGCTGTCTTCACGTTCGTCAATCATTACCCAAGCATCGACCGGAGCAGGCTTGAGGATTTGTCCGTATTTCTCAAAGGTAGTGTATTCCGGATACCAATACTCATTATTTGGCCCCATGTGACTGTTCATGGAAATGCTACGCACCCGTGGCAATCTGCTTCTGTCCGAGGTCACGCTTTGGTCCGCCGGACATTTGAAGACTGCGTGCGTTTTAACATAAGGCCCCAGCTGTGAATAGCGGGTGTCGATCAGATAGAGGATATTGGTCCAGCCCGGACTCGAATTTACATTGCCGGATACCCAGATATTCGGGCCGACCTGACCACCACCGTGATTACTGGGAAGGAAATCGCGGTTGTCATCGGCATACATGCGCCAACCGAGCATCAGTTGTTTGTTATTATTCACACAGTAAATGCCCTGTGTCTTTTGCTTGGCCTTGCTCAGAGCCGGCAGCAACAGCCCCGCCAGGATGGCAATGATGGCGATGACCACCAGAAGTTCGATCAACGTGAAGCCTTTTATATTTCTGTAGGGAAGGCGCGGTTCAATTCGGGTTCTCTCATGCTGGTAGCTCATACACCTATGTACGGTTTGTTGTTCGAGATTTAGGGTTACGGTTATCAGAGCATAAGGAATCGGAAAAAGCAAGGGCCTGAGTTGCTGTGAACCGCGCTTTTGCTTCGGGCCGACCCGTTGATCGAAACCGAGTGAGTCAATTCCTATGCGCGAAGAAAAAAACGCCTTTACTCCTTCGACATTG
The DNA here is from genome assembly GCA_964651015.1 of uncultured Verrucomicrobiota bacterium. Classification (GTDB taxonomy): domain Bacteria; phylum Verrucomicrobiota; class Verrucomicrobiia; order Limisphaerales; family PALSA-1396; genus CAZYYS01. Next base: position 8,668 of record CAZYYS010000150.1, read on the forward strand.
ACCGCAAGATTCCGGCAACGTTCCCAAACAACCAACGACTGACCGCATTCAGCTATGAACAAGCATCCAGACTCCGATTCTTCCCGCGCTCTCACCTCCATCACGCGTCGATCTTTCCTGCAGGCGACCGGATTAGGCGCTGCTGCACTTGGTCTCCCGGCGATCATGCCTGCGGCAGAAAAGACCATTCAAGGATTCGAGCAGTCGCCGGATGCGCCGGATGCCTCGAAGGGCTGGCAACCGGTTTCCGACCGCAAGATTCGCGTGGGTTTGGTTGGTTACGGAGTCTGCCAATTTGCAGCGGCGTTCGGTTTTCAAAATCATCCGAATGTCGAGGTGACAGCCGTCAGCGACTTGATTCCGGAGCGCTGCGCGGAACTGGCGAGAGTTACCCGTTGCGCGAAAACCTATCCGTCCCTGGAAGAATTGGTGAAAGACGATCACCTCGAAGCAGTATTTGTGGCGACCGATGCACCGAGTCACGCGCGGCATTGCGTCGAGGTTCTCAAGCGCGGCAAACACGTGGCCTCGGCGGTCCCGGCGGTATTCGGCTCGTTGGAGGAGGCAGACCAGTTGCTGGCGGCGGTCAAATCAAGCGGGCGGAAATATATGATGTTCGAGACGTCCTGTTTTCACGAGGACCTTGCTGCGATGCGGCAGATTTACAAGAACGGCGGTTTTGGGAAGATGGTGTATTCGGAAGGCGAGTATTACCACTTCACGGAGCAGCCCATCGACTCTTACAAAGGCTGGCGCATCGGCACCCCGCCACAATGGTATCCGACGCATTCGAACGCTTATTATGTTGGCGTGACGGGCGGAAGTTTCATGGAGGTTTCATGCATGGGCGTGCCAAGTCGAATTAAACATCTGCAACCCGCCAACAACCGCTATCGCAACCCGTTCGGAACAGAGATTGCGATCTTCCGCACCAGCGAAGGTGGGATGGCGCGGATGGCGGTCAGTTGGGATACACCTGGAGCCAGCGGCGAGATGGGACGCGTTCGCGGCCAGCGCGGATCCTTCTACGGCCGTTATGAGGGACTGGAGCAGAAACTCCCTTCCACGAAACGCCCACCGCTCCCTCCCGGAGTAACTGGCGGCGGCCACGGCGGTTCGCACGGTCATTTGATGAACGAATTTGTCACCGCGATCCTGCAAGATCGCACACCGCTCGTGGATATCGTCATGGCGTTGAATATGACCGTTGCCGGGATCGTCGCCCATCAATCTGCCCTCAAGGACGGCGAGCTGCTAGGAATTCCCCAATACAAACTATGAAAATGTGCTCTCCTTCGCATGACTCGCGTGCTGTCGACCTAGCCCGCCAGTTCTCTCGCCGCCAGTTTTGGGCGGCTTCGCCATCGCCGCAGCTGGCAAGCCTGCCGGGTCGAACTTTGACTGGGCTGGCCCGCTGGCTGAAGTGGTACTGCTCGGCAACGTGGCGCTGCGACTGCAATTACACGACGAACTGATCGCGAAAAACTGCTGTGGGACTCCACCGCGCGCATTACCAATTCCGAAACGGCGAACAAATTCCTGCGGCGCGACTACCGCACGGGCTGAACCCTTTGAATATCGTTCACCGTGCATCCTTTAATGACTTTGGAAAGCCTGGCCGACCTTCGGCGTCTTGCTTTGGCAAACGCTGCGATATCACGTTGCGATAACCTGTAGCGAACTTCCAAGCGTGGAATGTAGTCAAAATCGGAGTGCCCGCTTCATTACAATCAAGCCGCGTCACGCCAGAAGTAAACCAGCCAGTTGGCCCCCAGTCCGCGCTCGACCTTGGAGGCAAAACCTTCGCTGCCAAGTTTCTCAATCAGCGGCGATGGCAGAAACGGTGCGAGGATGATCAACCCTTCGCCAGATTTCAGTTCATCCACACGCTTGCGGATCGTCGGGAATGGTTCGACGCCAGTCCGAATCATTTCGCGGACATCCAGGCGTTTGAATTTGGCGAGCGGCGGCATGGTAATCTCAGTCGGCCCGGCGCAATACGCCGCCGGTCAGAATACGTGCACGCAATCCGCCACGGCCCTTGAGCCATTCCCGCGCACCCGGGCCGAAGGCGAGATTCATCCAATCGCACGGCTTGCTCTCCTCCACGCCTTCGAAGCGCACGCCTTGCACCTCGAATTGCTTTCCGATCAGGAGATTCAAATCCACTCCGCGCACAAACGCGTTGCGGCGAGTGGCCTGCGGTTGTGCGTCGGGCAGGTTCATTTCGCGGCGCAGCGCATCAAAGACATCCAGAGAGAAAAACGTGATTTGCCCCTTGTGTCCGGTTTCGCGCTCGAAGTAACGGTCGCCGCGCAGCCCGCGCCCGGCGACACATTCGACTTGTTCCATCGGCACGGATGGATTCTCTCCCGGCGGCCCACCGTGATGGCCCGCGAAGTTGTGCTCCGGCGAAATAAATAGTTGCTCGACGCGCATGACTAAATGTTCCTCCGTCAGCTGGCTGCCTGCGACTGGAAGTTCGCCGCAGTTTCGTAAGTTTCCAGGCAGCGCTTGCAGATGCCCCGGTCGGGCGACCAATTCGGAAACTCAACTCTAATTCGCGCACTAACATCAGATGAAAACGCCTCGAGGTCCGCCCAGACGAACGTAGGAAAGTCACAGAGCGGGCAAGCTGCGCCGGGGACGGGACGATGCGCGTCTCGCAATCCACGCGGATCGGCAATGAGAACAAGGAAATCGACGTGGTGCGGAGCGCGGGATTGCCAAAGTGAGTCAATCGTCTCCGCCTGCCTCTGCTCCGGCCAGAAGGAATAGCCACGCGCAAACGCGGCAGCGTGTTGCTCGCGCGCTACCATCGGCGTGTGACCGGCGGCGGCTAGGCGACCATCAATCGTGATGTCCCAGAGCAGACGGTAACGCTCGCGGGCGAGGCGTTGTTGCGCGGCGTTGAGTCTCGGCAAATCCAGCGCGGGCGCGTAGCCAAAAGCCGGATCAAGCATGTCGTGCAGATGCGTGAACTCGTGGCGCACGTAATCCCGCAGTGCCGCATCGCGCTCGAACGACTCTGGGCGTAGGGCGAGGATGGCGCTGCACTGGCCGGTCTCGTTTACGTAAAGTTCAGCGCCGTCGTCGTTTTTGTTACGCGTCTTGCGGACGGCGAGGACGCTCAACTTTTCCGGCAGCAACGGAAATTCTTTCAACAAATCCGTGAGCAGTTTTTCCAAACCCCATTCGCGAAACCAGTCGAGGTGCAGTTTGAAAAACGCGGTGTTGCGTTCGTCAGGATCGAGGATGCCATAAAGTTTTTCGCGCTCGCGATGAAAACGGGCAATTTGCAACGAAGACACGTCCTTGCGCCGTCCGCTCGTGCATAGGAACGCGGCGGCTTCAACAAAATCCTCGTCGTAGCGGAGTTGCATTCGGGCTTTAACCGCCAGTGATGGCCGAGAACTCTCTCGCGTCAAAGGCTTGCAACGTGTTGGTTGCCACGTCACCGGCTGCGGCCAGTTTCGCGATTGCTTTCAATGCTGTTGATTGGTTGGCCGCGCTGAGTATGAGCACGCCGTCATACGCACCCGTGGTCCAGAGCTGGACTTCGACTTTGACGCCCGCCTTCTCAGCCGCTTTGCAGAACGCGGCGGCACGTGCGGGTGATTTCTTGAGGTTACGCACGCCTTGCGACGTAAACCGCAGCAAACTTACATATCGGGCCATAACATTCCTTTCTTTGGTTTTCGTTTTGTTGGGTTAACGACAATCAAATAGATAATCAAATTCAAGTCGCTGCCAACGCGCCGGGCGGCAGGTTGGCGATGCCGCAGGAGTCGCACATGCGGTCGGCGGCTTCGTCCACGGGGCGCAGGGATAATTCTTCGCTGCCGGGGTTCACGCCGAAACGGGCGCACTCGGATTCGACAAATACTCTCGTGAATTCCGCCAACGCGCGGAGTGTTGGCTCGTTGGTGGCGGCAGCAAGGCGGCGGGTGAACGCGGGCGTCCAGCGGCCGAGATGCTCGCGGAGAAATTTCCTTTGCGCGTCCCGGCATTGCGCGAGTTGGTCGCCGTCAAACTGGTGTTCGAGTGCGTAGGCTTCCTTGGCGTTGAGCACGCACATGAATTCGAGTTCGAGGCAGATGTGGTCGTGGCGCTCGCCCGCGTCTTCAGTGACTTCGAGGCCAAACGCGCGATAGAACGCGGCGAGGTCGGCCAGGCGGTGCGGTTGGAACAGCGGGTCAGCCTTGATGTCGCCATATTCGATTTCGTTCAACGGACAAGAGCCGCGCGCGGCATGGCCGAATGTGGCGAGATAGGCGTTGAGGAAAGAGTCGTAGGCGTCGGGTTTAAGGGTGTTAATCAAGACTTCGGCGCTGGGCAACAGAGATCGTCCAACGAAGGCGTTGGCGGCGCGAAGGGAGTTGATCGTTTGCGGATTCGTCAGCCAGCGCCACGTTTCCGGCATTGGGTCTTCGTAGGTTTTCGCGAGGAAGCGATGAATGAACGAGCGCGCGACGGCAAGGTCAATGGACGCCTGGAGTGTTGCGCTGTTCGCGTGCCGTTCCC
>CAZYYS010000151.1:0-13170 GCA_964651015.1 uncultured Verrucomicrobiota bacterium
AGGAAGCGCCGCTGTTGACCTGGTTGGTCGAATTTTCTCCTCCCCAAATTACCATTGAGAAGCCATCGCTGATCGCGGTGTGTTCAGCGCGCGCCACCGGGACGTTGATGCTGCCCGTAGCCAACCAAACATTGGAGCCAGGATGGTAGCGGCCACCTGTGTTGAAATAAGTAACCGCGTTGGAGCCACCCCACGCCACCATGTATCCGTTCGCCCAAACGGATCGGTGCGCCGCACGGGCCGTGGGTGCGCCCGCCAGCGGCAGGACCGTCCACATATTCGACCCCAAGTGGTAACGCGCGCCGGTATCGAAAAACGTCGAACCTGCGCGTCCGCCCCAGATAATCATCTCAGAGCCGGTCCAGACCGCGGAGTGATAGATCCGTGCCGCGGGCGCGGAGTTGGTGGGAAGCATCTGCCATGTGTTGACGACAGGATTGTAGCGACCACCGTCGCCGTAAACCGCTCCGATTGGATTGCGGCCACCCCACACAATCATTTCCGTGCCGGTCCAAACGGCAGTGTGGTCGTATCGGGGAATTGGCCCGCCGACCGGAGACACGGGCGTCCAGGAGTTGAGCGATGGGTTATATCGGTGTCCCGTGTAGGTGGCACCGCCGTCGTAGCCACCCCACATGATCATCTCGCTTCCGGTCCAGATGGCCGTGTGCCCGGCGCGGGCGACCGGGATATCGGGCCGGAATGTGGCCGCCCAGGTATTCAACGCCTCGTGGTAACGCAGGCCAGTATCGCGCGCGGAGATGCCGCCGCTTCCGCCCCAGACGATCATTTCCGTCCCGGTCCAGACGGCGGTGTGACTGCGCCAACTGTTGAAATCCGGCGCCGCAGACGTGTTGGTCCATGAGTCGGTTCCGGGAAAATACATCCCAGCCGTGCCATCCAGGCCGGTCCCATCTCCTCCCTGCACAATCATGCGAGTCCCGGTCCAGACTGCGACATGATTTCTGCGAGCGAGCGGGGCATTGTTCGTCGCGGTGGGAATCCAGAGATTTGAGGAGGGATTGAACCGCCCGCCGGTTGCAAAATTTGTTGAGTCATTACGCCCACCCCAAACGAGCATTTCAGTACCGGTCCACGCGGCCGTGTGCTGTTGCCGCGCCATGGGTGCATTCACGAGTGGCGTGGCGACCCATGAATCATTCGTTGGATTGTAGATACCGCCGGATTGGAAACTGAAGAAGATATTAGTGCCACCACCCCAGACGACCATGCGGCTGCCCGTCCACACCGCCGTGTGATTGCCCCGAGCACTGGGTGCAGTGGCTGCATTAACTGCTGTCCACGAATCGGTGGCCGGGTCGTAGCGCCCGCCGGTGTTGAGGTTCGTGGTTTGGTTGTCGCCGCCCCATACGATCATTTGATTTCCCGCCCACACCGCCGTATGACCGGCGCGCGCCAGCGGCGAGTTGCTGGTAGCCATGATCCGCCAGCCGTCAATCGCGGGGTTGTAACGTCCTCCGGTGCTGGTGGGAAAACCCGTCGCCACGGTGCCGCCCCAAACCAGCATTTCCGTCCCCGTCCACACCGCCGTGTGGCCCGAGCGCGGAGCCGCCGCGCCAGTTGTGGAAGTGGTCCGCCAGGAATTGAGCGCGGGATCGTACCGCCCGCCGGTGTCAACCACCCCTTCAGAGCCGCCTCCCCATACGATCATTTCCGAACCGGTCCACACGACCGTATGCCCTCCTCGCGGTGTGGGCGGCGCGCCGTCAACCACCCGTTGTTGCCAGAGATCACCGGCGGTACTCGAAAGCTGGCCGAGCCGGATGTAACCTGCGGACAAGAGATTACTCGCCGCCGGGTCAGTGGAGAGAATCATTCCTGCACCCGGCACACCGGTCTGGCCACTGGCATTGAGATTCGCCGCCGCCGCGCCAGCTGCGAGTTGATTGGAACCAATGCTGCCAGCGGCGATGTTCGCGGGCGCAATCGTGCCCGCAATCTGGCTTGCCGCCACCGGCCCGCTGAAATTCGCCGCACGAATGGAGTAAGGGGTGGCCGTGATTGGCTGGCGGGGAGCAAGAACGGCGAATGCTCCGACACCGTTGGACCGGACGCCAATTTCCAGCCAACGCTCCGCGCCGTCAAACACAGGCGCGCCGAAATCAAGCGTCACCGTGAACAGACCGTTGCTTACACTTGTGGCCGAATTGGTCAAAGGTGCGGCTTGTGCGGTTCCGCCGTTCGCCGCGTCATAGACCGCAAATTGCAAATCGAAAATACCGTTGGCCGGACTACCACCATCACTGAGCACGCCTTGATAAGTGAAGGCGGTGATCTGAGCAAAAACCGGAAGCGCCAACACGCCGGCCAATGAAGTGAGGAAAACTGTTTTGGTGAGCTTGTTCATAAATAGCCCTGCTGACGTTTCGACCAACCACACTCGCCGCGCGGCGCGGCGATGCGCTGATCCTAAACCGGAGACGATACCTTTCAATCGGAAACAAGGTGGCCCACGCCATTCATGCAGGCCGCTTCACGGGAAGGAATTCTGCTGTGTCAGGACACAGACAACCGCGCGCTTCCAGGGCTATGGCTTGAACAACCGGTAGAACCTCGCCGGAAATGTGGCGGGCACGACAACGGGATTGGTCGCGCCGCTCGGTGAATTCACCCACGTCGCCGGCGACAAACTCAAGCTCTCCTGCAACACAAAACCCGGCGTGCCCGGCGTCCACGAAATCGTCGCGTTGCCGGGTGTGGCAGGTGTGATGGTCAGCGTCGGGGCGTTGGTGTCCTGTACCGCGATGGGCAGCGCCCAGAAACCGCCAACCAGCGAATACGGGCCGTTGGTCATCGGCCCGCCGGCGTCGGGTTGGCCGATGGTCCCGCTCACGGAATAGACGCCGCCCGTGCTGGTGCCGCCACCACCGGCGATCTTGAACCAGTCAATCGCGTAGCTTTGCCCCACCGCCCGAAGGCAGAAGGCAGAATGAAGAATAATGAAACAAATCCACAACTGGCGCTGGCCACCAACCAGAACCGGTTTCTTCATTTTGCATTCTTCATCCAGCATTTTCATCGTTCTCCTCCGCGTGCCACAGTCAGATCTTTCATCAACTTCTCCAGCGCGGCGAGGCGCGTTTCCAGGTCGGCGTTCTTTTGCTGCAACTTTGCATTCTCTGCTTCCAGCTTTCGGCTTCGTTCCTCAACCTTCCGGTTCAATTCCTGCACGGCCGCAGCAGAATAGATTGTCAACGGGTAGGTGTCCACCTGAAGAATTTCTGATCCGTCGATCAATTTCTCGCCGCTGGATTTGACGTGCTCGGGGAACACCTCGCGGAATTCCTGCGCCACGACGTTGAGATACGATCGCTTCTCCACGGACGGATGAGCCTGACGATACTCATCCGTGTAGTGGAAGCTAACGAGGCGGACCTGGCTGAGTTTGTCGAGCGCACCAGTGACGGGCTGAATGTCCTGCTTGATCCGCGCATCCGAGTTGGCCAGCCAACTGCCAGCAGTGGTTTTGGAGGCTTCACCTTCTACCTCCAGGTTGTTGCCTGCGGTCACCCGCCCAATGCCAACCCGCACTGGCCCGAGAAGGTTGGTGAAGACAAACGTTTGTGCCGTCAATTGCATCCGATCATCGACAAGATTCTCGCCAATGGAAACATAACTTTCATCGCCGAAACGGATCAGTTTCTCACTGCCATCTGCGTTCGCACCCCCCACACGCATGGAGCCATTCACATCCAACGGCCACTGTGGCGCGGTAGTATTGATGCCGACGCCACCGCCGGCGCGGATGAGGAATTGATTGTTCGTAGTGGAAGCAAAGTCGGCATCGGTGGAATCCGCCCAGACAAAGGCGCCCTGGTGATTGGCCTGGGCTCGGCGACCGGCGGCAAAGCCATAATTTGTGGCGGCGTTTGAATATCCGCCGGGAACCGTCGCGTAGTTACCCGCGGCGTTGTTCAACGAACCACCACCCACAGTCGCGCCCAGGCCAATGACCGTGTTTCCAAGTCCGCCGCCAATTGTTCCGAAGCTGGCCGATACTTGGTTGAGTTGGTTTTGCTGGCCGCCACCGGCAATGGTCGCTCCCACGACACCACCGCTCGCGAGGTTGCTGCTGTAACCGCCAACAACATTCGGGCTGGTGGCGTTTGGCTCGAGTCGAAATGCCCGCTGGTTGTTCACTTTGAGTTCCAGTGGCTGGTTATCGGCGGTGCCTAGGAAGTGCGTACCCGCCGTTGTGCCCGGGTTGCCGGTGCTGCGCCAGAATGTCGTGTCGAAACTTGCCGCGTTCACGTCCCCCGCCGTGATCGTGCCATCAGCGATCTCTGCCGACTCGATGGTTTGCCCCAGCAGACTGACGCTGCTGGATAACGCAGAATTGGCTACTTTACCCGTGCTCGAGATGGTTGCCAGTTTGGTGTCCACAATCGCCGCGCTCCCGGAAATATCCGCATTAACGATGGTGCCATCGGTGATTTCCGACGACTCAACGGTTTGCCCCAGCAGACTGACACTGCTGGATAACGCGGAATTGGCTTATTTGCCCGGAGTTGTGATCGTCGCCAGTTTGGTGTCCGCAATCGCGGCGCTCCCGGAAATATCCGCATTGAGGATGGCGCCATCAACGATCTCCGACGAATCAATGCTCTGTCCCAGCAAGCTTACGTTGGTGCTCAGGCGGGCATCGAGCAGTCTACCATTCGCGATGTTGTCCGCGTTCAAGCCAGCCAATCCGCTGCCGTCACCCGCGAAACTATTGGCCTTGATGGTGCCTGCCACGCGCAAGGCAGCGCCGGATGTGTCGTTGGTGCCTATGCCGACGCCGCCACCGGCGCGAATGAGAAATTGATCGTCGGCGGTGGAGGCAAAATCCGCAAAAGTGGAATCAGCCCAGACGAAGGCGCCGGTGTGATTGGCCTTGGCCCGTGTGCCGGCGGCGAAGGCGTTGTGGGTCGCAGTGTTATTTCGTCCACCGGGGATCGTTGCAAAATCGCCGCTGGCGGTATTGCCGAGCCCCCCGCCAACGATCGCGAGACCGCCGCTGGCGGTGTTGCGGAGACCACCACCGACGGTCGCCGTGTCGCCACTGGCGATGTTGTCGGCACCACCGCTGACGGTGGTGAGATTGTTCAACGCCTGATTGACCTGGCCGCCGATCGACAAACCGCCTCCGGCAATGGTGGCCCCCACCACGCCGTTGCTCACAAAGTTGCCACTGTAGCCGCCAATAATGTTCGGACCGAAAGCGGTGGGCTCCAGCCGCAAGACGCGCTGGTTGTTCACCTTGAATTCCAGCGGCTGGTTGTCGGTGGTGCCGAGGGAATGTGTCCCTGCCGTCGTGCCCGCATTGCCGCCGTTGCGCCAGAACGTGGTATTGAAGCTCGCGGCGTTCACGTCAGCCGAATCAATGGTCGCTCCCAAGAGACTGACGTTGGTCGAAAGCAGTGCGTCGGGGATCGTGCCGCTGGTAAGGTTGCTCGCGTTCAAGCTGGCCAATCCACTGCCGTCCCCGACGAAGCTGGTTGCGGTCACCGTGCCATTGACGTGCAGTCGTGTGGCCGGGTTGGTGATGCCGATACCAACGTTACCGTTCGTGACAATTTGATCGCCGCTGAAGGTGTTCCCGCCGCCGCGCAAAGCGACGTTGCCGCTCAAGGCCGAGTCGGCCACTTTGCCGGCGGTGGCAATCGTCGCCAGCTTGCCGTCGGCAATTGTCGCGCTCCCGGAAATATCCGCATCGACGATGGTGCCATCGGTGATCTCCACCGTTTCGATGGTCGGTCCCAGCAAGCTGACATTGGCTGAAAGTCGGGCGTCCAATACGGTACCGGTGGTAAGCTCCGAGGCGTTGAGGGAAGTCAGCCCGGCACCGTTGCCCGTGAAAGCGTTCGCCGGGTTGCTGAACACTACTGCGTTGGTGTAGATGCCGACTATACTTGCGGAGGGCACCACACCGCTGATACCTGCCGCGTTTGCGCCGCTGGCGAAAATCGCGTAAGGCGCGGAAGTAATCGGCTGGCGCGGAGTCAGGTTCGTGTAGTCGCCCAGGCTGCCACCCGGTCGCACCCCGATGGCCAGCCAGCGCGCCGGGCCGGCAAAGATGCCGACGCCAAAATCCAACGTGACCGTAAAGAGGCCATTGCTCACAACCACGGACGCGTTGGTCAATGCCGGCCCGAGCTGGCTGCCGCCGGTATCGGCTGAATAAAGCGTGAAAGCAATGTCGGTGGGTTCATTGACGGGAACGCCCCCCAGGTTGAGAACGCCCTGATAGGTGAAGGCGGTAACTTGGGCGCGGGCAACGCCACTCAACAAGAACAACGCGGCGAGGACGAGGAGTAGTTTGATTTTCATGATGCTTCGTTTGTGGATGGTACTACGGGATTGCTGGTCGCTTGGTGCTAGCACCCTAAATCAGGCGGAGCGAGGAGTCAAATCCAAATCCTGCCCCGTTCGTCGCAAGGATTTCCCACTCCATATCACTTGTTCCGCGAGTTTCCATAGGGTTTTGCCCGGTATGTGGTCCGGGCGTCACGAAATGTTGGGAATACCATTGCCAAGATGCCCGCACCAACCTAACGGGGCGGCAGAACCAAGCCTCGTCGCGTCGGTAACCCCGCCTCAACGGCGACAAGACCAGTCACAAGTCGCGCGCGTAGAGATTCATGAACTCGACCGGGCCGCCAACGTCCCGCAGCCCAAATGCGCCGCGCGGAGAAGCGTCCGTCGGCAGCGTCAAACGATTCGTTTCCTTGTCGCCGCGCTTCACAATCACTTCACGGCCTTTGACGGAGATCATGAAACGCTGATAGCCGCCGGACGTTGCACCGACCAACTTTGCTTCGCTACCGCGCAGTTGCACAACGGGCGCCGCCATTTCCTTCCCCTCGGCCGGCTTTGCCGGTCGGCAATCCAATATGAACTCCGCATCGCCAAATTCCTTTTCCGTCCACAAAACCGCTTCGGCATTCGCCTCGCCGCCTCTGAGCGAAAGTCGCTCGCCACTCACGCGCCAGCGCGATGCCATCGCCGCGTTCGTCTTCCAACCGCGCAAGTCGAGTCCGGTAAAAATGGTCCTGAACCCGATGTCAATCGGCGCCGTCTGTTCAGCCAGTGCGCCGCTCGATGGCAATTCTTTGATGCGCAGATTGCGGAACTCCACCGGCGCGCCTTCCGACTCCAGCGCAAGATAGCCTTTGCGATAGTTGCAGTTCTCGCCACCGGAAACTTCCTTGCCATTCACGTGCAACCGGATCACTCCGTTGGTGCAGATGATGCGGTAATGGTTCCACTCCGGCGACCTTTTGCTCCGCTCCTCCGTTGGGAAGCTCCGGTCACCGTGGTGTGGGCCAAAAGGTTTCATGCTCGCGCCGTGGATTGGGAAAACGTCGCCGTGCGTGGTGAACCAATCGGACTTTTTTCCGTTCTGTTTCTCGTACTGCTCGGCGTAACCGTGATCGAGCACCTGCACTTCGATGCCGCGTAGGAACGGAACACCCGGCGCCGCGATGGGCGTGCCCCAGATGAACACCCCGGAGTTCCCGCCGCTGCTCAGGTGTCGCCACTCGACTTCGAGGATGAAATTCTCGTATTGGCGCTCCGTGCGCATCGCACCCGTAGGCCGACCGGTGCAATGGATCATGCCGTCGCGCACGCTCCAGGTTTCCGGCGCACAGTTGGCATTCACCCAGCCGGTCAGATCACGGCCATTGAAGAGCGGAACAAAACCGTCGTTGTCAGCGGCCGGCGCGGTGACAACCGTGGCCACCAGGAGAATCAAGAAGAATCGTTTCATGCCGCGATATTGCCAGCATCGTCGGACGAATGCACGCCCGAAAGGAAGGCGACGGCCAGCACGGCTAGCAGGCCGTTGAAAAACTCTCTTCTTTGTAGGAGATGAGGTGACGAGTCTCAAATTTTCTCGGTTTCTGGAGCACGAGTTAGAGACTCCTTATGTAGTCTCCTACTTTTTGATCGGGCCGCCAGCTCCAGAGAATTGCTACTTCTTGAAGATGAGATAAAGCGCGTGCAGGATGCCGGGCACCCAGAAGAAAAAACACAGAACGATGTTGATGATCGTGTCCTTGCCGGACTTGGTCTTCAAATAAACGGCCAGGGGCGGCAGGAAGATCGCCAAGATGACAAGGATGGCAGTGCTCATTTGAGCGGAGAGTGAATGAATTGTGGCTATCGGTCAAGTGCGACCTGCGCCTGCGCGTCAGCTCGTAGCACACGGTGGCTGTGACATCTCGCATGTGCCAGCAATGAAGTCCACCAAAAGAAGTTACTTGTAATCCAATGAAAACAGGTAGAGCATCGACCGCAATCCCAATGAAAATTAACACCTGTACTTGTCTTGCTCTGGATTCTTTGCGCCCTCGCGCTGGAATTGAACACACCTCTCGCTCCTGCCGCTGCGCTGAAGGATGCGGCTGATCCCGCACTCACAAAACCCGCTTCCGCCATTCCGTGGTCGCAGATTGGCGCAAAGGCGGGCGCGGATTACCAAGGCGACGGCTTGAGCGTGAGTGCGATTGGCGAGGGCGCGCGACTGCGCTGCGTTTTCCAACGCCTCGAAGGCGAAGCCACGAGCGAAGGATTGTGGCTCACGTCTATCGTTACCGATGCGGTGAAGGAGCGTTTCCGGGTGACGGCGACCGAGGTAGGGCGCGTCACTCCGTGCGCGCCGGGGGCAGCGAACAAAACATTCAACATTCAACATTCAACCTCGAACATCCAACTGGAGATAGTCGGCAATGTGACGACTGACGGCCAGACGGTGCGGTTCACGCGACCGGAGCTCGTGGAGGAATACAGCGTGAGCATGGACGGGGTGCGTCAGGATTTTGTGGTGTTGGAGAAGCCGGGTGGGGCGAGCGTCCCCGCGAGCCGGCTCGCGAGTAGTCTCGCCCCGCTAACGAATGGCGCTCTGCAGGTGGAACTGAGCGTGACAGGCGCACGGTTGGAGCAAACCGCCTACGGCGCGCAACTTGTGCTGGAACATTCGGGTCGCAAGATAGCCTATAGCCGACTGCACGTGACCGATGCGACGGGCAAGGAGTTGCCGGCGCGGATGGAAGTACAAAGTAGCGCAGACTTCCCAGTCTGCCGTATCGCGGGTTTCCTAACCCGCACACTGTCCGCATTCGCTGGCGCTGCCGATTTGGAAATCGGCGATACAGCAGGGTTGGAAACCGGTTTGGAAACCCGCGCTACGCTTGAGTCAACGCCGAAGCCAATGCTTGCCGTAATTGTGAACGATACTGACGCAGTGTATCCCATTCGAATTGACCCAACGTTCAGCGATGCCAACTGGATCACCACGGGAAGCTCACCGGGCGCGGACAGTTACGTGTACGCAACGGTCGTGGATGACGCAGGAAAACTCTACATTGGCGGCGCGTTCACTAATGTCGGAAACGTAGTGGCCAACCACATCGCTCAATGGGACGGAAGCAGTTGGTCGCCGCTGGGGTCGGGGCTGAACGGCGTTTACCCCTTTGTGTTCGCGTTGGCGGTTTCGGGCAGTGACGTGTATGCGGGGGGCAACTTCACTACGGCCGGTGGCAGGCCGGCCAATAACATCGCCAAATGGGATGGGGGCAATTGGTCGGCACTGGGTTCGGGGCTGGATAGCTGGATGTTTGCGCTCGCGGTTTCGGGCAGTGACGTATATGCGGGGGGCCGCTTCAACACGGCGGGCGGCAACGCCGCCACTAACATCGCCAAATGGAACGGGAGCAATTGGTCGGCGCTAGGCTCGGGCATTGGCCCCCCTGCTGCTGATCCAGACTACGGAGGAGTCGTCAATGCGCTGGTCGTGTCAGGAAGTGACGTGTACGCGGGAGGCTGGTTTAGCACTGCGGGCGGCAGCCCGGCCAATAACATCGCCAAATGGGATGGGAGCTGTTGGTCGGCGCTGGGTTCAGGGCTTGTTGGGAGCGATCCGTTCGGTTCTGGTTCTCCAATTGAGCCATTTGTGTCTGCACTAGCGGTGTCTGGTGGCGATGTGTATGCGGTCGGCGAATTTTTCACGGCGGGAGGCAGCACGGCCAAGCGAATCGCCAAATGGGACGGGAGCAATTGGTCGGGACTGTCCTCGGGACCGAGTGCCAGTGCGACTTCAGTAGCGATATCGGGCAGCGACGTTTATGTGGGGGGCATTTTCAAGTCGGCGGATCCCAATTGGGCTTATCACATCGTCAAATGGGACGGGAGCAGTTGGACGGCGCTGGGTTCGGAAATGAATGGCCCTGTGCTTGCGGTGGCCATATCGGACAGCAACGTGTATGTGGGGGGCAGTTTCACGACGGCGGGGGGCGGCGTGGGCAATCGGATCGCCAAATGGAATGGCAGCGGTTGGTCCGCGCTCGGCTTGGGTATGAACACCACGGTCAATGCGCTGGCGGTGTCGGGCGGCGACCTGTATGCGGGGGGCAACTTCACGAGTGCGACCAATGTTGGAAGCGGGGCAGTCACGGTCAATGGCATTGCCAGGTGGAACGGGAGCAATTGGTCGGCGCTCGGTTCGGGAATGGATGGCGAGGTGTATTCGCTGGCGGTGTCGGGCGGCGACCTGTATGCGGGGGGCTACTTCACGAGAGCGACCAATAGCGGCGGAGTAGCGGTCACGGTTGGTGGGATTGCCAAGTGGGATGGAAGCAGTTGGTCGGCACTCAGCCTCGGCTGGACGACTGGGCTTGTGCGTGCTGTGGCAGTGTCGGGTGGTGACGTGTATGCGGGGGGCTTCTTCACACACGTAGCCAAATGGAACGGGAGCAGTTGGTCGCGGCTAGGTTTAGGCATCAATGGCCTGGTGTATGCGCTGGCAGTTTCGGGCAGCGACGTGTATGCCGGAGGCACGTTCACGGGAGCAACCAATAGTGGCGGGGTGAAGGTCACGGCCAATCGTATAGCGAAGTGGAACGGCAGCACTTGGTCGGCCTTGGGTTCAGGGATGAATAACAGTGTATTTGCTCTAGCAGCATCGGGCAGCGACGTGTACGCCGGAGGCTCGTTCACGAGAGCGACCAACATTGGCGGAGTGAATGTTACGGTCAATTGTATAGCCAAGTGGGACGGCAGCAGTTGGTCGGCCTTGGGTTCAGGGATGAACAACAGTGTAGTTGCTCTGGCAGCATCGGGCACTGACCTGTATGCGGGGGGCTTCTTCGCGACAGCGGGCGGGAAAGTGTCCGCCTATGTGGCCAAAGCGCGCATCGGCAGTATCGCAAAGTCTCTTGTTACCACTGAGTCCAGCCCGACAATCAAGTTCTCCGGCGTGACTGGTTACGAATACGACGTGCAACGCACCAGCAGTCTCACCTCGCCCGTGAACTGGAACACGGTGACGACCAACCCGCTTGCGCCCGCAGCGGACGGCTCCTTCACGTTTGTCGATACCAATGCCCCAAGCAGCACCGCATATTACCGCGCGGTGGAACATTGATTCGAGCATCCAAAGAGAATGACTTCAACGAAACGATTTCGAGGCGATTTCTGCTTATCTGGCTTCGCGGCGCTGGGCGCATTCGGCGCACTCTTAACGGCGGCAGAAACGAACAAACTCGACGCCGCGAAACCGCCGGGGATCATCATTGATCACCGGGCGGCCAGCACGCGGCAATATATCGGTTCGCCCAGTATCGCCATCTTGCCCGGCGGCGACTACGCGGCGTCGCACGATTGGTTCGGACCGGGCAGCACGCAAAATCGCACCGCGGTGTTTGCGTCCCTCGACAAAGGCCAGACATGGAAACAGTTGACTGAGATCGAAGGGCAATGGTGGTCCACACTCTTCTTTCACGGCGGGGCGCTTTACCTCATGGGCACCAGCCGCGACAACGGGTTCACGGTCATTCGCCGCTCCACCGATGGCGGAAAGAATTGGACGACCCCAAGTGACGGGAACTCCGGGCTGTTGCACGGCGATGGCAAATATCATTGCGCGCCAGTGCCAGTGGTGATCCATAACGGGCGGATTTGGCGGGCCATGGAAAACGTATCAGGACCGGGCGGCTGGGGCCGTCACTTTCGAGCGTTTATGATGTCGGTGCCGGTGAATGCCGACCTCCTTAACGCCACCAACTGGACGAGCAGTAATTATCTCGAAGGCAATGCGGAATGGCTCGATGGGCATTTCGGTGGCTGGCTCGAAGGCAATGCGGTGGTAACGCCTGACGACCAGA
Organism: uncultured Verrucomicrobiota bacterium; assembly: GCA_964651015.1. Taxonomy (GTDB): domain Bacteria; phylum Verrucomicrobiota; class Verrucomicrobiia; order Limisphaerales; family PALSA-1396; genus CAZYYS01. The sequence goes on from CAZYYS010000151.1 coordinate 12,168, forward strand.
TCGTGGACATCTTGCGCGTGGATTATCGGGTGGGCATGGAAAAGGCGGCGATCATTTCCATCAGCGCGGATGGCAAGCGTGCGACTTTCGATCCCAAGACCGGCTTCATTGATTTTCCCGGTGGTTGCAAGAAGTTCACGATCCGATTCGATCCGCAAAGCAAACGTTATTGGTCGCTGGCGAACTACGTTCCCGAATCGCAGCGCAGCCAGAACCCAGAGCGAACTCGCAACACGCTCGCGCTAATTAATTCTTCCGACCTGAAGACCTGGGTCGTGCGACGCATCATCCTTCAACATCCCGACCGCGAGAAGCACGGCTTTCAATACGTGGACTGGCTGTTCGAAGGCGACGATATCATTGCGGTCGTGCGCACAGCCTTCGACGACGGCCTCGGCGGCGCGCACAATCAGCACGATGCCAATTACATGACGTTTCATCGCATCAAGGATTTTCGCCGTGCGACGGACGAAAAGCTTGAGTCGCGATGAGCGACGCCGGTTGAAACGGCGCTCCGAAAGCACCGGACGCGGCGGTCACCCACAGCAAAGCACAAGCGAGATGCTGATGGAACTGGCGGCCGGACGGTTTCACAACATGTCGCTTACTCGCAGAACGGTCTCCTGAATGACCAGTTCTTCGTCCAGCGCCACGGACAACGCCCGTTCGCCACGGACGGCCGCGGCCAGCGCGGCAAGGTCACCTTCGTAACGGCGGTAGGCTGGCATCGGCACTTTCTGGGAACCTTTCTGATACGGTCCGGCGGCTTTGGCGAGCTCGATGGAGAGCGTGGGCGGTTCGATGGGTTGCAACAGGGCAGTGCCGTTGGTGCCGAGCACTTCAAAGGAGCGCTGCGGAGCGCCCACCGGCTGGAGCGCGGTGTTGATGAGAACGGCGGTAGTCCGGTCGTATTCCAGCACCGCGACGTTGTTGTCTTTGAACGAATCGTTGAAGTTTCCGTGTCGGCGCAGGAACGGCGTCACGGTCTTGGGCTTGCCGAGCA
>CAZYYS010000152.1:0-13142 GCA_964651015.1 uncultured Verrucomicrobiota bacterium
GGCTGAAGCCCATGTAGCCTTGAACATTTTCCGGCGAAATCATCTGCATGACGCGCAAGCCGTTCAAACCGTCGGCCACGAGGGCGAACATCGAAGCGTTGATAGCGCCAATCTGCACGGCTCGTGTGTCGTTTAGCAAGCCGCCGGCGTTGAACATCCGGTCGAGCTTGGGTCGCTCCGGGTTGGTGATGTCAATGATGGCCAATCCGTCGCTGCCATTCGCCACGTAGGCGTAGGTGCGGGCGAGATAAAACCGCTGCGCATGCTCCAACGGAACGGTCGCACCAGAGATCAGTTTTGGCCGAGTCGGTTCGGTGATGTCCACAACCTTCAAACCTTCGTCGTCAGTTACAAAGGCATAGCGGAATTGCACGCCCACGGCCTGGGGATTTTTGAATTCACCGTTGCTTAGTTCCGCCAATATCGTCGGCGCAACCAACTCGGTGTTGCTCAAACCGAGCACGAACAGCCCATTCTTCCCGACGACAAATAAATTCGTTCCCGCCATGAAGGAGTGCATCGCGCCCGTGAGTTTGCCGTCCGGGTTGAAGCGGATGATCTTTTCGTGGTCGAGGAAATTATTTGCCGGGTTGCCGTCCACGAGCGTGCCGACGGTGACCATCACCAACCCTTCCTCGCGGTCGGTGACGAAAACCCAGGCGTAGGCCAGGCTGATGGGCTGCTCCTCATTTTCCGGCAGCCGCTGACGGAGCGGGTCAATGCCCAGCGTGCTCGGGAGCGTCACCGAAGTCGCGTATTTTGTCCGCACATAAGTCCGTTGGCCGAGCGGCGAAACCGGTGAACTTACGATGCGTTCGGAAAATCCTTTCTGATCAATGTTCGCCACGTCGAAAACTTCAAAACCGCCCGGGCCGTTGGCGGTGTAGAGATACTCACCGCGCAAGGTCAGGTCCAAAATCTCTTCGCCGTGATGATGGTGGGCCTCCTTGAGTTCAGCCCCGTTGGTTTCGATGTGCTGCACGTAGTTCGACGGATAGGCCAGCTTGTGCAAATGACTGCCGAGCGCGGCTTGCGGCTCGTCCCGCTCCGTCCAGACTACAGCGCTCAAACCCTGCTTGCCCTCGCCGACGTAAGCGTAGCGACCGAAGAAATTCACCGTCCCGGTGCCGAAACCAAGCAGCGAGGTGATCCAGGCGTTGTTGTCGTTGTTCTTCGAGATATGACAGTCGGTGCAGTTCTTGGTCGTGCCGACGCTGCTGGTCGTGTGCGGGAAATGGGGATTAAACGCCTGGCCGCTGTAGCCCTCGGCGCTCACGGTTTGTTGCTGGGAATAAATCCATTCCCGGTTCGCATTTTGCGAGCCAACGATCACCGCGCTGGAAGAGCGCAGGACCGCCAATCGATGATTCTTCACCGTGCTGTCGATGCCGAGCTGGAACACGTCGTCGCGCACGACCTGTGGATTATACGAGGTGAAATTGCGCGTCATGACGCCTTCGAACTTGTTCAGCGGGGCGCGCTGGTTCGCCTTCATCGGCAAATGGCAGCCGAAACAGCTCGTCGCCCAGGAACTGTGGCAGATCTGGCAGGAGATGTTGGAATTGTCGTGTGCCAGGCTGCGCCTGCAATTCGACTCCGGCACATTGCCCCAGGTTTCGCCGTCGCGGCGCAGTGTTTTTGCATAAGCCGACTTTGCGTTGAAGTGCGACGACTTCGGATCAATCGTGTCGATCGTTTGCGGAATCTCCCACCGCACGTCAGGACTCATGGTGGAGCGCTGGAAAAGCTTTTTCCCTTCCCAATAAAAACGCGGTCCCCACGGCGCCGAGCTTTGGCTCAGATCGATGGCCCCTCCGTTCCCCGACGTAATCAGCGTCGGGCGTTTCTCAATGGTGCCGTGGCAGTCAATGCACTCGATGGTCGTGGCGGCGCGGGGTTCGCCGTAGAGTTTGCCGTTGCCGTGGACGTCGGCGTCGAAATGGCAGTCCACGCACTGCATCCCTTTGGCGAGATGAACGTCCTTGAGATGAACGGCCTTGGCGAACTTGTGAGTGTCATCGTGCGGAATGATCTTGTCCTCCAGATCGAGGAGGTTCCCCTGGCGATCCTTTTTGAACACCGCGCGAAAGACCCAACCGTGCCCGTGGTAATCGGCGAATTGCGTCTCTTTCAATTTCGGATTCAGCTCGGCGACTTTTTCAAGAAAATCCAGATCACCCCACAACCCCCGGGCGGCGGCGGCTTCGGGATTGTTGCGAACCGCGGCGACCATTTCCTCATCGGTCGGGTCATGCTGCTTCTCGGGGTACATGAATTTGCCGTCGCTTTCCTGATCCCACCAGATGTAGCCCAGAAAAGGATTCACGAACAGGTTGCCCTGGTGCATGTGGCAGTTCATGCACTGGCTCGATGGGATCGCGCGGGTGAACTGGTGCTGGATGGGATGTCCGCGCTCGTTTTTCGCGATCGACGCGTCCCCGCTGAAACTCAAACCTTGGTGGCCGTATTTGCTGTAATAACCGGAATGGGTGGGCGAACGGTCGTTCGCGTAAACCACGTGACACGCTGAACAACCACTGGAGCGGTAATCACCCGGATGATTGTTTGAACCCATGAAATCCAGCAACGGATCATGCAGGCGGGTCTTCTGGAGATTGAGGAAGACCGGATCAATGCGGTTCAGCGTTCCAAGGCCGCGCTCGGAAAGACGGCGCAGCGGACGACCAGGCGGTTCACCGGGATTCGGAATGCCGAGCTGCAACTGTTTGTCGCCTCCCTTTTCAAAGATGCGCAGAATGTTTCCCGGTTGACTCAGCGGGAAACGCGGCAACGGTTCGATGAACGGCAGCACGCCGTTGGTGCGTGTCTCTTCCGGAGTTGGCGCGTAAGGATTCACGAGGCGCAAGGGCGCGCCATCCGCGCCATACGCCTGACCAAAGCGATAGTTTTTCAACGGGAATGCGCCGTTGTTGTAAAGCGCGGCGCCCCACAGCATCGCGCCGTGACGCATCATGCTGTGGCCGACGTTGCGCACCTCCTTCGGGTGACAGCCGGCGCAGGTTTTTTCGGCGACGCGCAAATCACCCGGATTCACGAACTGAATGAACTCCGGCGATTCGTGATTGAGCAGCACGTCGGCGTCACTGGGGTTTGCGGAGCTTTGCCAGAATTCCGGGTGGCGCGGCAGGATGTGGGCCTTGCGCAACGTGAGACCGGGCGTGGGATTGCCGCCATGACAATCAATGCAACCGAGCACGACGTTCGGGCTGGTGTGCATGGAGTGGTTCTCCAGGCCCTTGTGACATTCGAGACAGCCCCGGCTTTTGGTCATCGCTTCTTCGGGCGTTTGATCGATCAAGTTGCGTGCCGGGAGCTGGAGTTTTTCCGCCGGCAAATCACGTGGCACCGAAATCGGCGGGCCGAAGCCAGAATCCTCAGCCGAAACAGGCTGGGCAACCAACAGCAAGAGTCCGCACAGGAGTCTCAATTCGATTTTGGATTTCGAATTTCGGGTTTTGGATTTTCCAGCCACGGTCTCCTCACGTCGGCTGCTACGAATAAGGTCATTGCGTAGAGTTGGCATGTCTTACAGGTAAATGTCACAGCTAGGCCGCCGCTGTAAAGAAAATCATCGACCTTGAGATGATCCGACGGGCGCCTGTGGACTGGTAGGGCTTTGATCGCCGCGAGCAAAAAACGGGAAGTCTTGGCCAAAGACTGGGAAGCAGCTTCGCCACGTACTTCGGATTGTTTATTTGGAAATGAGAACAATTATTTCCAGCGCGGAAGATTCCATGATTAGTTCTGATCGCAAGCGCCTGCGCGTCTATGGTGTCGGCAGGCGTTTGGTTCGTTCCAAGCCGGTACGCGGGAATAGGCTTCTGGCAAGCCACCAGCAACGTGCCTTGGCAGCTAATACTTTGTTGCCGTTGGCAATTTGCCAGCGCTTTGCTTCAGCAAGCGCGCGTGTTGACATGACTAGGTTCAACGTGATTATTTAACGCCCTTTATTATGAAACTATTAATTGCATCATGTGCCTTGTTCTCAATCGTCTCGAGCCACGCTGCGGATTACAGTCCCGCCGAACTTCGCAAGGCGGCGCTGGCCGTCGTCGCGCCGTTGCCTGAAAAAATGCCGGGCGCGGACAAAGACACGCCCGAGCTGGTGAATCTGGGCAAGAAATTGTTTAACGACAAACGACTCTCCGCCAACCAAACCCAGTCCTGTAACTCTTGCCACCGCGTGGACGAGCAGCGTGGTGGTGTGGATAACGAGCGATTTTCCCCTGGCGCGTTCGGGAAGCGCGGCGGTCGCAACGCCCCCACGGTGCTCAATGCTGGATTCCATTTTGTCCAGTTCTGGGATGGCCGTGCCGCGACGTTGGAAGACCAGGCCAAAGGGCCGGTGTTGAATCCTGTCGAGATGGCCATGCCGAATCCCGAACTGGTCATTCAACGTTTGAAGGAGAGCAAGGATTATCCTCCACTCTTTGCCAAGGCGTTTTCCGGAAGCGCCACTGCCATTACCTATGACAATGTGGCCAGGGCAATCGCTGCGTTCGAACGGACGCTCATCACGCGCGATCGGTTCGATGATTTTCTAAAGGGTGATGACAAGGCGCTGAGCACCAAAGAACTCAAGGGGTTGAATCTTTTTCTGACTGCTGGGTGCACCACCTGCCACAACGGCCCGTTGCTTGGCGCAACCACTTTTCAAAAAGTCGGATTGGTGAATCCGTATCCCAACAGTAGTGACGTGGGCCGGATGGAAATTTCCAAGGACGAAGATGACAAATTCAAGTTCAAAGTGCCGAGCTTGCGAAATATTGCCCTCACCGCGCCGTATTTTCATGATGGCGGCGCCGCCGAGCTTGCCAGCGCAGCGCGACAGATGGCGCATCTCCAATTAGGCAAGGAATTCACCGAAGAAGAAACCGATTCAATCGTGGCGTTTTTCCATAGTCTGACTGACAAACCACGCGCCAAGGCCACTCCCAAGAAATAGAGAAAGCTCTTTCCGATTCCGAGCCGGCGTTTGTCCAGCCCATGGTTTTGTGGGCTTCGCATACGCCCGATTCGCAGGTGTTTTCTTTGCTCGCGTCCGCAACGGATCAAGTTTTTGAGTGCAGGGTCCAGGGTCTCCACGAGTTCAAAGAACCTGCATCCGACAATGGGCTTTCGGCCCAAGTTTATTGATCAATTAATCGCGGCCTATGGCGACTGGCGGAAGCAATAATCGTCAAGGATTCGCCAATATTAGGTTTGACTGCTTCGCAATCAGCGTCGAGGTTTATCATAGGCTGTTCGGAACATTTCGTTATGCATCGGCGAGATCAAACCGAAGTGTTGGTGGTTGGGGCAGGCCCTGTGGGTATGGTTACGGCGCTCCTTCTGACCAAAAGCGGAGTAGGAGTCAGAATCATTGACCAGGAACCGCGGACGGTCACACATGGCTGCGCTTGTGCGCTTCATCCCCACACTCTGAAGCTCCTGTCGCAGTTGGGTCTTATGGATTCGGTGCGGGAACTCGGTCAGCGCATAGACACAATCGCCTTGTACGAAGGACGGGAACGCCGCGCCGAATTAAGGCTCTCGGAACTTCCGGCGGAGTTTCCGTTCGTCATCGTAATGTCGCAAAGTGCGCTGGAAAGTCTGCTTGAACAGAAGCTCGCCCGCGCCGGATGCGCTGTCCACTGGAACTCCCGTTTGAGCGATTTGAAAACGGAAGGCAATTCGATCAAGGCTTCCATCGATAAGCTGACCGAAACCGCCACTGGCTACAGCGTGCCGGAATGGTCGGCGGTGGTTGATAAGACGCATGAAACGGATGCAAAGTTTGTCATCGGCGCCGACGGTTGCAATTCCCGGGTGCGGCAATGTCTGGGAATCGAGTATGAAGTTACGGGCGACCCCGAATGCTTTGCCGCTTACGAATTCCAGTGCGAGGCCAGGTGCGACCATGAAATGAGGATTGTGCTCGCTGACGAAACGGCCAGTGTTATGTGGCCGTTCTCCGAGCATAGGTGCCGGTGGAGTTTTCAAGTTGCCGCCGCCGAGTCCCCAAGTGGTTTTCCCGAAAAGGACCGTCAAACGCACGTCGTCAGTGAGCCGCCAGGCGAAAACGACAGCCGTCATCAATTGCAACAATTGCTGGCCGAGCGGGCTCCGTGGTTCGACCGGCGCATTGCGGAAATCGAATGGACCACGCGGATCCAGTTCGAGTATCGGCTGGCGAGTCGGTTTGGTGTGAATTGCTGCTGGCTGGCGGGCGATGCGGCCCATCAGACCGGGCCGATCGGGATGCAAAGTGTTAACGTCGGGTTACGCGAGGGCGCCGATCTGGCAGAGCGCATAACAAATATCCTCCGTGGAAGTGCTTCAATGAGTTTGGTGGAATCTTACGCAAGCGAGCGCCGGGCTGATTGGCAACTTTTGCTGGGACTCAAAGGGCTGCCGAAGGCAAGAAAAACGGCAAATGCTTGGATCGAAGCACACCGTGCCAAAATTCCAGTGTGCCTTCCGGCCTCAGGAGAAGATCTCGCGTCCCTGCTGAACCAGTTGGGACTAACCTTCAACGTGGACCGATGAGGACAATGGCTTGCTCCCGATGCCTCAAGAGTAGGGTCCTGCCGAGTCCTTTTCTCGTAATCGCGTCGCTCTCCCTTATCCTTGGTTTTCCCCTCACCGCGGCGGAAGAGCTAATCCCCGTTCACGATCTCACGCTTACGTTAGAAAACAGTGCCAACCGCGGCGAGGACGCCCCTGTCCCACGCAGCATGCTTTTGCCATACGAATCGGAGAATACATACCTCAGATATCTGGAATGGCTCGTGAAGGATCCGATCAACCTCGCTACGCGGCCGACGTACTGGACTGGCAGTGAGTGGTCCAAATTTGGGGTAGGGGCAGGCGTGGTGGGGGCGTTGCTTCCTGCCGACAAAGAGGTTCGTGATGTGGTGCAGCGGAACCGGAATAGCACCGTGACATCCATCTTGGATCCCATTCGCGACTATTACACGGGCGGCACACTGGAACTCGCGGGCGTGGGTTTGTTTGTCGGCGGAATGGTGCTCCGTAACGAGAAGCTGACTGACTCAGGATTTCTCGCTGCCGAGTCGGTGTTCTACGCGCTGCAAGTGAGCGAGTTCCTCAAACGCGTCACGCAACGGGAACGTCCGCATTCAGCCCATAACCAGTATGAGTTCAACGGCCCCGGTGGCACGACCAGTGATTCCAGTTCCGCATTTGTTTCGGGCGAGGTAATCGGGGCATTTGCATTCGCGAGCAGCATCAGCGCGGTGTGGGAGCGCTGGTGGGTAACCTGGCCACTTTACATCGCAGCCGGGGCCGTAGCCATGCACCGCGTGGACCACGACGCTCACTGGCTGACCGACGTGACGGGTGGCGCACTTCTCGGACATGCAATCGGCAGCGGGTTCACGCGCCTGCATTACGGTCGGAAGGGCGATGGCACGGTCGCCCCGTTCCTCACGAGCGACACGGTGGGAGTGCAACTGAGTTTCCGCTTCTAAAGACGACGGATCCAAAAATGGTCTTAATTATCGGAACTTGAACCCCTCGGTGCTGAGTGACCGGCACTGCGTCAGGGCGGCGTCAAAAATGCAAGACTCTCACGCGCTATGTGAGCATCGTGTTTTCGGAAAGGCGCTTTCTCAGAGTTGGCATCGCTAATACGTGAGCGTCACCGCCACGATGACGCTGTAAAGAAAACTATCGACGTAACCGCGGTTATGCTGTGGGTTGTAACCGGGAACAGGATCAGTGCTGGTTTGGTAAATATCCTTGAAACCGGACCCCGGAATCAAAGCCCCGAAACCCGTCGAAACAATTATATTGTCTGTGAGGAAGGGACGGTACACAAAACCGATGCTGCAATCCAGTCCTACTTCGTGAGAGACATTGTCGGTCAACAGCGCAGTCTTGATCGCGTCCGTTTCGGCGAAACGAATGTAATTCACGTTGACGAAGCTGCGGAGCTTTGGAGTGAGTTCGATGTCCGTGCCGAGGCCAAAGATGAACACGCCGGGATTGACGAAGTTGGCCTGACCCTGGGTCTTGCTGGTGCGCAGGTTTGGAACAAGACTGTTGCGCTGTTTCAAACTTACTGATGTTCCGCCCAAGTTGAGCCCCTGCCGCACCCAATAGCTGAATGGGCTGCCCACGAAGCTGGGATTGTCCACAATGGTATCGAAGCCGTTGGCCTGGCCGTCATCGGCATTGGCGTCGCCGGACGCGTAGAAGAAGGACCCTTTGTAGCGAATCCAGTCGCGGTCGTAAGAAAGTTCCAGTGCGGCCATTTGTGCGTTGATATCCACGGGACCTCCGGCCAGTCCGTTGAATTCGTCGCGCCCGAGAACTTGATAAAACGCATGCGTGACGTTCACCCGCCCAATGTGGCCATCACCCGCCCAACCGAGATAGTACGCCTGGAGATCGTGCTGCTTCACCGTACCAAGAGGGGCTGGCCGGACAATGTTTCCATTTTCATCGTAATGAGTACCTCCGTCATCCAGATTGACATGCAGGCTGAGTTGGGCAGTGTAGCCCTTCCAAATAAAATCCTGGCGATAAAAGTTGGCGATGATGACGCGTTGATCGCGTTCGTCGAAAGTGTTCAACTCGGAGTTGGTGTCCTTTTCCCGCATATCGAGCGCCATGAAGTTGTACTGATAATGATTGTTGTCGGCGTTGCCGAAAACACGGGCGCCGGAATTGACATCGTTGAAAATGAACCCGCGAAAATCGCTGTTGAACGGTTGATTGCCCACGCGCGAGGCGACGAAATCGTAATTATCGGAAAGGTCGCCAAGGTGTAGTTCCAGAAATGCTTCCTGCAATGCCAGATAATCCTTTGTGCGTTCGGTTCGTTTGGTGTTGTCCAGGTTGTCCGGTGCATTTCTGGTCTGGCCATTGAGCAAATTGCCGACATCGCCGGGATTGCTCACACCGCTGTTGTTCGGCGGCGGCGAATTGTTCTGGCCGCCGCTGCCGCGAGGGTCGGGATTCACAACACCGGTTTCACGCGCGTTCAAATAATTGATGTTATAGACCGGTTGCAAACGGACCGCCCAGTGAACCGGCTTGAAGACGGTTTCGCCTTCGAACAAATCGACCGCGAAGGAAAAGTTGTTTTGCACCGCCAGTTGCTCGCCTTGCCCATAGAACTCCGATGAGTTTGGTCGCGCCGAACTGACGCCGCTGGGCGTGGGGAGCCGGCGCGCTTCGAACTCGGTCTGCGAGCCAGCAGTCAGGTTCAGAAAGATATTCTGACCGATGATGGGCGCGTCGCCTTTGAGCAAGCTTTGCTTGTAAGGATGCCACAACAGGGTATCGGGAGTTTCGTACGGCGTTTCCGCCGTCCCGGCGGGATAGCGTTGCCACGGCGCGAAGCCGGTGCGCCAACGGTTGGTTTCCGGTTCGCTGTTCGGTGGATAACCTTTTCCCCTTCGGCTCAGCGGATAGTCCTGAACCTCCCACGCGTGCGGGATAGGTTGATTGCTCCGCACTTCCTTGCGCGGCAGGGCGAGGCCTTTGGGCAACGGTTCGCGTCCGTAGCCGGAGGGTGTTGGCGGCTCAACGACGAACAATTGGTTACTAATCAGGTTGGTTCTCGGCAAAGTCAGGTTTTCGGGGATCGGTTCACCGCTGAAAGGCGACAAGCTGAATTCATTGGTGAAAAAGGTAACGGGTGGAGTTTGGGTGCGGACCGCAGCGCCGGGATCTGGGTTAAAGACGGCGGGCGGCAGTGGCGGCGGCGGACGACTGACAGTTCGTTTGAGTTGGAGAGTGATCTCTGCTTCCTCAAATAGATTTGTCCGGACGGGAGGAACGCCGGCATCGGGGTTGAAGTTCGCCGGCGAGAGCGGGGGTTCACCGAGGCTGATGGTTTGGTAAGGCTTTGGCGCATTCGGGTTCGGATCATTCTTTGAAAAAGTGGTGTCGCTGCCGTAAACGGAATGTAAACACAGAAAGGTGGCTGTGAGTCCGACGAAAATCCCTTGCTGAACGCGGCGTGACTTGGACAGAGTCGCGTTACCGGACTGGAAGTTCACGGCGCAAAATATCGTCGAGATCGGCAAACGGTTGCAAGAACCAAGTGACCTTTCAAGTTTTTGAAACTGTCGGTTCGAGAAATCTCGTGTCGGCTGAATTTCAGCGGATATTTCTTTCATGAAGACCGTCGTCATCGTTGGCGCCTCAAACGACCGCAGCAAATTTGGAAATAAAGCCGTGCGCGCTTTTCTACGGCAAGGTTTCCGGGTTTATCCCGTGAATCCTGGGGAAACCGAGATTGAAGGATTGGCGGCCTATAGGAGCATTCTGGATGTGCCGGAGCGGCCGGACATAGTGAGCGCATATCTGCCGCCGGCGACACTGTTGAAAATCTTGCCCGACATTGCCGCTAAAGGTTGCAACGAACTTTGGTTGAACCCGGGGACGGAATCGAAGGAGGTTCTCGCCTCTGCGGAACGGCTCGGGCTGAATGTGACTCAAGCTTGCAGCATTGTTGGTATTGGTGTGTCGCCGAGCAGTCTTTGATTGACTGTAAGCGAGTTTTTCCTCACGTGGAAAAAGTTATGGATCACGGGTTGAAAACGACGAATGTGGGACTATTTTTTGGATGGTGAAACTAGAAAGGAACATCTGATGAAAACAAAGACGCACAAGCGAATAGCTCAACCAGCGCCGTTCACGCCGGGTATCACCAAGGGGATGGTACGGCAACATGCCTTCCAACTTTATCGCGACAAACTGCCGCACCAACCACTGACGTTGGAAAACTGGGTGCTGGCGGAAAAGGACCTGGTGACTTCACTGGAAACAGACAGTCTACTGAAGAGGTAAATCGGTTGAAAATACAAACTGTGTCACACACGAACAAAACGCCGGGGATGACTCCGTTCGTAGGGACGCAGTTGTTTCAATTAACCACTTTTCAGCACTGCAACGGCATAATCACGATTCAGCCGAGCGATAAAGTTTAAGCTTATTTCCTTGGGGCAAACTGCCTCACACGAACCGGTGACCGTGCAGTTGCCAAACCCGGCTTCGTCCATGGTCCTGACCATGTTGGCAACGCGACGGTCTTTTTCAGGCTTGCCTTGGGGTAAGATGCCCAGGTGAGAAACTTTGGCGGCAACGAAAAGCATGGCGCTGGCGTTCTTGCAGGCCGCCACGCAGGCGCCGCACCCGATGCATTGAGCCGCGTCCATCGCCAGATCACTGTCAGTTTTTGGAATTGGGATGGCGTTCGCGTCAGGCGTCCCGCCGGTGTTCACGGAGACAAATCCACCCGCTTGGATGATGCGGTCAAACGCGCTGCGGTCACACACGAGATCCTTCAAGACTGGGAAAGCCTTGGCACGCCAGGGCTCGATGGTGATGGTGTCACCCTCTTTGAAGTGCCGCATGTGCAACTGGCAGGCGGTGGTCCCCTTCTGGCCACCGTGCGGGATGCCGTTGATAACGAGCGCGCAAGTGCCGCAGATGCCTTCGCGGCAATCGGAGTCAAAAGCAACCGGTTCGTCGCCACGCCCGATCAATGACTCATTCAACACGTCCAACATTTCGAGGAACGACATGTCAGGATTGACATCCCTTGCCTCGTAGGCCTCGAAGCGGCCCGGCCCATCCGGATTCTTCTGTCGCCAGATTTTGAGGGTCAGGTTCATCACTTGTAACTCCGGGTGCTCATGTGGACCTCTTCATAGACCAGCGGTTCCTTGTGGAGCAACGGCGACTTGCCCTCCCCCTGATATTCCCAGGCGCTGGCGAAGGAAAAATCTTCGTCGTTGCGCTTGGCCTCGCCGTCAGGCGTTTGAAATTCAGTGCGAAAATGCCCGCCGCACGATTCATCTCGGGTCAGCGCGTCGAGGCAAAGCAATTCGCCAAACTCAAGGAAGTCAGCCACACGCCCGGCTGCCTCCAAATCCTGGTTCAAATTCCCGCTCTCGCCGGAAACTTTGACGTTTTGCCAGAATTCAGCGCGCAATTCTGGGATGCGCTTCAAGGCTGCTTTTAGTCCTGCTTCGTTGCGGGCCATGCCGCATTTGTCCCAAAGCAATTTGCCCAGTTCGCGATGAAAACTGGTGACGGTGCGCTTGCCGTTGATTGAGAGCAGCCTTTTGGTGAGGGCGTCGATGGTTTCCTCGGTTTTCTTGAATTCGGGATGACTCGTGGCTGGCTTTGGTTGTTTCGACGTGGCAAAATAATTTCCGACCGTGTACGGCAAAATAAAATAGCCGTCCGCGAGGCCCTGCATCAGCGCGCTTGCGCCAAGGCGATTGGCGCCGTGGTCCGAAAAATTCGCCTCGCCGATAACGAACAAACCGGGAACGGTGCTCATCAGATTGTAATCCACCCAGGTGCCGCCCATCGTGTAATGCACCGCCGGGTAAATGCGCATCGGGACCTGGTAGGCATTCTCACCGGTGATCTTTTCGTACATGTCGAACAAATTGCCGTAACGTTCGCGCACTACATTTTCACCGAGCCGTTTGATGGCGTCAGAAAAATCAAGATAAACACCCAACCCACCAGGACCGACGCCGCGCCCGTCGTCGCAGGCCTCTTTGGCAGCCCGCGAAGAAATATCACGTGGAGCCAGATTGCCAAAGCTGGGATACTTTCGTTCGAGGAAATAGTCACGTTCGGCTTCAGGGATTTGGTCCGGTGGACGTTTATCTCCTTTTTGCTTCGGCACCCAGACACGGCCGTCATTACGCAGCGACTCAGACATCAGTGTGAGTTTTGATTGGTGATCGCCACTGACCGGAATGCAAGTTGGATGAATTTGAGTATAACAAGGATTTGCAAAGAATGCGCCCTTTTTGTAAGCGCGCCAGGTGGCGGTGACGTTACACCCTTTTGCGTTGGTCGAAAGATAGAAGACATTTCCGTAACCGCCAGTCGCCAACACCACGGCGTCTGCTGCATGCGAGGAAATTTTGCCTGTGACCAGATCACGAACGATAATGCCTTTCGCGTGGCCGTCGATGAGAACGAGGTCAAGCATTTCCGTGCGGGGATACATCTTGACCGTGCCGAGGCCGATTTGCCGGCAGAGCGCTTGATACGCACCGAGCAACAACTGTTGTCCGGTCTGACCGCGCGCATAGAAAGTGCGTGAAACCTGGGCGCCGCCGAAGGAACGGTTTGCA
>CAZYYS010000153.1:0-13109 GCA_964651015.1 uncultured Verrucomicrobiota bacterium
CGGAGATGAGCGGGCTGGACATTGATACGCGCAGCGACATCTACAGTCTGGGCGTCCTGCTCTACGAACTGCTGACGGGCACAACGCCATTCGATGCGAAAGAACTTTTGAGCCGGGGTTATGCGGAAATGCAGCGGATCATCGCCGAGCAAGAGCCGGTGAAACCTTCGACACGGATGAGCACGTTGCGCGAGGAGGAAAAGACGGTCGTGGCCAAGAACCGCGGCATGGACGCGGGGGAATTGCGACGCGGGATGCAAGGCGATCTGGACTGGATCGTGATGAAGTGCCTGGAGAAGGATCGGACGCGCCGTTACGAGACGAGCAACGGCCTCGCTGCGGATCTGCGCCGGCATCTGGGCAACGAATTGATCTCCGCCCGCCCACCGACCACGGGATACCTTCTCAAGAAACTGATGAAGCGGAACAAGGTAGCCTTCACCACTGGCGCGGCAGTTGTGGCGGCATTGCTCATCGGCGTCGTGGCGACTTCCTGGCAGGCGGTGAAAACCCATCGCGAACAAGTCCGCGCGAAAACCGAGGCCGCCACTTCATCGCAGATCGCCAAATTCCTGACCGAGATGCTTGGCGGGGTGCATCCTTCCGTGGCTGCCGGGCGAGACACGGCCTTGTTACGCGAGATTCTGGAGAACACCGAGAAACGGATCGCGAAGGAACCCGGCGATCCTTCCGCAGCCAAGGCTGTGGTCTTCCGGATTCTGGCCCAGACGTATCGGGAACTGGAGCTTTTCGAGAAGGCCGAAACCCTTGGTCGCGAATCACTGCGTCATGCGGTGGGCTCGGTTGGCGAAAACCACGCTCACACCGTGAACGCCATGAAGCAGCTCTCGGCCACCTTGTGGGAGAGAAACAAGATCGCTGAAGCACGGGACTTGCAACTGCGGATGGTGGCTATTGCAGAGAAACTCGCAGGCCCGGAAAGCATGGAGGTGGCAGAGATGCTTTCCTACTACGCCCGCTCGTGTTCGCTGCTGCTTGACAATTCAGCCGCGGACACCAGCCTCCAGCGAGCCATTGCCCTGATGCGCAAACATAACAACGCGGAAGGGTTGGCCGCGGCGCTGAATTACTACGCGGAGTTCGTTTTTGGAAAGGGTGATTTTACCCGGGCCGAAAGCATCGAGCAGGAAGCGGTAGCAATCAGCCGGAAGGCTCAAGGCGAGTCCGCCCCCGAGACCCTCTCTTGCTTGGGCAACCTTTCTCAAATTCAGGTGGGTTTGGGGAAGGTAGAGGCGGCGGAAGCTTCCTTTCGGGAGTTGATCAAACAGGCGCCCATTGCCTTTGGCGAGAACAGCCGTCCCACTGCCTTTGCCCACGCAGGCCTCGCCGACGCGCTCAGCCGGCAGGGCAGGAAGGAAGAGGCCATCGAGCATTACCGCAAATCCCTGGCGGTCAAACGCGTGGTCTTTGGTGAACCCCATCCCCAAGTAGCCTTCGGCCTCCGTCTTTTGGCCACGGCGCTGGCGGGTAGTCGCCAGCGTACCCAGGCCGATGAAGCGGGTGAACTGTTTCAACAGTGCTACCAAATGTGGCAAACGTTGACCAACCGTGCGCAAGAACCGGCGTACTGCGAACTGCTTGGCGACTATGGCAATTACCTCGCGATGCGCCGCCAATATGCCGAAGCCGAGCCGAAGCTGAGCGAAGCGCTGCAAATTCGCACGAATCTCGACGGGCCGCACTCGCTTCCCGCCGCGCAAATCCGGATGTATTTGGGATATTGCCGCACCGCACAAGGCGACGTGGCGGCGGGCCGGCAGCAACTCGAACAAGCCGCAGCCTCCATTGCGGCCATGCCGGTGCGGTGGACAGATGCCGCGCAAACCATGGAGGAGTTTTGCATGGAACTCGGGGGGAATTTCCGCCTCGCGGGCGATTATCGCGAGGCTGAGAAACTGTACCGCCTGGCCTTGGAAAAACGTTCGCTCCGGCTGCCGGCAACTCACCTCGAGGTCGCCGCCTGCAAGGGAAGGTTGGGCCATTTTCTCGCCGAGTGGGCGTGGCAGGAACGGCCAACTCCGCAGAACGACGTGCTGCTTCAGCGCGTGCTGGAAGCGGACAAACTCACGGGTGAAGCACTGGGCTTGGCCCAAGGTGGAACGAACCAAATCACGAATGTCATCGCGACCGCCAGGATTCATCGTGGCGCGGCCCTCTTTGCGCTCGCGACGCTGTCCCCGACTTTGACCGTCGAGGAGCGGCGCAAACACTTTGTCGAGGCTGAGAGCCTGCTTCAGAGGGGGCTCGAACAGCGTGTTGAGCCTGAGATCGAGCCTTATTCAACCAATCGGCGAGCGCTTGAATGGCTGATCCGGCTCAACGAGACCTGGGAAGCCCTCGAGCCTGGTATCGGCAAAGCCGCCAAGGCAGCCCGGTGGCAGGCGGAATTGTCGGCCTTCGATCAGAAGGCCAGGGCGAACGCCATTCCTACAAAAGTCACCGAACCAAAAAAAAGCTTCGTCACCGTGATCCCTTTTGCCCGCGAATTTCGTTTGTGAGGGTGAACACGTATGAAAACCAACGAAATAATCGAACCAATCATGAAAAGCCTCTTCTTCTCCGTCGCCGTGCTGGCCACCACGCTGGCAGCACACGCCCAATCCTGGACCAACTACTACGGCAGTTCGGCGGGTTCACCCAGAGCCATCGCCGTCAGCAGCAACGGCAACGCAGTGGTCGCCGGCGGTTATGGCTTCCAAGTCCTCGGATTTGGTCTCCCTGAGGGCGTCACCATCATGTATTCCAGCGTCGGGACACCTTTATGGACGAACAAGTTCTATGGGGGTGCAGCCGCCGTGGTCCTGGACCACGGCGGCAACGCCATCGTCAACGGCTGGACCTTTTCGCCTCTGGGAGATGCCGACTTCGCGACCATCAAGTATTCCCCGACGGGCGTGCCACTCTGGACGAACTACTACGGTTATGTGGATGGTGGGCGCGACGCCGCCGAAGGAAAGACCGTTGGGGTGGACGCGCAGGACAACGTGTTTGTTATTGGAGGCTCGGAAAACGTTGCCGGGGATTTGTTTAATGTATCCTCGGTGCTGATCAAGTACTCAAGCGCCGGGTTGCCGCTCTGGACCAATCGCATCGGGTTTGGCGGATTGAGCCTGGACTCCAATGGAAACGCATTCGTGTTCGGCTATTCCGGGAATGATACTTACCTGATTAAGTATTCTGGCGCGGGCATCCCAATTTGGACGAACCATATTATACCAGCAGGAGCAGAGCTGACGATCCCCGTTGTGGACGGTAATGGGAACGTGATTATCGGCATCGTACCCGCTCTCAACCCCAGCGGCGGTCGTGAATTGGTGATCAGAAAGTATTCCGAGGCTGGAACCGCTTTGTGGACGCGGTCCTACAAAGGTTTTGGCCCCGACGTTGACGAGCATGTGATTGCACTGGCCTGCGACGCCCAAGGAAATGTGATCGTCGAGGGCAACTATGACGGCAGGGACATCGTGCAGTCCGCCTCCATGCTGAAATACTCTGGAGACGGCACGCCCCTCTGGACCAACCTATTCCACACTTTTGCACCGGGGGACTTTGTAGTGGATGCCAATGGCAATGCCCATGTAACGGTGTCGGTGCCACCGTCGTCAGCCATCATCAAGTATTCACCCGGGGGAGTGCCGCTTTCGACGAACTTAGTCTCAGTCGGGGGCATCGCTGCCTTCGCCACCGACAATTCCGGGAATGAGTTTTTGACTGGCGTCATTTGGGACGGCACGAACGCCACTTGGGTAAGCGTCAAGTATGCGGCGGAAGTTGTTCGGCCACCGCTAAACATCCAACGCCTTGGCAGCAACGTCGTCCTGAGCTGGACGGACGCAGCGTTTGGTTTGCAATCCGCGCCCGCCATCACCGGCACCTTCACCAACGTCCCCGGCGCCACCAGTCCGTACACGAACACCTTCTCCGGCGGCCAGCGGTTCTTCCGGTTGGCGCAATGAACGTGGCACGATCTCGAATTCCATGATCCCTTTTGCCGGCGAATTCCGCACGTGAGGGTGAACACCTATGAAAATCAAAAAGCACATCAAAGCGAACATGAAAAACACCTTCCTTGGCCTGGTCTTCCTCGCCACCGCGCTGGCGGCGCACGCCCAATCCTGGACCAATCGCTACGCGGGGTCGGTTGATACGTGGGGCCAGGCGATTGCGGTGGATTCCAGTGGCAATGCGATTGTGACTGGTCGCGTGGATGGCACCAATGCCCTGACGATCAAATACTCCAGTGCCGGCGTGCCGTTGTGGACGAACAGGTGCGGCGGCGCCCTGAATTCCATTGCCGTGGATGGCAGCGGCAACGTTTTCGTCCGAAGTGACGGTTTTGTGATCGGCAAGTACTCGAGTTCGGGCGTGCTGTTGTGGACGAATCGCTATGAAGGATCCGCAAATGAAAACGGGGTTGCCCGTTGCTCGGCGGTGGATGGCAAGGGCGATGTAGTCGTGACCGGTTACAGCGGAGGTGATGGCAATTACTTTGACTTCGTTACGATCAAGTATTCAGGCAGCGGGACGGCTTTGTGGACCAATCGGTACGACGGGCCGGCAAATAAGGGGGACGTCGCAGAATACGTGGCGGTGGACTCCAGTGGCAACGTATTCGTGACAGGTCTCACTTGGAACATTGACCACCAGGGAAATCTCTACCAGGAAAATACGACGATCAAATACTCCCCCACCGGAGAATCGCTTTGGACGAATACGCACAACATGGCTCCCGATGGTCTGGCCGTGGACCGCCAGGGAAACGCGCTCGTGACGGGCCACTACTACGGCGATTGCGTGACGGTCAAGTATTCGGGTGACGGTGTTTCGTTGTGGACCAACCGTTACATGGGCGTCGGCGAAGATGTTCCGCAAGCTGGCGTGATCGTGGACCATCAGGACAATGTCATTATCGCGGGGTACTCATGGACCGGGCGCGAGTTTGATTACCTGACCATCAAGTATTCAGCCGCAGGTGTCCCCCTGTGGACGAACTTCTGCGGTTTTGGTGCGGATGCCTTTGGGAATGACATCGCAGTGGACGGCAGCGGGAACGTTTTTCTGACTGGGCAATATGATTTCGCGACCGTCGGTTATTCGGCCGGAGGCGCGCCGTTGTGGACAAATCGTTACTCTCCCCTGAATGGCTTCGGGAAAGCCATCGTGGCGGATTCCAAAGGAAATGTGTTCGTGACCGGCTCCCAACACAACGACTGGGTCACAATCAAGTATGCGGCAGAAGCAGCGGCTCCGTATTTGAACATCCATCGTCTCGGCAACAACTTCGTCCTTAGCTGGACCAACGCGGCGTTTGGCCTGCAATCCGCGCCCGCCATTACCGCCACGTTCACCAACGTCCCCGGCGCCACCAGTCCGTACACGAACACCCTCTCCGGCGGCCAGCGCTTCTTCCGGCTGATTTCAAATTGAACCCGGCGGGTCCTACCCGCTCGATGTCCACCTTTCAGGGTGTTCGGGCCGGGGAGCACGCTGAAGGGTGAACACCGAACACGTTTACCTACATCCCTGCGCCATAATCAGGAGCCGCGTCATATACAAGATCGCGCCAAACTCAAACAACTCGCTCCGTCACCGCTGGCTGGGCTCGGGTGAGCAAAAATCACCAACACCTCCTTGTCAGTTTGCTTCACCGGCAAGATTCGGATAGGATCCCAGCACATTGCTGAATGTCCATGATACGACAACTCGATGGCGAAGCGTGGTCGGCGGTATTGACCGATCTGGCTCAAGCACTCGGGAAAGAGGGCGCGCCGCTCCGGCTCTGCCTCATTGGTTCAGCCGCCTGTCTGTTCGGTGGCATGGACGGACGCACTTCCGCCGACCTCGACATCTGGAAGCCGGCGAGCGATTACGATCTCCTGGAGCTCAAGGCCGCAGCGGAAAAAGTGGGCCTGCTCTTCGATCCGAAACAATCTCTCGAACCCGACCGTCCGTATTTGCAACTCATCGAGCCGGGCCTGACGCAACTCGGCACCTTTGAACCCGTTTTGATTGAGCGCATGGGCCGGCTACATCTCTGCCGTCCACCGGCGGAAAACCTCATCGCCGCCAAACTCATCCGCGCCGAACCCAAGGATCTGGGCGACATCCGTTTCTTGTTGAGCCGGCATCGCCCCGATTTGCAGCGTGTCCGGGCCATCGTTGTAGAATTCAGTTCCCAAGCCCGCGAACGCGCCACCGAAAACCTCGTCTATCTCGACGTGCTGGAAACTTGAACATGAATGCCCGCGAAGAAGAATTGACCGCCCGCGCCCTGCTGGCGGACCCGGCCCAGGTGGATGTTTATCTCCAGCAAAAACGCTGGGCGGAACTCGCCGCGCTCGTGCGCTTTGCCCGCCGCGACGTGCCGGTGCAGCTCGCGCAAACCGATCCCGCCCTTTACCGGGAGTTGCGTGAGCAGATCACGCGCTTCTTCCTGCGCGGTGGCGATGTCTTCTCCCTGAAACGACTGGAAGCATTGGCAGGCCGTTAACGGGCGGATGTCCGTTGCGCGGCCAGTGGGAGAGCTGCGGGTGCAAGGGGGGCGTTCCGCCAGTTTCTACTGCCTCCGCCTGTCACGAGGCGCGGGCCTAGGAAATGTAAAGGAAACCACGGCGCAGTCAGGACCCGCCGCGCGTCATGGGCGGCGAAAAGTTTGTGCATCGGCCAGGGAACGCACTCGTCCAGCAGGACCCTCATGCTGCGGTCGGCATCAGCAACGCGGTTTCAGACCGCTCCAGAATGCGGCGCGCCATTTCGCCCGTCACCGAGGGAAAGCACTCCAGGAATGGTTACAGCGAGTAATTGTTCTCCAGGTTCAATCAACCGGCCGCCGGCTGGTCCTGAGCTGGATCAACGCGGCGTTTGGTTTGAAATCCGCGCCTTCGATCAGCGGCACGTCACCAACGTCCCCGGCGCCACCAGTCCTTACACGAACACCATCTCCGGCGGTCAGCGCTTCTTCCGGTTGGCCCAGCGAGATTCCCCGACGGCTCGCTGTTTCCGCTGTTGACTCCGCTTCCAACGAACCGTTCCGGATTCGATGCTTGAATTGCCTTTACTCCCGCGCTTCCAACTTTGGGCGGAAGCCGAACTTGGTCGCGAGCGCAAGGGCGGCATTCAATGATTTGACGCCCGCAGTGCAGGTGGGGTCGGAAAGGGACGCGGCAGCGGCGCAAACACCCGTCAATAAACAACGCGCCAGTTCCCAGTCTTCATGCAAACCCAGGAGCACACCGGCACAGAAGGCGTCGCCCGCTCCCGCCGTGCCGGCGATGTATTTGGCCGGGAGTTTCAACGAGGATTGCCAGACATCATCCCCGTTGCGCGTCCGGGCAAAACCGCCTTCGGGAAAGTGAATGACAACCAATTCACGGACGCCTTTTTGCAAGAGCGCGCCTGCCGCATGACGCAACGCCACGGTGTCCAACCGGCCATCCGCCTGGCGAATCCTGAACCCGGTGGTTTTGCCGGCCTCGATTTCGTTCAGGATGCAATAGTCAACATGCTTGAGCGCCGGAGTGACAACCCTGGCAAACCGATCACTGTCTTCGCTGACGACATCGACGCTGGTTTTCATTCCCGCCGCTTGCGCCGCCGCGAGAAGACGCGCCGCCTTGGTTCCGAAGGTCGCATCGGGCTCGTCGAGCGCATCCAGCAGCAGCAGGTAGCCCAGGTGAAAAATGCGCGCCTTGATTTTTTTGAAATCGAGGTCGTCGCCGCGCCAAAGGTCGTTGGCGCCGCCAGCCTGAAAAAAGGTTCGCCGGCCACTGGCCTGCTCGGTCATAACGTCGGTGTATGAGGTGGGGGCTTTGGAAGTAACGCCGAGGTGGCGAACGTCAATCTTGTGTTTGCGGCAATCGTCGAGGATGAACTGGCCGAGGGAGTCCTTGCCCACCAAGCCGGCGCCGAATAAAGGGAAGGGAGCCCCGAAACGCGCCAGATCAATCAACACATTGTACGGAGCGCCTCCGGTGCCCTGTGACTGGCCGCGGATTTTGCCGAGTTGCTCCGGTTGCGGATAGACGTCAATGAGTTTGACTTGATCGATGATCCAGTTGCCGCCGCAAAGGATTCCTGACCGCGCGCTGGCAGTTTTATTTTTCATTTTGGTAAACGACGTGGCTCGCTCCGATCCCGGCGCAAAGTGCGATTAAACCGGCCCGGCATGGTGAGAAGCAAGCAGCACGACAATTAGTGAATCGGAATACCGGCGGTTATGGCAAGCTGCTTTTGATCACGTTCCTTAGCTCCGCTCGATCCATAAACAGAAATTTCTCTGTTAACGATGAGTGTGCGTGTTATTTAATAATCGCTCCGGCTGCACACAGTCGCCGGAGTTGGGTTGTTGTGAATCGAAAGCTTGCTTTTACTTTAATCGAACTGCTGGTGGTGATTGCTATCATCGCCATCCTGGCGGGGCTATTGCTGCCGGCGCTCAACCGCGCAAAGGCCACGGCGAACAGCGCGGCGTGTCTGAACAATTTGAAACAATGGGGACTGGCGACCCACTTGTTCGCCAACGACAACGACGATTTCCTGCCCAAGGACGGCACGCCCAACGGCACTTCGGTCACTGAAGGGTGGTACAATGATCTCCCGCGCACACTCGGTTTGCCGACTTACAAGGAATGGGCCTGGCGCACCAACGCCGCAGTTGATCCTGGCAAGTCGATCTGGATTTGCCCGTCGAATCCGCGCCGGAGCAACGGGAACAATTTATTTCACTATTGCCTCAACGAGCACGTGAACCTAACGGGCAGCGGCAACCAAGTGAAACTCTCCTCCCTACGCAACCCAACGCGACAGGTCTGGCTTTTTGATAACGGCAAGCTGGCGGCTGTCGCGCAACAGAATAACGTGCACACTAATCTGCACAGCAACGGCGCTCAGTTCACTTTTCTCGACGGCCATTCCGGCCGATTAATTAACAAGGAATACTGGGATTTCTCCGGCAACAAAGGCCGCACGAACAATCCCAACCTCATCTGGATTCCCGATTGAGAGATCAAGGAAGCCGTAGGACGCGGAAGAATTTCATATGCTCTACTACGTTGGTGCTGAACGTTGAGTTTGTACCGGTCGCAGTCAAGTTACCGCTGAAGGGCGTCCAGTTGTTCAGGTCCGCTGAAACATCCACCCGATATTGCCGGTTGCTGATGGACGCCCACTGGAGCGTGACGACCTGATTGCTCAGGTTGATTGCGCCCAGCCGGAACGGCGTTGCGTAGGGATTGTAGAACTTCATCATCACCGGCAAATGGTCGGATGCGGTCGCACTGTCATTCGTCCGCAACGGCGGCGGACCGGTCGAGAGGTCGGTGCGAAAGACCTGACCGCCGGCAGCGTTTGAAAACAGCAAGCCACCCGGCAAAATATAATCGTAGCGTTTGGTCAAACCGCTCCCGCCACGAATCGAAAAAGTGATTTCGCTCGCCGTTTCCGCATTAACGGGAGTCGTGACATGAAGGCCGGTCGGAGCGCTGGTCAATCGTTCAATTGTTCGCGGGCGGCTGGTTGGGGGACGGTCGATGTCCTCGTTCATGTCACCGGTCAGAACATAAGGACGACTCCCGTGGGCAGGCAGGAAAACGGTGACGAAAAAATTGGAGATGGCACTGGCTTCGGCCGCGCGCCTGGACGATTCATCAGCCGCCTGGCCGGATTTCAAATGCGTGGTGAACACGTGCAGCGGCTCGAAAAAATTGGGCACGACGATTTCCGCCTCGAAGAGATCACGCGTGAAATAACCGTCGTAACCAAAGTTCGTTAAACTCACGCCATCGAGCCATTTCTGCGACCGGGCAATCGGAAAGCGGCTGGCGATGACGCTGCGAATATAGCCGTCCGTGCCTGAGTTGGTCGCCAGCGCGTAGCCCGGCAGATAAGCCGCGACGAAGTCCACCATCTGGTGGGTGTTGGTGAATGGAATCTCCTGAAACGTGATGATGTCGGGATTGAGATAACTCACCTGACGCCCGATGGCCTGAACCTGTGGTGAGTTTGTGCTCCAATCCTCCACCGCGCCGCCGTGCGTGTTGTAGGTGAGCAAGGAAAACCCGGCTGGGGGCGCGGGCTTTACGGTCAAGGTGGCCACCTGGCTGTTGGTCCAGCCGGCCAGGTTGGTTACCGCAAGCACGTAACTGCCTGCCTGAGCCGCGCTCACGTTTGCCAACGTGAGCGTTTCGTTCGTCGCCGCGAACAAATTCGTACCGTTGAATTGCCACTGGTACTTTCGTGGCGCGCTGCCGTCAGTCGCTGCGCGGAAAGTGACATTCATGCCTTCAAAGACACTTTGACTCTGTGGCTGAGTGATCACGGTAGGTGGCGTGTCGGGCAAAGCCGGAACGACATCGGCGAATGTCGTGCCAACCAGCAAAGCATCAATCGTCATCACGCCAATGCCGGCATCCTCACGAAAGGCGTAGGCTGCGACCGTGACGGCGGAGACCGCTTCCGACGTGGCGACGCTGGGATCAGATTCCGACGTGGGATCGATCCAAAGCGTCGCTACTGAGTTGCTGTTCACCAAGCGTGTGACGACTTTGTAATCCGTGTTGAGAGCGAGTTCCGTCGGATTCGTAACGTTGATGGCTGACCCGCTACTGGAGGAGATGCCCAACCGGAACGAGCCTGGCGTTGCGCCGCCGCTGAAAGCCCAGATTCGGGCGCGAAATCCTGAACTCGCTTCCACGGCCTTGAAATGGGCAAAATAATTTCCGGCCGCGGAAGGAAGCGCGGTGAAGCGCACCGTGAAGCTGGCGAAGAAAATATTGGTCGCACCCGCCGCATCGTAAGGTTGGCCCGGCAGTAGAGTGCTCACGTCTTCGTTGTTCGCCCGTGTAAGTTGAACTCGACCGGACACGACTTGGAGTTCTCCGGTAGCGGAACTGGAAGGGCTGTGGTGAAGCCACTTGCCGCCGCTGACCGTCACGAGCGGCCCGTCGGGGTAAGTGAAAGCTTCATCGAGCAGGATCGCGCCTGGTGAGCCAACCATTGCGAGCGCCACTACGGCACCAATCGAAGAGATTTTTTTCACGTCATTTTAACAACCGATTTTCGTTTTGTGCGATGACTCGCCCGATTGCTCAATCACCAGTCGCGCCGAAATAGGTTGAAGAAAATCACACCAAATCGGGCGCGAGATTTTCAGCGTATGAGATGACGCTCAAGCAGACTCTTAAACGCCGCTTTACCACCAGGCACTCGTCAGGCTGACCGGCGTTCCAAATTGTTGGGCAGGCCCGTAAGTTTTAGGGAAACGAAAAAGTGAAACATGGCCATCGCCCCACATCAGGTTCCAGCCACGCTGCCCGCGGTTGTTATGCCAGATACTCCTGGCATAGGATATCGGGTCCACAGCGCCATCACCGGCGTCGCGTGCGCCATGCCATGGCCAGTCGCCCTGAATAATTTTGTTCGCTGCGCTCCGGGCGATCTCGCTCGTCTTGATCGGAATGCCTTCCGGTATCCCCGGCAGAGTGCTGTTCGCGGTGGTGTGTTTTACGCCGTACCAGTCCACGGACCACATCGGCAGATAGCTGTTGCCCCAACTGGCGTAGCAGGAAGGCTTGGATTCGGCCGGCCAGTAAGAGTCGCCACGATCGGAAGGACAATGAAACGCCTCGGCCGTCGGGACGTAAGCATTCAACGGGCGATTCGTTTCTCCGTACCGGTCATGCATGATGGTCACCGTCTTTACATTGGTGCGGATAAAACCGCCGACCGTGGCCCAATCCGCGTGGATCGGAAACGCGTCACGGTTGTCCTCCGCATACATGTGGTAGCCGAGATACTGTTGTTTTTGATTGGCAATGCACTTGACAGCCTGCGCTTTTACTTTGGCACGGGCCAGTGCCGGCAACAGCATCCCGGCCAGAATGGCGATGGTGGCAATAACCATCAAAAGCTCGACGAGAGTGAAAGCTCGGCGAGGGTTCATGGAACTGACAGAAACTAAAACGCTGCGCTTCCTAGCGTAAGTGTGATGTGTTTGCGGTGTTAAGCTCGTAGAAGGATTGGCGGAAAACCCAGGCGTGAGGGACCACCGAAGCGGATTGTCAAACATCGCCTTACCACCAGGCATTCGTGCGGCTGACAGCGATGAACATTTTATCGGGGCCGTAGCCTTTGGGGAATCGGAAGATGGCGACATGGCCATCGCCGTACATCAAGTTCCACCCACGCTGCCCCCGGTTATTATGCCAAACGCTCTTGGCCGCTTTTTGCGCCCCGGCAACAGATCCATCACCAGAATCACGCGAACCGTGCCATGGCCAGTCGCCCTGAATGATCTTGTTGGCCGCGCTCAAGGCAATCTCGCTGGTTTTGATCGGCACGCCTTCCGCTGTCCCAGGTCTACCACTATCGCCAGTTGTGTGTTTGACGCCGAACCAATCCACCGCCCACATCGCCAGATAACTGTTGCCCCAAGCGGCATAGCACGAGGGTTTTGATTCATCCGCCCAATAGGAGTCGCCATGATCGGAAGGACAACGAAAGGCCTCGGCTGCTGGCACGTAAGCGTTTAACGGACGATTGGTTTCCCCCGCGCGGTCATGCACTATTTGCACCGTCCGAACATTGGTGCGAATAAAACCACCCACCGTGGCCCAATCGCCGTGAATCGGGAGGAAATCCTTGTTGTCCTCTGCGTACATGTGGTAGCCGAGGTACTGTTGTTTTTGATTGGCAATGCATTTGACGGCCTGTGCCTTGATTTTGGCGCGGGCGAGTGCCGGCAAAAGCATGCCAGCCAGAATAGCAATGATGGCAATGACCACTAAAAGTTCGATCAAAGTAAAAGCGCGGCGGGAGTTCATAGAATTTGCGAAAGTTAAGACGTAGCGCTTTCTTGCGCAAGTTCATTTTTTCCTCGTTTTGGAGAGATTCCACGGTCAACGAAACGCCGTGATTTGTTTCGCCTGAACGGGCGGAGCGCGGACTGTCCCAGCCGCAGCAGATGAAACTGAAACGGTCCCGTCCGAGCTATCCCGTTGCGCTGGTTCGGCGGCCTGCGGCTGGCACAGCCGCGCTCCGGTTCATGGAAAGCTCCGACCTCCAAAATTTGGATGCGCTTTGGCCCCATGAAC
>CAZYYS010000154.1:0-13023 GCA_964651015.1 uncultured Verrucomicrobiota bacterium
GCATGTCTTATCCACGCCGCCAGCGTTCGTTCTGAGCCAGAATCAAACTCTCCGTTAAAAAACGTTAGTTGATTCCTGTTAAGCCAATAAGGCCTAACAACTTTGAATTATTAAAACTCTCAAGAAACACTCAACTAACTGAATGCTTCTTAAGGGGCTCCAACTTATCGCACATTTCAATTTTCAATGAGCAACAGGCGTTTTCCGCCCAAAATCCACGTCTCTTCAAAGACGACAAAAAAACCGAGCGCCGAATTTATTCCTTAACTCGGCATCTCAGCTCTGTTAATAGCACGGCTAGATTATTTTCTGCCGTGCGAACTGTCAACAGTTGTTTTTGTTTCCAGTCTCTTCTCTTGAGTTGTTCAAAAGAACGAGTTCACGTTATCAAAGTCAGAAAGCAGTGCAATAGTTTTTTTTACTTTTTTGTAATTATTTTTTACGGCCTCCGTGCGCGATGCTTTGATGCCCAAGAATGGGATACTGAAAGCCCTGACCGGCGCGAGTATTTCTTCAAGCACCCGGAGGTTGCCTCGTGCTGAGGCATCAGAAACCCGGCACCCCATCAACACAACGGCAATAGGCTTTACCCCAGCGGCTTGCATGCTTTTCACGGTTAGGAGGGTATGGTTAATTGCACCCAACCTATTTCGTGCGGCGACCACAGCCGGGCATCGCAGACTGACAATCAAATCTAGGATCGTATATCCCTCACCTAATGGTACCAAAACCCCTCCCGCCCCCTCGATCACCAATTGTTCACACCCGGATTTCACTTTTTGAACTCGCGCCAAAACGTCTTTCAAAGTGATTCTGCTTCGATGTTCTCTTGCCGCTACCAACGGCGCGATTGGTTCCTCAAAGTAAAATGGATTTATCTCATCTACCGACAACTCGTCATTCTGCAGCGAACTCAATAGCTTGACATCGCTCCGATTGCCAGAGCAAAAGGGCTTCATTGCCAAGGCGCATAATCCTTTTTGACGAAAATGGTGAAGTATCAAGCCAGCGAGCAGCGTTTTGCCAGCGCACGTATCCGTGCCGGTCACAAAAATCATTTGATTGAAATCGCGAATTTTTCTCCGCGGCATGATTGGCTTCATGCTTGAGAATGTTCAACAGGATTTGAAATTATTTGCAGTACATGTAGAGCACTTGCACATCGCGCGGATTGTTCCGGCGCAGCAAAGCCACGAACCGCTTCTTGTATTGATCAATCTCCGCATCAACCTGCACTTCGAATGTGGAACTGCGCACGTTGAAAAAGCGACCGAGCTGGCCAACGACCTGCCGGTTCAGCCCCGGCACATTTATCAACTCGCCTGGGCTGCGGAATGGAATATCATCCTCCGTTCCATCAACTCCATCCGGACCCGCGCGTGTGGTGATAATTCCTTGGGCCGTAGTTTCGTCGATGCCCGGGATCATTTGCAATACCGTCGCGGAAGCTGTGTTGACATTAATCCGTCCATCAGAAACGGCGTTAAAGAAATCAGTAAATCCCACCCCATAAGATGGCGCGAACGTCGTTAAACGTGACCCGATGCGTTTCTCGAACACCGTCGGCGCATGGTTGATGGAATTCGCGCCCCAATACATCTCCGGCGTGATGCCATGGATCAGTAACAGTTCTGACAAATCGTCAATGGGCCCGTTTTTTGCCATGTATGGTTTCGGCATCGACAGGTAATCTTGGCTCTCCCAGCCGCTCAAATGTGAGTCATCATCATTATCGCGCCAATCGAGGATCGAGTCGATGATCGCGGAAGAATCTCCCGCATCCACGCCGATCAAAATCAGTACCTGCCTGAGCACTCGTTCGTCTGCCGCATTGATGTTATACTTGCGTTCTTGATCGACAATTTTCAGCGAAAATTTCCCGTTCCCGAGTTGATTATTCTCCAATGAAATATTAGCCAACGCGCTATTCGTGGTGCCAAAGCCGCCCGGGCCTCCCGCCCATTTTTGATTCAACGAGTCGTAAGGCTCGGAAGAAATCATCAGTTGTTGAGCGAGGATAAAACGTGCCAACTCAACTCCAGACCGTCCGAGCCACTCCAACTCGGTTTCGTTTTGGGAATTGCGGGCCAGCTTGGTTTCCACTTTCATGGAATACGCAAATCCCCCGGCCAGAACGGCCAAAACAAAAATCGTCACCATCACAATAATCAGTGCGATTCCGTTTGGCGTTGTACGGATGACAATTTTCATTGCGGTGCTTTTCCACCGCCAATCCTACCTGGCGGCTGAACGGGCGGGACGGTTCCTTGACCGCCTGGGGGTTGATTCATTGCCGGGTTCTGGGCGCCAGCGGCGCCTGGCGCGGCCATCTGCCACACTGGTTGCACCGCAACTGCCGGCAGCGCCACGGTGCGAATAATTTCAGCCTGCGGTCTGGACGAATTTCGACCAGCCTGCCCCAACCCCAGAGAAATTCGCACCAATTTGGGAAGTTGGTTTGTTTGCTTCCACTCATCCACCCAGTCATTGACGCGTGGGGTGGCGTCGAAGAATTCCAACTTGAAGAGACTGACATTTCGCGCCAAGACCAGAGGGTGATCTTCTTCGTCCCTATCCGGCTCCATTAAAAGTGGCTCTTGTCGCAGGACAAGTTGATTCTGCGAGTCAGTCCCGGCCTCAACGGAAAATGTCAGCCGCCGCATCACCAAACCGCCATAACGTCCACTGCGCGGAAATGAATCCGGCAGGCGGGCCACAAAACTCAGCGCGGCGAACTCATCCCGAGTATCGGCAAGGAACGCATAATGCCGGCTGTTCGCAACGAACATGCGCGCCGACATCAGCGATTCTTCCAGCGTGCGCATGGCTATTCGCTCCCGTTGCACCGCTGCAGCAGCCTGCAATCCGGCTTGGGAGGCGCGTATGATCGCCATCCAAGTCGAATAAATAGCCAAGAGTACCAGCGAGAAAATGGCCATGGCAACCAGGATTTCCACAAGCGTGAATCCCGATGAGGAAGTTTGTCTCCGGGTATTCATCGCCGCAGTCCCCCCACACCGCCACTGGCGGATGACTCCGGTCGAAACAGCAGAATAGTCATCGGCGTCTCAACCATGCGGCCACCAGCGTTATGCATGACAACAAATCTCACCTCGAACAAACCGTTAGTCTCCACTTCAACGATTTCTTGAGCCCACTTGTAGTCTCGATACAAGTCGCCGAAGTCGCCGGATTCGACACCCTCCGTCAGTTTGTTGGTGAGAGAAAGTTCTGCTGCCAACATCCCGGCATCGACCGTGGTTTGCTGCAAGGCCCGCGCATTCCGCAATCCATTCGATATCAGTGCAAGAATGGAAAACACGGCCATGAAAAAGAGTCCCATCGCGATCATGACCTCGAGCAGCGTAAAAGCCTGAATGAATTTGGAATCACGCATGTGTGCTGGCGATCTGCTTTTCACCGCCCTCGCAGTGCGATCTGGCTGCTTTTGCGCTCTGCTATTTCTCCTCCGCCATCTCATCGCATGGTCTCCACATCGGCCAAGCCCGTGGTGGCCTCCAGCGTGATCTTCCGCATCTCTCCCTTTTCTGACTGCAACACCAGCGTGAGCTCATCGCTCGTACCGTTGGGATAAAAACGCACGTGCGATTCCGGCAAGTCCATTTGGTTCATCATGTTCACATCCAGCATGGCGACCCCGACATTCTTTCCCAACTGCCCTGTATAAACTGAAGCACCCGAGCTGCTGGTGATTTCACTCGTGCTGGCAGGATTACCAGGCCCTTCACTTCGATCGCCTCCGGCACTTTGCACGGTGATCTGGCCATCCTCCGCCCGGATTACCAACTCCATTGTGCTCCCCTGTAAAATGGCGTGCGCTCGCGCACGACTGCAGGCCTCCATCACATCACTCACCGATTGTCGAAACGACTCCAGTCTTACCAGTCGATAAATCGCAGGCATGCCCATGGTCATCACTATCGCAATGATGGCCACCACCATCATGATTTCGATCAGGGTGAACGCGCGGTCACCACACCGGGCGTTCATTGCGCCCCTTTGTTGAAACATGCGTTTGCGCTCCGTCGGTTTCATCGCGGATTGCCGGTGTTGATGCCCGAAATCAATTTGAACATCGGCAGCATGACGCTCAACAAGAGGAAACCGACCACGATTGCCATCAATATGATCAGCACCGGTTCAATCAAGTTCGTCATGACGCGCAACCGAATGCTCAATTCGTTCTCGTAAGTGTCCGCCACGTTTTCCAAAGCACCGGGCACATCGCCGGTTTCCTCCCCGATTTTCAACAGATCAATCATCAATTGCGGAAAGATTTTGCTGTGCGCCAAGGGTTGGGCGATCGTTTTGCCATCCGTTACACCTTCCCGCGTCCGCGCGATGGCGTCTTTGATGATCAGATTGGGAATGATTTGTTCCGTGATTTTCAGGGCCATCAAGACCGGCACGCCGTTCTGAAGTAACGTCGAAAGCGTCCGCGCGAACTGCCCGAACAAATTCATCTTGATCACGCTGCCCACGACCGGCGCGTTCATTTTCCAACTGTCAATTTTGCGCCGTCCGGCCTCCGTCGTTTGAAAACGGCGGAACAACATAATGCCCGCCAACGCGACCAAAAACAGCAACCACCAGTAGTGTGTAAAATAATACGTGAATCCCATTAACATACGCGTCGGCCATGGGAGCGTGAGGTTGAATCCCTTGAACATGTCCATGAATCGCGGCATCATGAAAAACATGAAAAAGGCGATGATCACCACACCGACACAGCAGACCAGCGCCGGGTAGATCATTGCCGAGGTAAATTTCGCCTGCACCTCGGCGAATTGTTGCAAGTGGTTCGCCAGCCTTCGCAAGACGTCCACGAGCGCGCCGCTTTGCTCACCGGCCCGCACCATGTTGATATACATGTCAGAAAAGATGAGCGGCTGCTGGGACATCGCGTCGGACAAACTTCTTCCTTCCATGACCTCCTGCTTGAGTTGCTTGCTCACGTCGGCGGAAATGCCTTTCGACTCAAGATGAGTCATGCTATTCAGAGCCACAGTCAACGGCATGCCGGATTTGAGCAAATTGGCGAGTTGTTGTGTGAACGTGGCCAGTTCCTGAAGTTTGGGTTTGCGTTTGCGCTGGAGCAATTCGCGCAACGCGGGTGGCAACGAAGCTGCCCATTCCCCTTTACGCGCTGCCGTTCTCTCGGGTGCAGCCGCCGCACCACCTTTGGCCGCTTCCACCGCCACGGGAAAAAGTCCCAAGCGCTCAATTTGCAACAGCGCCGCCGACCGATCCGGCACTTCCAGCACTCCCTCGACCGCTTCGCCGGTGCGGCGTCTGGCTTTGTAAGAAAATTGCGGCATAATTCGCATTAGTAAAAAACCACCTGAGGGCCGAAGTTGCGAGGAAAAAGTAAAATGAGACGTCCTTGGTTGCCATCCGCAACGTACCCACGATGGGCTCCAGTCGCCCGACCTCCATTTTCACCCTACCCAGTGCTTTGTTGGTGGTTCAAGGGAGAATCCCCAACCTGCAATTCCAGCGAGTCCAGTTCAAGTGAATCGCGCCGTGAATGGGAAGCCGCGAACGAAGTCAACTTGGTTCTTCCCATCCACCTTGAAGAGTGCGCCGTCGTGTTGTTCGTCCGAAAATTGAGATTCCACGCGGCGTCATAGACATACTTGCGGTCCTGGGCGGACACGGAACTATCGGTGTTCGTGAGTTGGCCGATCCGGTCGTAGGTGTAACCATACGTCGCGGCGTCCGTGAACGTTTGGAGCGTCCGCTGGTTGGCCGTGTTGTTCACCCCGTGAGATAGTTCCGTAACCGGCTTTTCAAAAAACGCTTGCCCCAAGCAGTCTTGAGGTATTTCTCCCGGCGCGTGGCATCGCTCTGGTCCCGGCACGCCTCGTAATAAATCAACTCGAAGGGCCTCCGCAAACGCGTGGACTCCACCCGCCCCGCGTTGTGTTCGGACAATCGCCGTTTCAGGTCCGCGGTGAACCCGACGTAATGCTGGGCGTCGCGCCCACTCCGCAGAACGTAAACGTAAACGAACTGACTCATCGTTGCCAATCATGTCGAGTTTATCTCACGGGGTAAATGTACTCGTGTTTGTTGGTCAGCACGTTGCCGCTGGTCTTGAGATACGTGCCGGTCAAGCGCGCCATCGAGTCATACGTGTTGGTGATGTAACTGGTGTTGCCCAGCGTGATCTTCTTGGGCAACGGACCCGCCACGTTGACGGCGCCGAGCAGATAAGTAAACGTCCCGCCGGGCGACGCGGGCGACGCCACTTCCGTCAACGCTTTCGCTCGCCCCATGAGATAATCGCTCTGGAAGCCACCAGGCAACCTGCAATGCGAGCGCTGGGTTAATAACTCAACTGCTGTGAGTGGCGCTATCTCACGGGGCAAGTCATACGCAAACCGATTCGTCCACATGCCGGTCGGTTGCACCAAGGTCAGGTTCGTTCGCAGCCGGTTGTAGTAGATGTTGGTGACTGTATCGCTCGTCCACGGGCCATCCTCCGTCCATAACAGCCCGCCACTGGTGTAAGCGTAGGCGCTCGTGCCCGCCGCGTCCACCATGTTTGTGAGCCGGTTCAACGCGTCATACTGATACCCGATGTCCGCGCTCACCGGATAATTGATGTTGGTCAGGCTGCCGACGTTGTTGTAGGAGTAGTACGTGTCGGTCTTGGCCTTGCTCCAGCGATTGGTCAACCGGCTGTTCGCATCGTACTTGTAACGCAGGATTTCCACGCCGGCTTGATCCACTTTGTTCGTCACGCGGCCATACTCATCGTAATTCCACTTGGTGGTCTGGCCTTTGCCATCCGTCAGACTCAACAAAAGGGAGATGATCGCCGCGTAATGATTTTGCCGCCAGTGCACCACGCTGGGCACCGGGATCTCTTGCCCAGACTCGCGATGCACGGGCACCAGCCCAAGACGCAGCCTCGTTGACAATTCGGTGAGTGCTTGCAGCGAAAAGCCGGTCGTGGGAGAGGGCTCTCGCATCAAGGGTCCAGCGTCGTAATTGAGTCGCAACGCCCGCGCAACGTTGTTCAATGCAAACGTGCCGCACTTGTACGAAATGCCCGGCTTCTGCCGCATTTCGGCAATGGCCTCCCACGTCCGCGCCCACTTCTGCGACAACGGCCCGCGATCCAACACGCGCCCCCTGGTCTCCTGAAAGAGTGCGTCCAGAGTTTCTATGCGGCCCAAACTCGCGAGCAGCCGCGTCCAGTTGGCAAACGCCAAATCCGCTACTCGCTTCCCGTTGCGGGTCGCATCGCTTTTCGTCGCGGCCCAAGCCAGTTCATAATGCTCCAAGGCCAGCGTGTAGCGGCCCACGTCATTATAGTATTTCCCCAGCACGGCATCCAATGACGGTGCCCACGGCGAGTTCGTCAACGTGTTGAGAAACTCTTCAAGTTGCTCCACTCCGTTCTGGTATCGGCTCGCCCGCCAGGCATCCAAGGTTTCCAAAAGCAGTTGCGCCTCCTGCTCACTCGAAGCGAGCGGCCCGACTTGCACGATGTGTTCATCATAGAAGAGCTGTCGCGAGAGCCGGTCGGCCACGGACTGGCCGTCGACAGGGAGCGCTCCCGCAAACAAAAGCAGGACCAAAGCAACGAGCGGGTTCACGGACCACGGTGAGGAGTGGAATTTCTTCAGAGGTTCTTTCAAAACTCCACCCGCCCCGCGTAGCCGCCGAGGTGACGAGGCGGATTTCCTTGGTTGCTGACGCGTCCGCCTCCTCACGTCGGCGGCTACGGAGTTATGAAAGAGGCTCTTCGTTTCATTTTTCATAGGCTGGCTTTGGTGGAGGTGTTTGGGAAGACGGGTTCCAATCGTTTTGGAAGGGCGCCGCACCCAGCGCCGTTTTCCCGGTCAGAATGGAAAGGAATCGTTTTCAATCACCGGCGAGTTTAACTCATCGCCGAATGACCGCCATGACATGAAGATGTATCGGGATGTCATTTGGCCATGACATCCTAGGGGGGGGGGGCCGAGAACCGGCATCTGTTCGGACTCGCGTCAGCGTGACGAGCGGCGGTTGCGGACAAAATCCACGGCGCCGGCGCGGGTATGAACGTGAAACTTCTCGTATATTTTTCCCACGCGCTTGCGCACCGTGTTCAGAGGAATCGAAAGCTGGTCGGCGATCTCCTTGTACATCAAACCATCTGCCAGATGGAGCAAGACCGATTCTTCCTTGTCGGAGAGTTGGGCTTCCGGGTTGCGCTGAACTTCAAAATGGCCGATGAGTTCCCGGGCAATGATGGGGGTGATGGGAACACCGCCGGCGAAGACTTCTTTGAGGGCCGCGATCAGCTTTTTGCGCGGCGTTTGACTTTTCAAGAGATAACCGCGCGCTCCGGCTTTGAGCGCACTGAAAATCAAACCGGCATCTTCCGTCGCCGTCAGGATAACGAACCGGGTCGGCAGCGCCGGGTGTCACGGTCGCAGCCGGCGGACACATTCGATGCCATCCAAACCGGGCAGTTTGATGGCCACCAAAGCCACTCCGGTTTTTCCTTGGGAAAACGCTGGAGGGCTTCCTCGGCCGTGGCGTAAGCACTGAGCAGACGAAGCCGTTTGTCCGACTGCAACGAGCGGCCGACAAGGTTTCGATAATGATGGTCGTCCTCGACCAGCGAAACTGCTATCGTAAACTCAGGTTCAGAAAAACCGCCTCAGCAGCCAGTCGATTTGATCGAATTTGGCTCTCACCTTTAATACGGGAAAATTCGACCAATCTTTCGCCAAATCGTCATGCTGTGAAACTCCTGGGACTGATCGGTCAAAAAACAAAATGCAAGGTTGCCGACTCCTTTCTGATTGGTGCTCCAGCAGGGAAGCGATCTGGTTGAGGGAAATGCCACTGCTTTGTTCCGAATGAGCGAAGTCTGCGTGAGAGTCCATCTTAGCGGGCACATTTTGGCGGCAAGCCATTTCCCGATTATGCCCCCCCTAATGGTCAAGAATAGAAATTCGCCGGCTGCCAGCGTAAGGGTGACTGGGGCATCAGTTACCGAATGACGGGCAGACTCGCCGCGGCGACGGCCTGTCCGTGGCGCTTGTCTTTTTCATCCGGGATGTGGAAAGCAATGCGGCCCGCCAGCTCAGGAAATTCAACGCGCAAAACCTCCTTTGCGCCTCCAATAATCACATCGCCGCCGTAGCCGGAAGTAACCCGCCCCAGAATGAGAACGTGTTTGAAATCGTAAAAGTCAGCGTAGTGCGCGAGACCGTAGCCGAGGTATGTGCCGATGGTTTGATAAATCTTTCGTGCGCGCGCGTCGTCTTTTTGCATCAGACCCTGGACGTGTTTCAATTTTTCCGGGAGCGGCAGCGCGGCATCCACTTCAATTCCAGCGGCCGGGATCAAGCGACCAACGGCTTGCTGGGAAAAATATTGCACGCCGCAACCGCGGTCACCGGACCACTCATCCACCGGTGCGGTCGGGCTGAAATCAACTGGCGCGAACGCCAGTTCGTTCAACCACGAAGTGATGCTGCCCTCGGGCGTGACGTAGCCGGCGGCCAGACTCGATCCCATCGCGATGCCGAGCACCGCGTTTTGACCAATGGTCATCGAACCGGCCAGTGCGGTGACCTCGCCATCGTTGACGACCTCGAATGGAAGATCGCCCCATGCCTTTTTCATTTCGAAAAAGAGGTCTTTGACTCGTCGATCAAACGCTTCGGGCGGCACGCCGCGAAAAAGGGAAGCGACTTTCACGCGGTTATTAACGTAAACACCGGCGGAACTCCCGCCAATGGCATCGACGCGTGGCAGATGCGCGGCAGCGCGTTTCAACGAATCCATGATCTGGTCGAAGTGCCATTGCGGATCGGCCTGCGGCACTGGATTCCAGACCACCTCTTCGCTGAAAACCGGCTTACCTTCCATGACAGCGGCAACCTTGCGATCACTGGCGCCGAGGTCGAAACCGATGCGGCAACCATTCCAATTGCCGCCGAGTGGTTTCGTGTTCGCATGGGCAGGCGGGATGTTCGCCGGTTTCGCGGCTACGACTTCGATGGGACGGTCGTAAACTTTCTCGCCAAGCAGATTGGAATCAAACCGGCCGGTAGGCGTGTCGTGAAAATGATTTTGCAACCGTTTCGCGTACTGCTCCGGTCCGGCATAGTAGATTCGGAAACCGCCGCGCGACCAAAGCAGGAATTTCACAAGGCGCTCGAGGTAAGTGAAATTACCAGCAGATTGCGGAGAATTTTCCGAAAAAATCTTCGTTGCGAAGTGGAAAACGGCCCCGTCGGCTTGTTCGAGTGCGATTTGGATCGGGACTGGGTTATTCGAGGCAACTGCGCCATTGCGAAACGCGTGATTGGCCAAAACTGCAGGCTGGAATCCCGAATCCAGCATCGGCGTGATCCGGGGGGCAACTAAGGCGAGGCCGTGATTGTCATTCATGCAGCGTGCGACGTTGTAGTTCAGGCGGGCGTCGGATTCAAGTGTCCAAATCTTCTGCCACCAACAAAACATTACAGCGTCGCGGGATTGGCCGTGAAGCAAGAGTCGCTTGCACAAGATTCCTTCTCGGCGCGCTCCGGCTTCCTCCGCCACCCGCTGACTGGCCACGTTTTCAACCGCCACAAGGATTTCAATGCCGGCGAATCCCAGTTCTCGCAGGCCGAACCTCGCGGCCAACCGTACCGCGGCGGTGGCGTTGCCATGTCCGGTATGGCTGGTCCTGATCAAATAGCCCAAGTTGGCGAAGCTGTGAATGCGATTGATGAAGTTCAGCCCGCGTCGCGGCTTCAAAAACGACGAAACTGTAATGTTCGTCTTTGTTCCATTCCGCCTCGCGCGATAAGACAAAGGCCGAGCTTTCATCGGTGGAGTAATCGGGGTGGCACCATGACATCCAAGCGGAGAGTTCTTTGATGGACTCTCGCACGGCTTCGTACAGCAGAGGAAGGTCATCGGGTTGATAAGGCCGGATGCCAATTCGCCCGTCAGAGAATTCCGTTTTCATCAAGCAGGCGGACATTGGAAAAGCAATTTTTCCTGAGCCAAGCCCAAACTTTGGCAAGCAAGAAAAGTTGAACCATTCACAAAAAAAGTGGAGCCGACACATCACCTTACGGCAAGCCTTACTGTGAATAGCCAGATAACCGAGGCCAACTTTATGCAACCTATGAACACATTATCACCATTACCAGCACTTCCGGTGGGGGAAGAAGCCTTCGTGGAGTTTACAACTCCCTTGAATATCGTAGTGCTTTTCGCCGATACGGTCTTAGCCAGGAGATTGGCACGCATTTACAACGATGTAATAGAACAATTTGCGCCGGACTGCGTTTTCAACGCTTCGTGGTGGAACTTCGACGGGCTCCACCACCCGGAAATCTTCTCAGCCGCCACACGCGCAACCAAGGAAGCCGACATCGTCATCGTCGCGGCGCACGCCGGTGAAGATTTGCCTGATGTAGTCAAGAACTGGATCGATATGGCGTTTTGGAAGCGTGCCGGGCAGGAGCGCCTCTTGATTGGGCTGCTGGCCTTGGCAACCGCCTCGCAGCCGGTAGATTCGGTCGCGAACCGGTATTTGCAGGCTGCAGCGAGGGAAGCTGGCATGGAATACTTATTGCACTGGTCCGCTCTCCCTGTCCCATCTGTGGAAGGTTCCTTGGAAGATATTACAAGCCGAGCTACCACAGTTACTCCTTTGCTGGCAGAGATCCTTTCCCACACGGGCGCCATCCCGCACGGTGGAATCAACGATTGAACTGAACGGTCGCCGCGCAAACCTCCGCAAATGGTGCGGCCACAACGTGTGCAGAGTTCACGCCGAACCCAACTCCCCTCGGTTGGCTAGCCAGTGTTGCAACCGTCGAGAGTCGCTCGGTTTGTAAAAAAAGTTCCGGCGATGCAAATCCCTTCCCCGTTGCATGACAAAGGCATCTGTAGCTAAAAAATCTTTGGCGAAGCTTGTCATGATCCACCGGGTTGGCAAAACTAGGTCATGGCTTGGTCGCGAAATCTAGTTTTGTTCGGCACTTCGGTTTTGCTCGGCGTCGTAGTTTCCTGCAAAGAAGAACCGTCAGGCGCTATTGCTTCGGATCGCCCGTCCAGCCCCGACACCAACCAACAGATTTTCCAAGTGAAAGGCGTGATTCAGGAGTTGAGGCCCGACGGCAAGACGGCGGTGATCAAACACGAAGAGATTCCCGGTTACATGAAAGCGATGACAATGCCGCTTGAGGTCAAGGACGCGAAGGAACTGTCCGGCTTGAAACCCGGTGACGCGGTTTCATTTCGAATGGTTGTGACAGCCAGGTACGGTTGGATTGAACAAGTGACAAAGTTGGCGGCAGCGTCGCCGACAGAATTGCCTTCACACCAAACGATTCGTCGCGCGCGTGAAGTGGAGCCGTTAAGTGTCGGCGACCCGTTGCCGGAGTATCATTTTACCAATGAACTGGGCCAGGCGGTAAGCACGAGCCAGTTCAAGGGGCAGGCGCTCGCGTTCACATTTATTTTTACGACTTGTCCCTTCCCGGATTTCTGTCCACGCATGTCGAACAACTTTGCTGAAACACAAAAAAAACTGCTATCGATGCCAAACGCACCCACGAACTGGCATTTGCTTTCAATCTCTTTCGATCCAGAAGTCGATACGCCGGCCATTCTCAAGGCATACGCCAAGCGATTTGAGTATGACCCGCGCCATTGGAATTTCGTCACCGGCGAGTTGATTGATATCACCGCCATCGCGGAACAGTTCGGCCAGCAATTCTGGCGTCAGGACAACACCATCAGCCATAATTTACGAACGGTGGTGGTGGACGCGCACGGTCGCGTGCAAAAAATCCTGCCGGAGAACAAGTGGACAGGCGATATGTTGGTGACGGAGATTTTGAAAGCGGCGGAAGTCGTGAAGTGATTTGCCCGTTTTGCGTCCGCTAACGCCCCACTTGAGTTAACGAAAAGCTCGACGAGAGCCGGGTGCAGGGCGCCTGCGCGCACCGCCCCCGTTTAGGACGTGGGCCAGAGTTCATCCCAGTG
>CAZYYS010000155.1:0-12954 GCA_964651015.1 uncultured Verrucomicrobiota bacterium
TCGGAGAATTTGGATGCTCGTCAACCAGGGCACGACGGATACACTGCTAAAGGTTAGGCGGCGTCACGCGTATGGATTCCGGCAGGACACAGCACAGCTACTACCTCAGGAATACTGTGGTGTTCGCAGCTTGTTTGGCCGCAGTGTTCGTATTGCCGTTCATCGGCTGGGCTCTTAATTCCGAACTCTTGTTCTTTGCTCCGCAGCTTTTGTTTCCTTACAATGCTCTCGTTGTGTTTGAGGCCGGACACTCCCGCTCCGTTCTTGGTGATGCGGTCGCACGCCTGCTAAACGTCGCTCAGTGGGTTATGGTAGCCGCTGCATTTGTATGGTTCGGCCGTCGCTTGAGTTTTGGCCGTGCCGTATTGCTCAGTGCCGCGACGATTATCGCTGTCGGATTCATTACTCGGCTTGGGTTACGAGCTTTCGGCATCGGAGTGTCTCTTGATGGTCCATGATATCAACGCCGCCTAATGCGCTGCAGCGCCTATGAGGGTAGTCAAGAGGGTTGTGGAGTTTGCGCCAGGTTTTTTTCTTTCGAACTTTACCAGCCCGGGTCCGCCGCGCCGATGATTCGGGTCAGGCGAGGCGAGCGGCGGCGGTCGTTGAGCTCGTTAAGCGGCAGCCAGCGCACCAGCTGATATGAATCTGAAATGAACATCAAGACTGACATTACTCAAGAAGATTACACGGCCTTCGTGAAGCATGTCGCTCGCACGGTGTCAGCCGCACCCGGAGACAGAGTTGTTCGGATGTTGATCGGAATCGCCGTCGGCCTCGGTATTGGGTTTGCATTGTCGCTGTTGCACCTTTCATCACAGCCCACGTTTCTGGCAGCGATGCTTTGCGGCGCTCTCGCCGGTGGTTTCCTTTTGATCGTCGTTATCGGCGATATTTCGCGGAGGCAGATGCAGCGGATGAGGCCGGCCGAAGACGGATACATCGTCGGTGCACAGGAGGTTTTCATTGAGGAGGAAGGCATCCGACAGCGTTCCTCTCGCCACCAGTCGGTGTTTCAGTGGCCTCTCATTCGAGCTGTCGCTGTCACTGATCAGCACGTCTTTGTCATGGTTGACCGTATCGCCGGAATCATTCTACCGAGGCGAGCATTTTCGTCGGACGTACAGCGTGAGCAGTATGTGAGTGAGATCGAGCGCCGATCTGGTAAGGTGAGGACATGAAATTGCCGCCTAACTAATCACCAAAGGATGGAGTGGACCGAGGCGCGTGTGTGTGGGTTATCGCGCCGAGCGTCCCTTCATCCGGTGTTGAAGCAGCTCAGCGAACTGTTGCCAGCGTCCGCTCCGCCGCCTGCTCTCTTGCTTTTTTGTGGCGCTCTTGGCCAGCAAGCGCTTAGGAAGACCTGGCAACTGCCGTCATCCAGCAACGGCTGTTTGTTGAGTATCACTTCGCTTTGACAGCCAGTTCGAGGATCCGGCCTGATGGCGCGTAGGAAGTGGAACTGTTGGTGGCCCTTGAATATTCGCAAATGTAAACCTTGCCGCGGCCGCTGAGATGGACGTCGATGGGTCGTCCGAGCGGGGCCAGCACAGTGTAAATGTGCGCTTCGTATTTCCCCGCAGAATCTTTATTCAGTTTTACCTGGAGCACGTCGTAGCCGACATTGTCCTTGGGCGTGCGAATGAAGTTTCCAAAGCGGTTCAGTAACAGCGTTCCACGCCACCCTTCCGGAAAATCATCGCCGAGAAAGACTATACCTCCCGGACCAGAGTGTGGATCGAACGTGTAAACCGGCTCACCGTAAAATCCACCAGCAGGACCGAGGTTCGGAATTGGCAATGTGAATTCCAAGCCGGGCGGCCGATCCGGCGTAAATCGGTAGGCCTTGTTCGTCCAGTTGGCATAGGTGTAGGGGAAACCATAGTGTTTCCCGCGCTCGATCAAGTTAAGTTCCTCGGGAGCATCGGCGTCCGGACCGTTCTCAGTGGCGAACATTTCCCCCTTGTCGTTCCAGCAAAAGCCGTAGGCATTGCGAATGCCACGGGCGAAAACTTCGAGCGTTGGCTTTTCCGTCTGCGGATCCACGCGCCACATGCACGCAGTGATCGGTGTCTCCCCCTGGCCATAATAGGTGTTGGTGTCGCCGCCGTGTTGGCCACCATCGGTGCGCGCCCCGTTGCCGACATAGAGAAAACCGTCCGGCCCAAAGGCGATGTGCTCAACCGCATGAATGTAAGCGGGGGCGCCGGGGTAATTGGTCTGAAACCATGGTTTTGGTTCTGCCGGATCGCCTTCAACAAACGTCGTCGTCCGGTAAATCGTCACGATGTTCTGCACGGGTAAGGTGGCTTTGTTTTGTTGATTGGAGGCGATGTAGAGCCGTTTCTGCTTGTCCATCGTCATCCCCAGCACGAAGAGCGGTCCGCCAATATCGCCCGGTCTTTTTTCCAGATAATTTTTCGCCCAGAAGTGTTGTCGGAGGCTTCCGTTCCCGGTTTCGAGTCGCCAGACATCACCGTTTTCAGAGAGCAGATAAAGTATTTTCCCTTCTCCATCGCTCGCCATGCGAACGCACTTTTGCGGCAGACGAACCACTTCGCGCAAGGTGAAGCCCTCCGGCGGGGTGGGCAGGGGCGGATAGACATTTGATTTCTTCAAAATCTCAAACGTTGGGAACGCTGTCTTGGCGCGCACGGTTTTCACGGTGTCGGGCGTGACCGTGCCGCCCGAGTTTCCCCAACTGTTCAGCACGAATGTGAACACGTCGGCCACTTCCGTGTCGTCGAGAATCGCGGGTGGCATCACGCCTGAGTACTTGCGGCCATTCACCTTGATCTCGCTCGACAGCCCTTCGCATACGGCGCGGATGCTGCGTTCCAGGTCGGCGGCCAGGAAATCGGACTTGGCCAGTGGCGGAAACACACCCGGGATGCCCTGTCCGTTGATCTGGTGGCACGCAAAACAATTCCTCAGATACAACTCCTTGCCACGCTGCATCCGCGTTTCAAGCGGTTCCTGCCCTTCGGCTGCGAATGCCGCGAGGGCGCAAGTAACTTGCAGTCCGATTAGAGCGATTGCCAAAACAGGAGTAGAACGCGATGTCCCCTTCATCCGGTTTTCAGTCACCCTTTTCTCATCCAATGGGGTGAGATTTCTTCGAACGAGTTTTAGTGCTTTGAACCCCCGAATCGTAGCAGCCGACGTGAGTCGGCTCAAACTTCCTCCCCGAATGAGATGGAGCGGACTCACGTCCGCTGCGACGGGGTTTGCGGCGTGGGGTGAACCGGAAATTAGCTTCATTTTCATTTGGTGAAATCTCTGATTTATGGGCCTTGATGAAGTAGCGTATTGATGCTGGAGGTAGAAGTCGCCGGCGGGAATCACCGCGAGCTTCATTTCTTGGCGTGGCGATTTTGGATTGGCAATTCAAGTTGCGCAGTGAAGGCCAGGTCGGGATCGCCACGCCGCAAAAGCGTTTCACACAGCGTGCGCAAGCCAGGCTTAAGTTTCTGCTTCGAGGTTCGACCATTGACTTCCAATGCGACCGGCTGGTCGAAATCAATCAACCGATCATCCAGCAATACCGTGGCCGAGGCGACGTTTGGAGTGGTCGTCACGGTGATGCGATTGTCCTGGCATGAAGCAATCAACTCCTGTTCCTTGGACGGGTTCGGCACATACAACCAGAAGAAATCCTTGATGACGCGATCCGTCATCAACCAAGTCAGTTCGCGCGGCACGGGATTACGCACAGCGGGATACATGTCCCTTATTTTGTCGCGGTCCGGTAAACCGGAATGGCCGTGACCCGCGATAACTTGCACGGTCACAGGATAGATGTTCGTGCGGTCACCACGCAACTTTGCCAAGGCATCCCTGAATCTCTGATTACGCTCATAACGTCCATAATCAGTATCCTTCTCGCCGACCATGCAGGTGAAGATCGTGTTCCGGAGGGTTTTCGCCGTGGTTTCGCCATCAGTAGGTGCGGCAGCCGAGGCGTGAATCGCCGCAAAGTGGTCC
Organism: uncultured Verrucomicrobiota bacterium; assembly: GCA_964651015.1. Lineage (GTDB taxonomy): Bacteria > Verrucomicrobiota > Verrucomicrobiia > Limisphaerales > PALSA-1396 > CAZYYS01. The sequence continues at coordinate 3,985 of CAZYYS010000155.1, forward strand.
GGCATTTTTGGCCCGATGGCGAAAGCGCCGTAGCCGCCGTGCGAATAGCCCATGATAAACACTTTGTTGGGGTCCACATCGCCAAAGAGCCGAAACTGGCGAACAAGATTCCCGACAAGAGGGTAAACGTAATCGTCGTAAAAACCGTTCCAAGTATCGTTGGGCGCGCGTAGTGCAACATAGAGATAGCCGCCGGCTTCGGGTTGATCGCGATAGTAAATCTGCATGTGCTGCCATTGACTGTCGTTCACTCTCTTGGGCGCACCGCCTCCGCCGTGCATGGCGATGAAGAGCGGCCAGCCATTCGCTGGTCGCGTACCTACAGTTTTCACGGTGTAGGGACTCAGATACTTATCAAAGCGGACCTGCTTGTTATCGTAGTCCTGTTTCAACGCCGTGTGAAGCGGTGCCGCGCAATAAGCTTCCCAGGCGGCCTGTCGCGTCGCGGGTTCGTTGTCACGTAAAAGCTTTTCCAGACTGCTGGAAAATTTCCAATTGGCTCGCTGTTGGGAAGTGGCGGCGAAGTAATCGGCGAGTGCCTTTTTTAGTTTCGTGGATTCGGAGGATTTGAGCGGCTTTGCAACTTTTGGCCGCACGTAGCAGGCTTGCGTCGGCAGAGCGACGACTGTTTCTTCATTCAACTCCAACACGATCAATTCCTGCGCGTTAGTGCCGGTGCGGAAATCTTTTGTCACCTTGCGATCACCCAGTTCCACGCGAACCTGATAGCTGTGTTCCTTCCGTACCTCGAAAGATTGGAAGTTGTTTAAGTCCGCCGTTTCATCCTTGCTGACACCCTCCTGCACAGCCGCTGCATCGCTGGTGTCCACAACTCGCAGTTTTGCGGCAACGCGCCGGCCCGCCGGGCGATCAAGAACTTTTACGAGCAATCGCGTTTTATCAGGATCAACTTTGACAGCCTTCGGTGTGTAGTGGTCAGTTACGTTCACCGCGCTGACCCAGGTCGTGTTCCTGGACCAGACCATGGGGAAGCTCAATCCGGTCTTTGCAAAACTGCTCGCATAGATCGCGTGTTTCGGCTCGTCCTTTCGTGCCTGTGAGGCGTCGCCTAGGAACCAGCCACGATCGAGACCTTGTGGATCAGGTTCAGCGGCGCCCGCGCAATGCCAGCCCTCGTCCCAAATCTCCACCCACGTGTGATTGCCACGCAGATTAATCCACAAAGGCGTTCCGACGACGCGAGCTGGCACTCCTACTGAACGGCAGGCATCGACGAGCAAAATGGAAAGTCCGGTGCAGGTGGCCAGTCCACTTTCCATCGTTTCGAGCGGACTTTGGCAGGCTTTCTTGCGCTGGGTGGAATACTTCACACCGACGGACGCAAAGAGCTTCTCGTTCAACCGCCGCGCAACCTCCGACGGCGTCTTGCATCCGGCGACGAGAGGAGCAGAGAGGTCGCGTAATCGGCGTCTCCATGCGTCGCGCTTTTCGTTCACGGAGGCGTATGGCAGTACATCATTCAGAAAAAGTTCCTTCGAAATTTGTTCCTTCCACGGTGCCGCGTTAAGGGCTTCATACGCCAGCGCTGTGTTTTCCAAAAGGAAATCCGAGGAGAGCGAGCGCAAGTCCGGTTCCGGCATGTTCTCTACCAGAAACTGCAAGCCGTCGCGTTGGGAAACCGGCACGCTGCGCAAGGCTGTTTCCAAGGCCACGCGATTGGTGACTGCATGTTGGAGGGCGCGCTCGACATTCTCCGACCACCAACGATCGGCGCTCGTCGGTTCGGCCCGGAGTTCCGAAACACGGAACTCGAAGACGCAAATACACATCAGCCACGCCAAGCTGGCGTAAAACTGCGATTTCACGGACTTAAACATGAGCAAAAGGATTTACAAATCTTGATTGAAAGCAAGCCTTGAGCACGCGATTAAATTTTGTTTTCTCCCACCAGCATGAAACGCATCGAAAGCCAGACGCCGGAGAATGGGATTCCATTCAAAGTGGGAGCCGGAACAAACTTCGCTTGTCGAGCCAGGCCACGAGAATCAGCACAGGCATATTTACACGCGAAGATATACATAAATGGCAAAGGCAATCGCCGCCAGTCCGGCCGCAGCGGCAATGGACCAGAGCAAGTTTCGTTTCCGGGCCGCCATGGCAAGAGTTGAAATAATGACCGCCCCTTGTGCCGCAAGCATGCCGAAAAAGAACTTTCCGCTGCGCCGGTGGTGACGCTCGGCTGAAATGTTGCTCTTCCGCACCTGCAACTCGTAGAGGTTGGCAATGGTCTGGTTCAGGCGTGCTTCAGCATCGTAGCGAAGCGTGGCGTAGCGGAGGCGCGCCACCGTAAAGTCGCGGTTCAATGACTTCTCGCCTGCCGCGAGGGATTTTTCAAGTTGGTCGATCGCATGGTTGATAGGCTTGGTGGCGTCGTCGAACGCCGTGGCCTGACCTTTTGCCAGGGTAAGCGAAGTGGCAAGCGCGCTGTCAGTGACCTGCGAAAGCAGATTGGAGATTTGGAGTTCCGAATTGTGGTTTTCGACCGCCGTAAGCGCGGCTTGCACAGTTGCGTCCAGTGCGGTGTTGCCAGGGATAGCGGGCAATTCACTTTTTTCCAACGCGGCGACAACCGGCGCGTTGACGGGTGTGGGCAAAACTGAGGCAACGAGCGGATGAACGTCGGCGGTGGCTTGGAGAATGTCGAGCGTATTTCGCTGGAGGGTGCCCCGGAGTTTTTTGGCCTGAAAATAACTCCACTGGTCCCCTGCTTTGGATTGCTGCTGTGCGGCGAGTGATCGGTCATATTGTGCACGAGTCATATCACTCGAAGCCAGTCCTGCCAGCAAGGTCGCGACCACGGCCATCACCACGGGCGTGGCACTTAGGATCTTACCCCAGTTCGTCTGGGGCATGTCGGCTTTGAGCTCGTCTGGAATTTGTGTTTTCATGTTACTCGGCCATTTCGCAGGCAGCGTTTTGCGAACAGGAGGATACAAGAATTCCGCAACTCTTCCAGTCTGCAAATGCCAGGTGCGGTCTGTAGTTTTGAAGCTGGCTTCTGAAAAGCCCATGTTCGAAAAGTCAGCGCTTACATCAACTTCAATTTGGGTAAATCCTGCGAATCCACCAGGCCGACCGGTTCATTTCTTGCGTTTATCACGATCAGGTCGTCGATGTTCTGTTCATCGAAAATCTTCAAAGCCTCGACTGCGAGGGCACTGTCGCGAATGCAGACCGGACGTTGCGTCATGACTCGTGCCAGGGTCTGGATGAGCAGATTGTCGTCGATGGCCATGTGCCGGCGAAAGTCGCCGTCGGTGAAAACACCGACCAATTTGCCGCGCCCGTCGACAACACTAAGGCTGCCGGACTTGGCTCGTGTCATGACCAGGAGCGCTTCCTTGACTGTGACGGTCTGCACAGCGACGGCATTTCGCGAACCGGTGCGCATGATGTCGCCGACGCGCAAAAGCATCGTCCGACCTATTGCGCCGGAGGGGTGATATCTGGCGAAGTCGCTTTTCTTGAATCCGCGCGCCTGCAACACCGCCATCGCCAGCGCGTCTCCCATCACGAGCATGGCCGTGGTGCTGGCGGTGGGCGCCAGGTTAAAGGGACAGGCTTCCTTGGCCACTCTGACGTTGAGCACCACATCACTGTGCCGCGCGAGTGAAGACTTGGTTCCTCCGGTTAGAGAAATGATTTTTACGGAAAATCGCTTCAACGCTGGTAAAAGGTTTAGCAACTCTTCTGATTCGCCCGAGTAACTCAGGGCCAGAATCAAATCGCCATCGTTCACGATGCCGAGGTCGCCGTGCAACGCGTCCACGCTGTTCAAGACGACACTCGTTGACCCAGTGCTGTTGAGCGTGGCGGCGATTTTTTGTCCGATGTTGCCGGACTTGCCGATGCCCACCACTACGATCTTGCCGCGCTTTCGAAGAATACTGACAATCAACTCCACCGCGATCTCGAACGATTGGTCGAGTTGGGCGCGCACGGCTTTGAGCGCCGCCAACTCGATGTCAAAGACTTTGCGGGCTTGCGTAAGATGATTCACAGCGGCAAAGAGCATGCCGGAAGGCCGGTGGCTTTCAACGCTCGAATCAATAGGCGAAGTTTGTTGGCCGCCATTTCACGATGGGGCTTCATCGAATTCAGTCGAAATTCGCTCTTCCTTAACCGATCCAAACATGGTAGGGGTTTCATCAACCATGAAAACTCAATCGATTTCCCGACGCGAGTTCCTCGCAGCCGGTGCCGCCATCACCGCGTTTGCAGCTGGTGGATCGACGAATCTCTTCGCCGCCGGAAACTATGGTGGAAACAAGATACCTTTTGGCCTCCAGCTTTATTCCGTGCGCCACGAGTGCGCCAAGGATTTGGATGGCACCGTGACGGCCGTCGCGAAGATGGGTTACAAAGCGGTCGAATTTGCTGGTTACCACGGGCGCGATGCCAAGGCATTGCGCAAACTGCTTGATGCGAATGGCCTCAAGTGTTGCGGCACACATATCGGCTTGGAAACATTGCTTGGCGACAACCTGCCAAAGACGATTGAGTTCAACCAAAACTTGGGCAACAAATACCTCATAGTGCCAGGCTTGGCTGAAAAATACCGAAAGACAAAGCAAGATTGGCAGAATACGGCCGACATCTTCAGCGAACTGGCGGATAAAGTGAAGCCGCACGGCATGCGAGTTGGGTACCACAATCACAGCGTCGAGTTCAAATCAATCGACGGTCAACTGCCGTGGGACATTTTCTTCAACCAGACGAAAAAGGAAGTCGTCATTCAATTCGACACCGGCAACGGTGTGGCTGAGGGAGGCGACCCGGTCAAATTCCTGGGACGAAAACCAGGCCGTGTGGCAAGTGTCCACGTGAAACCTTATTCGAAGTCGAAGCCCAATGCCCTCATTGGCGACGACGAACTAGACTGGCCGGAAACTTTCCGCCTCTGCGAAACTGTCGCCGGCGTGGAGTGGTACATCATCGAATATGAAAGTGACGCTTATCCACCGCTGGTGAGTGTGCAGAAAACTCTCGATGTAATGCGGCGTTGGGGAAAGTGTTAACTACAGGGTTGGCGATTTTCTTGTAGCGATGCGGTTCGACGTCGAAATCCCACTTCTCACTCCGGTACAACTAGCAGTTTCCGCAAGCAAGTACGAGAATGGCCCAGATTCCTTTTTGGCCGCGCTTCAAATCGTGGAGGTAATCGACCGCAGTTTTATTGATCCGATTTCTTCTCCAATTTCGCGGTTCACTTGTCCGTCTATGGATTCGTTGCCGAAGGTGGCGCGAGCCGCAACACAGCAGGGGCTTGCGGCGGCCCGATCAGGCGGATGCGGCGAAACTCCATTTGCCCCCGGTTGGCTTCCAACCCGATGGCACCGGTGCTCGGGACGATAAGCGCTTCTTCGACCACTTCTCCGTTGCAGGTGCAACGGGCAACGCCCTTCTTCACAGTGATATGAAGTTCGTTCCAATCCTGCGGTTTGTATTTCTTGAGGTCGGTGTAGGGGCCGGCGATGAGATAATCGCGAACTTGAAGTTGGACCCCGCGGATGAAGACGCCGCTATCCGCGTTTGTGCTGGCGCGGAACTCCAGGCGGAGGTGGAAATCCCTCGGGAACTCACGCGTTGTCCACAACGTCTGCTCCACTTGGGGTGACGTTGCGTTTGCCACAAGCATGCCGTCCTTGACGGTGAACTGTCCGTCGTTGCTCTCCGTTTTGCCGTCGAAATTGTTCGTCCTGTAACCCCAGCCAGTAAGATCAGTGCCGTTGAACAGAGAGGTGAATCCCGGTTCAGGCTTGAAATCATCGGCGTGAGCCGCCGTGAAGGTCAGCAGGATAAAAAGCCATTTTAGGACGTTCCCACCGAGAGAAGGTTTCGGATTCATGTTTCCAAATTCAGACACTAGATAAAATTGCGTTCGAAATGGTTCCGTAGCAAGCTTTAACGTCGGGTTCAATCAACAGTCAGCAACCACAACTTCGAAGGCTTCAGTTCCACGACTTCCTGTCGCCAGCACCCAGATATCGCCGACGAAGGCAGGAAAACAGGAGCCGCCCTCTTCGCCAAATAGCGCGAAAAAGGTTACTGGACAGCGGAAACGGTCAGGCACACAGTGGTTAAGTGATCCCTAACGAGCAGCAATTCTCTCTGAACCGCACAGCATCGAAAAGCGGCTCCCGGTCGGTTAGCGCATTCACACTGATCGAACTTTTGGTCGTCATCGCCATCATCGCCATTCTGGCGGGGATGCTTTTGCCGGCCTTGTCTCGCGCCAAGGAGCGCGCGCGCCGGATTTCCTGCATCAATGCGATCAAGCAACTGACCTACGCCGTGCTGATGTACGCCGACGATCACCATGGGAACTTTCAGAATGATGGAGATCGAGATCCGCATTGGGTGAAAAGGAAATTTCGAGATAGTGTGCACAAAGATTATAGCGTGCCGCGTTCGCAGTTCTACTGTCCCTCGAATCGGCACTGGGACCGGGATGATTTCTGGGTCTGGCCAAACTCGGACGATACGGTGCTCGGCTACGTTTATTACGTGGGCAACCCTGATTACAACAGCAACCGCTCCTATTATCCTCCAGCGATCACGAACCAGCCGATCTTTGCCTTGAAGGCAACAGACCGGCCGCATTACCCGATTCTTTGGTCGGATATCAACCGGAAGCTGGATGGTTCCTGGTTTCGGCCAGGCGATCCGAATCCGCTCGTGCGTGGGGCGAATCATTTTGATGATCGCGCCAAGCAACCGGCCGGTTCGAACGAAGGCTATCTGGACGGGCATGTTGAGTGGGTGCCCGGTAAGAAATTCTACCTGAAACCGAAGATGGACTTTGGCGGGCTTCAACTTTTCTTCTTCGGCGGGTGGAGTGACGAACAAAATTGATTCTCGGCGAACGCAATCCAGAAAAGCATGGCCCATGAGCGACCACTGCTCCAACGCGTCCTGTTTGTAGAAATCCGGTTGCTTCCCTGCATCCGTGTAGTGACAAGCCGGCTCGACTCGATAGAATAGTCCCATGCATTCCTTCAATGGCAAGGCCCTCATCGTCATCGGCGACGCGTCGGAGACGCTCGACACCATGTATCCCTACCACCGGCTGATCGAGGCGGGCATCCGACCGGTCGTCACTGGCCCCGAAAAGCGGCGGTATCAGATGGTCATGCATGAGGTGAAACCTGGTTGGACCATCACCAAGGAGTGGGAGGGGTACACCATTGAAGTGGATGTGCCTTTCTCCCAAGTGAAGGAGGAGGAGTACCTCGGCATCATGTTCTCCGGCGGGCGGGCGCCAGAGTACATCCGTTACGACAAGGATCTGGTGCGCATCACCCGGCATTTCTTTGACCAGAACAAGCCAGTTGCTTCAGTTTGTCACGGCGTCGAGATCCCGGCCTACGCCGGCTGCGTGAAAGGGCGGCGGATGGCCACGGTGCCCAAGTGCCGGTTCGACCTGGAAGTCTGCGGCGGCATCTTCGTGGACGAGCCGTGTGTGGTGGACGGCAACTTGGTGTCGGGCCGGACATTCCATGACAACGGGTACTACCTCGGGCCGTGGATCAAACTGCTGGAAGCGGCGCGGGCCAAGGACTGAATCGCATTCACTTCCCTGCGAGCATGATCTCCCGCCGCCAATTCATTCGGATCTTTCCGGCAGCAGGACTATTGGCTTCACCTGCCGTTCGTGCTGCCGTGTCGGCGCCGTTCAACCTCCGGTATGTGTTGTCCTCCGCCATGTACGGCGAAATGCCGTTGGATGCAATCCTACCGGAGGTTGCAAAGACCGGTTCGGAAGGCATCGATATTTGGTGCCGAGTTCATGGCAACCAACGCGAGCAGATTGCGGCGATGGGCGACGCGGCCTTTCTCACGCTGCTGAAGCAGCACAGAGTGAAGCTGGGTGTCAGCACGCGATATCCCCTCGGGCCGTTTGGCCTGCAGGATGAAATGGGCTGGATGAAGCAATTTGGCGGCGGAATCATTGTGACCGGCAGCAAGGGGGCGGATGAAGTCTCGGGTGCGGCGGCAAAGGCGGCGGTTCGACAATTCATCGAGGAGATGGAAACACATGCGGCGAAGGCGGAGGAATGCGGCGTGACCATCGCGATCGAGAATCACAACCGGCAGTTGCTTTTTCACCCGGACTCGCTCCGTTACTTCGCGGATTTCAACCGCTCGCCGCGCCTTGGCATGGCGCTGGCATTTCATCATCTGCACCGGTGGGTGGATCAGATTCCCGCGCTTATCCGAAATCAGGAATTGACGGTGATAAACGGACGTGTTTTCAATTGTCGCCTATGAGCGCAAAAGCAATTCCTGATGGTTTCGACGGCTTGATTCCTTCCAAGGTCGTGCGTGATGCCGCCAAGGCGATCGAGTTCTACACAGAAGTGTTCGGCGCGACGGAGTTGATGCGTATGAATTATCCCGACAGTCCCAAGATTGCCCATGCGGAAATCAAAATCCGCAACCATGTCCTGATGCTCGGGGACGAGAACCCGCAAATGGGGGTGTTCGCGCCGGCAATGGACGGCAAGATGCCATCGTCCAGCGTCATGATCTATGTGTCGGATGTGGATGCGGTTATCAATAAGGCTGTGGCCAAAGGGGCCAAGAGCATGATGCCGGTGATGGATATGTTTTGGGGCGATCGGTACGGCAAGTTTCTGGATCCGTTCGGCCATCTTTGGAACATTGCGACGCACACAAAAGATGTCACTCCTGAGGAGTGCGCCAAAGCAATGGCCGAGTGGGGAAAGCAAAATCCAGCAGGTTGTGAGCAGACTACCGCACACAACGGTTGATATCAGCGAGGAGTCAATCCATCGACCTTTCTCGAAGTGATTTCAACGCGCGACTCTTGACATTTTAAGGTTTGGAACTGTCGGTGCGGTGCGAATTCTATGCGTGTGAGTGGTGTTGACAGGTACATCGGGCATGGATTGTTGAGCGCTTCCATGTCAAAGGGACCTCGAGGTG
>CAZYYS010000156.1:0-12769 GCA_964651015.1 uncultured Verrucomicrobiota bacterium
GCGTGATGATGTCGTAGCCTTCGTAGCGGAAAGTTTTCGCGACTGCGTCGCCTTCTTTGCGTGGCAACACCGGGCATTTGAACTTGCTCACGTCCATTTCTGCGATTTCTTCCGCAAGCGATTTCTTGCGCGTTAAGATGGGGCTCAAAACCGGAATGGGTATGTCTTTGTCCTTCTTCTTTTCGTCCGGCGCGATGGTGACGATTACAACATTGTCTTTGCCGATGTCAAAAGTCCCCAACTGCAATTCTTCCTCGCGTTCCAACTGCTCCACGAATTCGATGAACGCATTATTGCCAATCACGTCCACGTGCTCGATATAGCCCGAACCAGTCCCCCGAAACATCAAACGCAAGCCGCGCCCCACGGTTTGCTCCGGGAGGATATTCGCTTTCGAGGTGTAAGGCCGCAGCCCGACAATCACCGTCACCCCTTGCACGTCCCAGCCTTCACGCAACATCAACACGCTGACAATGCAATTCACCGGGCTGGTTTCGTGATCCACTTCGCGCGACACCTTGCGCGCCTTGTCCAAATCTTTCTTGGACACGTCGCCGGATCTGTCCGTGTGAATCACCAGCAATTTGTCGCTGCCAAATTCTGACGGATATTTCTTTTGCAGCCAGTCGCCCACGTCGTCCGCTTCCTCCGTGTCGTTCATCATCACAAACAACACCGGCTTTTTCCCGAACGTCTTCAATTGGTCGCGGTATTCCTTCCAACGCTCGACGCCCGCCGCCAGGTATGCCTGATAGCGCGTGCTGGCGATTTCGGATTTCGGCTCATGGATTCCTTTGGCGATGCCTTTCAATGGCCGTTTCACTACGTTGTCGAGAATCGCCTGCTTCAGCGGATAATCGAACACCGTCCAGGAAAACAACTGCCCCTTGCTGTGGCGTGGCGTGGCCGTGAAATCAAACTGCGCGGCCAAGCCTTTGGGAACTTCCTTGTTCAGCCCGCGAATGATCTTATTCCATTCGCTTTCCTCGTCGTGCGTGTGATGCGCCTCGTCGTTCAACACCGCCAGCGTGCCGCCCCTTGCAATAATTCGCTTGTCAATATCCTCCACCGCCAACTTTTCCGCCGACGGCGGTGGCCCCATGACTTCTCTCAAGGCATCCGGTTCGTTTGTCTCGCCACTTTCCCGCTCGTAAAACTGCTGGATGTTTGTCAGGATAACGCGCCCAGCGAACCCGCCCGCTCGCCTTCACCGCGCATGTAGCACTGGAAATCCCAGTAAATGCGAAGCTCGTTTGGAATGACGGGATCGGTGTTGAAAATCTGCCCGCCTTCAAAGTCCGTCCGCAACCGTTCAAACACGATCACGTTTGGCGCGATAAGCAGAAACGTCCTGGCAAAATCATCCCGCGCTTCGGCAACCGCGTTGAAAAACTGCCACGCAATGAGCAGCGACATGACTTTCGTTTTGCCGCTGCCCGTCGCCATCTTCACGCAGTAACGGGCGAACTGGTCGTATTGCAGCAGGCGCAAATCGCGCCGCGTGGCGAAAGTTTCCACCAAATCTTTGTGCCGTCGGATGTTCGCCACTTCGTAAAGATAAATCAGCGTCTCGACCGCCTCGCGCTGGAAATAGTGATATTTGAAATTGCGTCCATCGGGCAGCCGGTGATCGGTGCAAAACCAGTGATTCAACAAAAGCCGCGTCGTGTCCGTCGCGCCCTTGTATCCGCCGTCGCGCCACGCTTTGACCTTGTCGCGGATGCCCGGCACGCACGGCGCGGTTGAAACTCGCGCCTCAAGCAAGCCGAGTTGGTCAACGTCGTTTTTCTTTTTGCGTGGCACGGTCAGTTTTTCTTTGAATCCCCGCTTTCAATCACTTGCAACAATTCCCGCGCACAATAAATCCGATTCCGCTTTTGTCCTGTTATCTCCGTGATGATTTTCAATTTCACCAACTTGTCCAAGGCGCTTTGTGCCGCATTATAGGAAACCTTCATTTGGTCCGCTGCAATACTTACCGTGACGTATGGATTAAGAAACAAACCGTCCAACAAGGTCAAAACCGCGGCGGATGACCACTTTCTTTGCAATCGGTTTCGATAATTTTCTTTCAGCTCCACAATTCGATGCGCGCACGCAATTGCGTCGGATGACTGTTGAGCCACCGCACGGAGAAAGAATTCAACCCAACCGACCCAGTCGCCAATTTCCCTCACTTCCTGAAGGCGTTCGTAGTATTCACTCCGGTTTCTTTCCAAATATCCGCTAAGATAAAGAAGTGGCTGCGATAAATGTTCGCGTTCACACAAAAAGAGCGTGATCAGCAGCCGCCCAACCCGTCCGTTGCCGTCAAGAAAGGGGTGAATGGATTCAAACTGGCTGTGCAGAATGGCGCACTGTATGAGTGGAGGCATTTGGCTGCGTTGATGCGCGAATTGTTCCCAGTCGTCCAGCAACGCTTCCATTTCATCAATCGGCGGAGGCACATATACCGCGTCTTCCAGCCGGCAGTTTTTTGGCCCAACCCAATTCTGCCTGTTGCGGAATTCCCCCGGCGTCTGCTCCTGTCCGCGCACTCCCAGCATCAATTTCTCGTGAATCTCCCGCACTAAACGTTTGCTCAAAGGAAGTTCAGACAATCTCTTCAAACCATGCCGCATCGCCGAAACATAATTCGACACCTCTTTCACATCGGACGACGCTGGCGGCTCGGTCTTGGCGGCCTCGAACAGAAACAAATCCGACAAAGATGCCTGCGTTCCCTCAATGCGCGAACTCAACACCGCCTCCCGCCGCATGTAGGGCCTCACCAACAAGTCCGCGTTTGGCAGGATTTTACCTATTCCCTCCAATGCGCCCAAGGCGCGGTCGGCTTCCGACAACAAGCCCACCAACGCTGGCGTATAAACTACCGTCGGGGGTAATGGGTTTGGCACAAACGCCCAATAATCTTGCGGCGTTTTTCTTAGCTTTCCTGTCGGGCTTTTGTTGAATTTTGCAACATCCATACCTGTTTCAGAATCTTGAAATAGCAAAAATCTTATTTCAATTAGATTAAAAAAATGAAATAAGAAAATCCTTATTTCAGTCTGCTTCACTTGGTCAACGGTGCGTTCTCCGATAACGCTAAAGACAAGGAGTTTTCCGCTACTTCACTTTCACTTTCACCGTTTTCGTCGTGTCGTTGCCGAGAATATCAATCACCTTCACGACCACCGTGTATTCGCCCGGCTCGGCGTAGGTGTGTTTCGTCTCCAAATCCAGCTTCGGCTCTTTGCGCGTGCGGTAGGTCTGCCATTCGTTGTGGAAAGTGTCGCCCTTATTGTCCCAATCCACCGCCCAATAATCAATCCACTGGCTCCAATGCTTCACCGTCCGCCGCACGTCTTCCGGCACGTCATCCGGCGGAATCACAAAATCCGTCAGCGTCAACGCCACCTCGCGCTTGTCCGCCTTCGCTTCCACGGACAACGCGGCCAGTTCAAAGAAATGAATGTCGCCTTGCTCCACCGCCCGCTTGTCCATCGCGTCATGCGGGATGCGCAGAAACCGCAATTGAATGTTGGCCGTCGCCGCCTGTTGCTTGGCGACTTCGTTCATCTCAAAGGCGAAATCCCAGCCCAGCAAGTCCACGCCGTTCGTTTTGGGCGCGTCCTTGCCCGTGCCGACGGCGCGTTTGAACTCCGCTGCAATTTGCGCCACGTCGCCCACGCTCACCGGCGCGTCCACGGCGCCAACGTGAACCATGCGCCCGCCCTTCGCCCCATGCAGCCACGAATAACCGTTCAATGGCTTGGCCTGGTAAAGTCCCAAGATAAAATGTACGTAATCACGCTGCCGCGCTTCCGCTTTCGCTTTGCCTTTGGATTCTGATTCCTGATCTCTAAATTGTTCTTGCTGCCACAACTGCCGCTCGTATTTGCCCAGGTTTTGCACGACGAACGGACGCACGCCGGGAATGGAGAGCAACCGCTTGCGCGCTGTGTGAATGGAGAAACGGCCTAAATCGCAAGCAATCCAACGCCGTTTCAATTTCTCCGCAACTGCCGCTGTCGTGCCGCTGCCGCAAAAACAATCCAGCACCAAGTCGTTCTCGTTTGACGACAGCTTGATAATTCGCTCCAGCAACGACTCTGGTTTTTGCGTTTTATAGCCAAGCCTCTCACCGCTCGAATGAATCCCTCGAATCATCTTGATGTCGTCCCACAAATCCTGGAGAGGAACGCCCTTGCTCTCGTCCAAATATCGCTTGTGGTAGGGTTGGCCGGATTTCGAGTAAACAATACGGCCTTGGGCGTCCAGCTCCTCCATCCGTTTCTTGCTGAAACGCCACGCCCGCTTGATGCCTTTCCACTCGTAAACTGGGTTCCCCTTCACAGCCCCACCCGGCCCAGTGATGTCGGCTTTGTTGTAGCGACGGCCAGTTTCCTCCTCAACATGCCTATACCATTTCTCCACGGTGCTTGCGGGTAGAGGAGCGAACTGCATGTTGACGGTTTGGGATTCGGGCGTCTTTACGTAGTAAAAGAGGTAGTCACAGACTTTTCCCAGGTGCTTTGCTCCTTGGCCGATATCGCTGTGAGCATCTGAGCGCTTCCAGACAATCGTGTTTACGTAGCAGTCATTCCCAAAAACTTCGTCCATGATGGTTTTTGCGTAGTGCCCCACGTGTTCGTCAAGATGCACAAAGATGCTCCCGTTTTCCTGAAGCAGTCCATGGAGCAGCACAGCGGTTTCGTAAAACCATTGCAGGTAAGAATCCAGTCCACGTCCCCACGTGTCGCGATAGGCTTTGTGTTCGATGATGCTAGGCTCTTTGGTGAACGTGAACGAGTCATCTTCCGGCGTGTCGGGATGGTCGGGCACCGTGGCCGTGAAAGAAAAATCCGCGCCCGTGTCAAACGGCGGGTCAATGTAAATGAGGTTTACCTTACCCGCGAACTCGGCCAGCAGTGACGGTAGCACATATTTCTTGTCCCCCCAAATCAGCCGGTTGCGCCATTCGGATTGCCGGTGCTGCCCGAAAAGTTCCAGCGTGTGCCGCCGATCAGCCGCCGATTCATTGACCGTCTCGACCGTTTGGAACGGGAGTGCCACGCGCAGGGGCGCGACGCGGTTTCCCGCACTGTCATATTTTCCTTCCCAAACCAGTTCTGTCCGGGTGACGGCGAGCGGGTGTTGGGTCTTAGTTAGCCGCCGTCTCGTTGCGTTCTACGTCTTTGGTTTTGTTTGTGGTGTCAGACATGAGTGCGCTGGTTTTGAGTGGGCATTAGACGGAACTTTTGGTAACTGAAAGGAACAGTTCAAACAAGATTTGTTTGATCGTATGCCCCGTACTGCAAATGCACAGTTGAAGCGCCTTGGCCCGCTAAAGCACGAATGGCTTTTCGCAGACCGCAAACTTTTGCCAGATGAAGAAGTTGAAGCAGCTTATTTTTGGGAATTTGGCCTTGAGTCGCCAGACGTGATTGCGGAAGTCGAAGCGATCAGGAAAAGGCAGACTCTCAGTGAAAAAGTGGATCGTGAAGCAGTTAGTAAATGGTATTCGGCAAATCCGTCGCCTGGAGTAGGCGATACCAAGCAATTGACCGAGTGGAGCAACAGATTCAGGGAGCAGTTTCCCGATTACCTAGTGACAACAGAATTTAGGAATTCCGATGTCCACTTTCTATTCAACTGGCCGGAGTTTCCATCTCAGCATTGGTTACAGATTCCAGAACGGATGCGGAATCAAGTGGATGAAAAACGGTTTCGTCCTCGACCGGGACAACTGGTTTGGGGACAGGGTTTGAAAGGCAAAGAAGTGAGAGGGAGTTTCGGCACCGTGGCAGCAGTCTTTTTCAAAACCGAGTCGGGGCTTGGTTGCCGTCAGTACAACTTTTGGGAAGCGGGACAAGGGATTGGCCATCTTTTCAACTATGTTCCCACTACCAAAACGCCGTATGGCGCAGCAAATGAGGATCGTTGGACTGAATATCGGCTGGTAAGTTTTAGCTGGGCGCGGAGCGACCGAAAACTGAAAGCAGATTTTTCTGAATGCCTCAAAGAGAATCGGCCTGATCACCGAAAGGCGTATCACAAATCGAAAGACAGCGACAGCCGCAGAACGACCCACCGCGATTTATTGAAATCATTGGGAGCACTGCGTCTCTTGCGCCATTTCAAAGGCGACTGGGAAGCGGCTGCGGATTACAGCGCGCTTTTGTGCAAGGATAAACGGGGCAATCCGAAGCCCCTTTACGTTGAGCAAAGCGAATGGCGCGAAGCGGGAAAACGAGCGAAAGAGGCTTTGAGCAACTTTTCAAAAAAAGTTTTTGGGTGATCCAGCCATCCGCCGATACCGGCGTTTTTTGTCCGTGTTTCAATGCGGACAAATGAGCAAAAGTAACTTATTGAAACGACAAATCGGGAGTCGCCCGAATTCCCGGACCTCTGCAAACCAGCATCTTGCTGGCCTTCTCAGCCGGAAACAAGTTGCCCAAATTTTGGGTACTTGCATTCACACAGTTGCCAGGAACAAGCAACTCTACCCAATCAAGTTCAACGCCCGTTTGGTGCGCTATCGTGCCGAGGACGTGGAAGCGTTTATTCAATTGGCGGCTTCTGGTCAAAAATAAGAGACAAAAACCGCCGTCGCGTAAACAGCAAGTCAGCGCGAGGCGGTTTGAACTACCGATGAAGAAATCATCCCATCACGATTCCGTGCCGTCAAGCGGAGACAGCAATCCTGTCACGAAGATTTTGAATCTTTTAGGCGACGTGGTCTTGATCCCAATTTATCCGCTTACAAAAAAGCCCGTTGGCCAAAGCTGGCAGCGGCGAACGCGGGAATCTATGAAAGACCGGAATTATCTGCGCTCGTTCATAGGCAAAAACATCGGTGTCCTTCTGGGGCAGGCATCGGGCGGGCTTTGTACAATTGACATCGACTCCGATGCGGACATTGCGCCGTTTCTCGCTGCAAACCCACGACTGCGGGACACAACACGAACGAAGCGCGTTCGTGGCTGCAATGTTTGGGTGCGCATCGACGGCGAATACCCACCAAACAGGAAGCTACCTTTTGGTGAGTGGCGGGCCGATGGGAACCAGACCGTGATTTATGGACGCGCAATTGACAAGAAGAAGGGTGAAACGGAGCCAACGGAGTATAGACTTCTAAATGAAGTCACTCCGATCCACATACCTTTCGAGGAGATAGTGTTTCCGAAAGGAAGCTTTGAGAGAACACACACCTACCCCCCAATTCGTCTGAATTCTGCATCCTGTATAACTACATCTCTGCATGACTGCATACCTGCATCTCTGCATAACAAGGCCGCTTCTGTTCTGGCGAATATCAAAGCCAAACGGGAAGCAGTGGACTTGTTGGCAGTCAAACATCCGAACCTTGTCCGGCTCTACACCGAGTTTATTGAGCCGCGTTACCAAGCACAGGAACACGCCCGGAATGGTTTCATCGTGCAGGCCGTGCCGTTTCTTTACCGGGCAGTTGCCCATCAATTTGTGCTGGAACTTGTCGGTTGCTTTTACGATTGCAACCGCGCCCTTTTCAACGACTCCCGTGAACAACACATGAATGAAGCCAAATCCATGTTAGAATCCGTTGCTAAAACTTACGTTGAATCCCTGAATGAAGGAGAGCGCAACGTTTATGATGCGTTAGACGAGCACGAGCGGGGGGCATTTCGCATCTGCCGCGACCTAGCGTTATTGCAAGAGCCAGAACGCGAGCCCGGCACGTTTTTTATGTCATTCAACCAGCTTGGTGACCGGCTGGGGATTTTCCCAATGCAGGCGCAACGCATTATGAGGCAATTCAAAAGTTACGGCCTGATCAAGTTGCTGAAAAAAGGCACGCGCCGAGCGCCAGGTGTCAGAGGAGAGGCCGGAACCTACCGATGGCAGCTTTCGCTCTCCAAACCTACCCCGCCAAACCCATGAGCGAGCGGTTTCTAAAGCTAAAGGACGTTCAAAACATACTGGGAGTATCGCGCTCGACTGTCTGGCGTTGGCACGCAGAGCGCGGGTTGAAGGTGGTCACGGTGGGCGCGGTGACGCGCATCCGGGAGAGTGATTTGCAGATGTTCTTGAAACGGCATGAATCGAATTCGCAGCCTGACGCGGTTCAAGACGGCGAATGCAACAGCTTCCACCAAGTACAATGAGAGCCGGGACAAGATCGAGGCGACTATTTTTTGCGGGCTGCGGCAAGAAGGGCGGTTCGCAGCCAGTCGGACTTGCTTTGTCCCGATTTGTGGATCGCTTCCTTGATCACGGCGAGTTCGTCAGGGCGAAGCCGCGCCGTGATAAACTTCCCCAAGGCTTCGCTCCTGGGTTTCTTTGGTCTGCCGACTTTTCCAGCCATGTTAAGAACGTTTATGTGACACGAAAATTGTTGTTGCAGCAAGATGATTTGTGTGTCACAAATATTCAAGTCTCAAATGAGACTGCATTTTCGCCGGAACAAAGGGCTGGCACGGCTGCTGGCGAGAGTGAACTAACCAGCAGCCAACCTGTTGTAGCAGGCGCCAGCCAGAGAGAGAGTGAAATGCAGACAGACACAAATCAAGTTCGATCCCTCAAGATTGAAGCCACAGGGGATTTCTTTCACGGCAACATTACGCCAAAGATTCGGCTGACTGGCCGGTGGTTGGAGCAGGCCGGATTCAAGCCGGGTCATCGAGTTGAAGTCCGTTTCGATCAAACTGGAAATCTGACGCTCCGTTTCTTGGAGCAACGACAGGAGGGCGCGTTGTGAATACGTCAAGCATAGAAACCAATGGCTTACCCGCGAAGGCGAAGTTTGAACGGCTCGGTGAGTGCCTTTATCGGAAGGGGGAAACGATTTACGCACGACTGCGGGTGAATGGTAAGCCGACTTGGAAAAGCACGGAGACAAACGAACCGGCGAAAGCTCGGAAGTGGCTGGAGAAATGGCGCAATGAAGATTGGATGATGAAGAATGGCTTTGAGTTGCAGGGCGTCGCGTTGCACCGCCAGCGTGTGACCGTGCGGGAGTTGATTGCGGAATACGAAAAGGCAGGCTACCCAACGAAGAAAATGCAGGCAAAGACCGCGGCGACCGTGCGGAATGAAAAGTTTTTCCTCAGTCCGATTCGCAATTACTTCGGCGACAAGAGCGCCTCAACTATCAAGCTCGGAGATTGCGACAAGTACCGGGATTGGCGGTTGAGTGGCGGTTACGTTTCAACTTTCAAGACGCGAGGCGGGCGCCCGCGAATGATGCCAACCAAGGGTGGAAAACGCACGGTGGATGTAGAGTTGAACGTTTTAAGCAGCGTGTTCGGCCTAGCCGTGCGCCGGAACGTGATTAAATCAAATCCGCTCGCCGGGCGTGGCCGATTTTGTCTGGCGTCCGAAGTGAGGCATTGCCGCGAAGTCGCGCCGACGCCAGAGGGATTCAAGCAGATTGAAACGTGGTTGCGCGGCAGGAACGAACACGCGGTTGCGGATTTGGTCTGCTTTCTGGCGTTCAGCGGCTTGCGAATTGGCGAGGCGTTGCCGATGACTTGGGGCACGGTGAATTGGGATGAAAAAATCCTGCATGTGACCCGCGAGAAGCGCGGAATCACGCCTTGGGTGCCGATTCTGCCCGAAATGGACGCATTGCTCAAAGACATGAAGAAACGCACCACGGGCGATTTGCTGTTTCCGTCGCCGTTCGACGCAAAGAAGCCGCGTGATGTTTCTGCGATACGGCATCGCATCACAGCGGCCTGCAAGAAGCTGGAAATCGGACACGTCACGCCCCACGGCCTGCGGAGCTACTTTGTAACGCAAGCCCGGCAGAGCGGGCTTACAGACGCGGAGATTGCGATGTTGATTGGCGACAAGAGCGGCCCGGCAATCATCGCCCACACATACGGCGACGTGCGTAACGATCATCTGCTGAGACAAGCGCAACGGATACGGTTGACGGTGGATTCGCAACCGGCAACGTAGTATCGAAAGTAGTAACACGTCGCGTCGCGTTTCAGGAAGTTTCAGCGAACAACCAGAGGTCACAGACATGCGAAAGGGATTGCAAACAAAGGCGATTGGGCGCAGTCTTGACCAACATACGGCAACGCCCGGAAACACAGTGGGTTTTCCTTCTAAGCAGAGGGTCGCGTGTTCGACTCACGCCGGGCGCGCCAAAGTTTTCAAAATCGACCGGTTCGCGCGATCGAATTGTTGGCGACGACCGGTGCGGACTACTGCATGAAAAAACCCGTAAGGGCATTGTTATTCTGGACACCCAGGATTCTCTGCATTCTGTTTGCTTGTTTCTTGAGCATCTTCGCCGCCGATGTCTTCGGGCAGCACTATGGATTCTGGAGGACGATTCTCGCTCTCCTGATACATCTCATCCCAGCTTGGATACTTCTCATCGTATTGGCCATCTCCTGGCGCCGGGAATGGATGGGGGGTATTCTGTTTATCGGACTCGGGATATTTTACATTGTCACGACCTGGGGCAGGTTCCATTGGGACGCGTATGCGCTAGTTGGCGGCCCTCCGATTCTGATCGGAATCTTGTTCCTGCTCGACTGGCGGTACCGCAAGGAACGTGGAACCGCGACCTGAACAGTAGCACTTGCAGATAACGCGTCGCCCGCCGGCTCGACAATTTGGTCTCCTCAATCAAGGCGAACTCAAAATCCAACTGGGATGGTTCACGCAATGTGCCAAGGTCCGGCGTGGTGCTACTCTCAACATCATCACTTCCTGCGAAGATTTTGGAGCGCGGCGCTGTGAGCCGCAGCAACGTCCGAACTTCAGGACGATTCAACTCACTTCGCCCGCGTTCTGACTGGCGAAGCTGCTGCGAGTCACAGACTCGCGCTCCGAACACAAAGCCGCCGCGCTGTGGTGATCCTGCCTCTGCACCACTACACCGATATTGCCACGCACTCCGACTAAAGACAGCCGACAAAAGCCGATCTTCGCCAACAACGGGAGAGCGAAACCGCTTGACTGGAGGAGATTAGTTTTGGATTGAGCAAGTTGTTCGGACGTTTGCATTCGCTCAATCCGGGCGGCAGGGCCGGAATTGGTTGGACCGGCCTCCTCGCCCGCAACCTGATTCCAGCAGCAAGGGAAAGACTGATGAACGCTTTGATTCGCCAGAATCCGTTCACGGAAAGGGAGGCACGGCAGCTCCCAGTCGCTTCGGCCACGCGCGAGGACGCACTGAGAAAGTTCAATTGCGGAGGATCAAGTAACCAACTTCCACGCCAAACGAAAAAAGCAATTCATGAACAAGACCAGCCTCAAATTGTTTGCCGCTGTTTCTTACGAGCCTCTTGACACTGTCCCGGTTAGGGACGCAATCAGAGTTGGTCCCAGTGATTGTTGCGACGCGCTTGATCCAGCGCACTGAGATGGGCAAAGCCCTTCTGAGTCCAGCATTGACCGGGCCGCCCCCGAAAACGCGCAAACCACCCGTCGAGCATCAACAAGGCTAGGTAGTGTCAAGAGGCTCACGTCGCGCCATAGACACAAACTTCTTCCTTGGGTTTTCGAGCTTCGCGCGGTACTTTTTCCCAACCCGGATCAGAATGAGCGACGTGACTCAAATCCTCAATGCCATCGAACATGGCGGTGCCGACGCTGCCAGCGATTTGCTGCCGCTCGTTTACGAGGAACTCCGCAAGCTGGCGGCGGCGCGCATGGCCAATGAATCCGCCGGGCATACGTTGCAACCCACCGCCCTCGTCCACGAGGCGTGGCTGCGGTTGGCAGGTGAAAACGCCAACACCCAGTTCGCTAATCGCGCGCATTTCTTCGCGGCGGCCGCCGAGGCGATGCGACGCATCCTCATCGAACGCGCCCGGCGCAAGTCAGCCGAGAAACGCGGAGGTAATTGGGAGCGAATTGATTTGGACAAGGTGGAAATCGCCGCGGAAGCCGACGACGATACCCTTCTGCTGGTCAACGAGTCACTCGAAAAACTGGCTCAGGAAGATGCCAAGGCCGCTGAGATCGCCAAGCTGCGGTTTTTTGGTGGATTGACTTTGGAAGAAGCGGGCCAGGTCTTGGGAGTCACCGACCGGACGGCAAACCGCTATTGGGCCTTTGCCCGCGTTTGGCTGTTTGACGAAATGCGGCAAACCCTCGGCCGATAAATTTCGGACTATTGTCGCTTTTTTGCGGAATTTTTCGCATTGGATTGGGAAGATCGATGACAACAGACTGGATCGAGCCGATTGATGACTCCGGATAAGTCCCTACAAGACCTGTTTAACACGGCATTGGAGCGGCAGGACGCCGCCGAACGCGCCCGCTTTCTCGACGAAGCGTGCGGCGCGGATGCCGCGCTACGCGAACGCGTGGAAAAACTGGTTCGCGCCGCCGACGAAATCGGAGGATTCATGGCGCAGCCTTCCCGGAAGCCTGCCGGTCTCGATTTCAACCAAACCGTCCGAGTGGTCGTTCCACTGACCGAAAAACCCGGCGACAAGATCGGTCGTTACAAGCTGCTTCAGCAAATCGGGGAAGGCGGCTGCGGTGTGGTTTACATGGCTGAGCAGGAAGAACCGGTGCGCCGACGTGTCGCGCTCAAGGTCATCAAGCTGGGCATGGACACTAAGCAGGTCATCGCCCGCTTCGAAGCCGAACGTCAGGCGCTGGCGCTGATGGATCATCCGAATATCGCGAAGGTTCTCGACGCGGGCGCGACCGATACGGGCCGGCCCTACTTTGTCATGGAGTTGGTGCGAGGCATCAAGATCACCGACTTTTGTGACAAGAACCAGCTTTCCACCGAGGAGCGACTCAAGCTCTTCATGCAGGTTTGCCAGGC
>CAZYYS010000157.1:0-12688 GCA_964651015.1 uncultured Verrucomicrobiota bacterium
GTGGAGCTTCGGCGTTGCCCAGGCAAAAATCACGCCAAAGGATTTGATCTGGCAGAGCGGCTTTGCTTCGCGCACCAAGCCGGCCGAGGGCACGTTGGACGATGTGTGGATCAAAGTGCTGGCGCTCGAAGCCCCGGACGGCGGCAAAGCCGTCCTTGTCACGGCGGATCTGGTAGGCATTCCAAAGTGGCTCTATGACGATTTGTGCCGCGAACTGGAAAAACGTTACGGCCTTAAACGCGATCAGGTCAGGTTCGCGAGTTCCCACACCCACTCCGGGCCGGTGCTGCGCGATGCGTTGCAGGACATCTATCCGCTCGGCGATGAGCAGCGGGCATTGATTGCCAAATACTCCGATTGGTTGGAAAAGACGTTCCTGGAAACTATTGGCAAGGCGCTCAGTTCTAAAAGTCCCGCCACGCTCTCGGCGGGCGAAGGCAAAGCCACGTTCGCCATGAACCGCCGCACCAATGACGAGAGCAAACTGGCGGAAATGTTGCGTCGCGGTGAATCACCCAAAGGCCCGTCGGACTTCGCCGTGCCCGTGCTCGCAGTGCGCTCACCGGACGGCAAATTGCGCGCTTTGGTGTTTGGTTATGCGGCGCACACTTCGGCGCTCACACAAAACTACCTTTACTCCGCCGATTACTGCGGCGTGACGCAGCGGGCGCTTGAAGCCAAAAACCCCGGTGCGATGGCCATGTTCTTCCAGGGTTGTGGCAGCGACCAAAGTGCCGTCCCGCGAGGCAGTGTCGAGCTTTGTCAAAAGCTTGGCGACCAGCTCGCCGCGTCCGTCGAAGTCGTATTGGACAAGCCGATGCGTTCCATGTCGCCCAGATTCCGGACGGCGTTTGAATTTGTCCCGTTGGATTTTGGCCAGCAACCTACGGCCGCGGAACTGGAAACCCTTGGCAAAGGCACAGATTATCGTGCGCGCTGGGCGCGCCGTTTGTCTGCCGAGCTGGCAGCGGGGAAGTCGTTTGCGCGAGGATACCCGGAGTATCCTGTCCAGGTCTGGAAGCTCGGCGACGATCAACTCTGGATCGCGCTAGGCGGCGAGGTTTGTGTGGACTACGCGCTCCGCTTTAAGAAAGAATTCGGTGCCGGCACCTGGGTCAACGGTTACGCCAACGACGTGATGGCTTACATTCCCTCACGACGGCTGTGGGAGGAAGGCGGCTATCAAGCCGGCGCGTTTGAAGTTTATGGGCTGCCCGCGACAAGGTGGTGTCCGGACATTGAGGATCGAATTGCCGGCGCCGTGAGACGACTTATCGAGCAGATTCGTTAGCCAGCCTGCTTCTTCGCCAAATCACCTGCGTACTTCTGAATTTTCCGGATGGCCTCGGCGACCTGATCCATGTCTACGCGCGAACCGAGCAACATGTTCTGCGTGAACCATACTGCTTGCGCGCAAAGCTTATCGTTCTCCGGACAGTGCTGTGTTTGCTCGAGCCACTCCTGCATCCGTCTCTCGCCGTAAACTTTCAGGAAGTGCGCGTCCTTGGCGAGACCGGTCACGTAGGCATCCTTGTTCATCGTGCCGTAGCCGCCCGAACATGGAACACCTTCCTTGCTCAACGCCTCCATGAATTTCGCCCGCTCCAACCCGGCGAACGCCGCCTTGTCGTACCGGAACATGTAAAGATGATAGGCGCTGCGGGTGACGCCGTCATAAAGTTTGGCCGGTTTGATGCCGGGGATTTGGTTCAACAGACTGGTGAGATAATTCGCGTTCTCAGTCCGGCGGTTGGTCTGCTTGATGACGCGCGACATCTGGGCGACAAGGAGAGTGCCTTGAAACTCCGAGAGCCGGAGGTTCGAACCGCGGGCGCCGGCGTAGGTGAAATTGGCGCCGCTGACCGCCCGGGCACGCCCTTGATTGTGAAAGTTGTAGCAAACATCCGCGAACTGATCATCGTTGGTGAGCACAGCACCACCTTCGCCGGAGTTGAGGTTCTTGCTGGCCTGAAAACTGTAACAGCCGGCCAGACCCCACGTGCCGACCTTGCGACCGCGCCACTCGGCAAGATGCGCCTGGCATGCGTCCTCGACGACCGGAACCTTGTGCTTGCCCGCGACCTCCAGAATCTTATCAAGGTTGGCTGGTGAACCACCAATGTGCACAGGCAGCACAGCCTTGGTTTGCTTCGTGATCGCCGCCTGTATCTTATTCGCGTCGATCTGAAAACTCTCCAAATCTGTGTCCACAAAAATGGGCAGCGCATAATTCAGCACGACCACGTTGTAGGTCGCCACGAAGGTGTAGGGCGGGAGGATGACTTCATCGCCTGGGCCGACATTAAGAGCGCCGAGAACAGTCGATAAGGCAGCCGTGCCGCTGGCGGTCGCCACGCAATGCTTCGCGCCGGTAAGTTGTTCGTAGGCGTCCTCGAACTTTGCCACCGCCTTGCCGCTACCGCGAAACCACTGACCGCTCCGCAATGTAGTGAGCAACGCCTGTTCTTCGGTTTGATCGAATACGGGCCAGCCGGGGAAGCCGCTCGCGTGGGCTTTGGGGCCGCCGAGCATGGCAGGCTTGGCGGTTTCGCTGCCAACGCTGCGAACGACCGTCGGCAGCCCAAAGGCCAAACTCGCGCCGGCTGCGGACGTCCTACCGATGAAATCTCTGCGATTCAGTTTGTGATTCATACTTTCTTCAGTTTCGCTGGTTAAGGGGTTGTGAAGGCATTAGAACCGATTACTGCCACCTCACGCACGGGTCAAATCTATTCTCATAGTGCACTTGAGCCTCCAGCCTTGCCGTGCACGTTGGGAAGGTACGGAGTTGCTCGAAGGGGTGACAGCAAAGGAAAGCGGAACGGCTCTACCTTGCCCGTCGTGAAAATTCGTGGCCCAGGTAGTTGAAACGAAAGGTGGTATTGGAAATCAAAAATTCGAACCATCGGCGAGCCGTATGCGCTGACATGCAGTGCGTTGGCCCAAAAATACTGCAGTTCTGGCCTGATCCATCTCACCATGGGCAGATTCGCGAAGAAAATTCTATCTGGGTTAGGCTTGACATTTCCGTGGGCGCAGCCTTGTATACCGACCGTCAAGTCCCCGTCCGTGCGCTTGGGTGTTGGCTGGCGCTGTCTCGGAGCCGGGTGGCTTGATGTAACAAACAAGTAACAACTAGAAGAAAGGATTGGTATGTTCTCCAAAAAAACAATCGGGGCCGGCCTGCTCGCTGCAGTTTTGTCCGGTCTGACTGCTCAGGCCTGTTATATCCAAATTAGAATCGCGTGTCCCAACGATTCAACCGCCAAAGGCATTAGGGTGTGGGTCAAAGGTTCACAGGAAGGTTCCCTCAAGACTGACAACCTGGGAATAGTCACTTTCCACGTGCCAGAACTCGGCACTTATTGCGCCGAAGTGGATGCGTCGACTCTGCCTCCAGGAGCCACTCTAAGTCCGCTCAAAAAGACTATTAAGGTGCTCACTGACAACACGACCTACGAGGAGTTCATCCTCGGTGGCGATTTCTGTTCCAATCCGCCTCCTGAAGGGGACTGCTGGTTGACAGGCGGCGGCACCATTGGCAAGACCAGGGGTGTGCCGAACTACAGCTTCGGCGGCGTCGTCTACCCCGGGTGCAGTAGCACAGCTGCGGACGGCGGGAACTGGAACGTCGTTGACCATTTCACTGGCCTGCACTTTCAGGGACAGTCTATCGTGGTTACCAACTGCACAGACGCTCCAACCACATCACCGAAGGTCAACGTAAGAACCATCTACTTCTACGGTACCGGTAGAATTTTTGGCATAGGCGGCAATCTGCAGGAGGAGGTCGAGGTTGATTTCAACGCGCGTGCCACAGACAACCAGGAAGGAGGTGCTGGCAGCGACCAGCTCTACCTGCAAGTTGTCCTTAAAGGCACCAGCACCGAATTGTTGAGGATCGGAACCAGCGCGGCTAGCCCGGCGACCATCAGCACCGGCAACCTGCAAATCCACACATCGAGCTGTAGCAATTAGCCGCTTCTCGGTTAGTCCAATGGGCCGCGAGTGTTTTGAACGCCCGCGGCCTTCTTGTTTACAACCCCGTTCGCAAAACCAATGGCGTTCGTTAAACCTGCCGGGAAAACAAGAGATAGCGTGCGGCTTTTCCGCATGGTGTGCTTTACGAAAACTGTTAATGTGTGATCGGTCTGCGGCGGAGTGATAAGGGGAAGTGGCCACGACTAAGCATTTTTCTGATGCGGGACCAGCACTTCTGCTAATTGTGACGATGCTGAAGTTTGGCCATCGTTAAGTCCCCGATGGCCGGGTGCGTCCAGGTTGACCTAGCTCCCCCATCGGCTGGCAAAGGAAGCCTGCGCTAGTTCATCGGTCGTGCGGTTCCTTCGGCCTGCGAACGCACCCGGCCTACTGCCGCTTCACGCACGGGTCCTATTCTCTCCGCGCATTTGAGCGTCCGACCTCGCACGCACGTTGAGAAGATATGAGGTTGATCGGAGCGGGTGACGGTCAAAAAAACAGGACGCCCGTGCGGGCGCGTCGCGGAAGTTGATCTGCATATTCCAGTTTGCGATTTGAAATTTAGATTCTTGTCAGCCGGAAGAAACTTACACCATCTGGAGTGACCGAATACGTCAGATTGCCCGAAGCAAACGCAAGCGCGCTAAAGGGAACTTCTGTCCAGGTTGCGCCCGGCAAATCCGGACTGCTTTCCAGGACCCAGATGCCTTCCTGATCCGCGTCAAGCGGCCAGTCCCTGAGCGAGGCGGTCGGCTTCAACTCCTCTGGTTCGCATCCTCAAAACTCTCTCATGTAGCCGGCCGTCCAGCCGCCATCAACAGTGAGGATGTGGCCGTTGACATACGAACTTTCCGGCGCGGCCAGAAACAGCGCCGCGTGGGCGATTTCTTCTGGTGTGCCGGGACGGCCCAGAGGAATGTGGGCAAGCATTGTCGCAGCCTTCTCTCTGAACTTGCCGTCGTCGCCGTAAAACAACTGCCGGGTGCCCTCGGTCATGATCGACCCTGGAGCGATACCGTTGACCAGCACACCGTGCGGCCCGAGCTCCAAAGCCATCGACTTGGTCAGGTTGACCACGCCTGCCTTGGCAGCAACGTAGGCGCTCTGCAACCGCAACGGCACCAAACCGACCACGGAGGCAATGTTGATGATGCGCCCGGATTTTTGTTGGATCATCGGGCGGGCGGCCAGGCGACTGATCTGAAAGAGTCCCGTCAAATCCACCTTCAGAATCCGCTCCCATTCCAACAACGGAAACTGATCGATGTTGACTCGTTCGTGCAGCGTGTTGATGCCGGCATTGTTTACCAGAATGTCAAGCCGATCGAAGGCTGAGAGCGTCCGGGCAATTCCGCACTCCACCGCATCAGCATCGCCGACATCCATTTGCAACGCCTGACTGTTTGTCTTCGCCGCCGCTAACTGTGCGTTTTCAAAATCAATGTCTGAGTAAACTACGCGCGCGTGGTTTGCGGCCAGCGCATCGGCAATGGCCTGCCCGATCCCCCGTGCCGCGCCCGTGACCAGCGCAACTCGTCCTTCCAAATTCACTTTCATTTTGATCAGTTCAATTCAGCTTTACTTCAGTGTTGTCACGACGTCGGACGACGCGAACCGCAAGCACCAATATTGCCGCCAACATGTAGCAAGACGCCAGAAAAAGCAGGCTGGCACTGTGGGAGAATTCACGCCCGCGCAACCAGCCAAAAACATACGGCCCGATGAACCCGCCGAGATTCCCGATGGAATTGATCAAGCCGATGGAGGCCGCGGCGGCGGATTCCGTCAACGTCATCGTCGGCAGCACCAAAAATTGTTGGGGACAGCAATAAGATGCTGCACCCGACAAACATAGCCAGAACATCACCATCGCGAACGATTGTCCCGGCATCGTGCTCAAGGCCAGACACATGGCCGTCAATGCCTGACCGATGGCGGTGTGGAGTTTTCTCTCGCCCGTGCGGTCGGAAGATCGTCCCGCCAGATACATCGCGATCAAGCCGCAGGCGTAAGGCAGCGCCGTCCACGCAGCCGCCGCCGAGGCGGAGACGCCCGAAGCATTCTTGATGGTCGTCGGCAACCAGAACCCAAACGCATAACCGCCGGCGTTGGCGGCGCAGAGCGCGAGCGCGAGAAACCAGACGTTCCGTTGCCGCAAGGCCTGCCAGACAGTAATGCGACCGAGCGCCTGCTTCTGTTGCTTCTCGCTTTCGAGTTCGGCGGTGATCCATTCCCGTTCAGCCGGTTCAAGCCATTTTGCGTCGCACGGATGATCCGTCAGGTAGAACAACGTGATCACGCCAAACAACACCGCCGGCAGGCCTTCGAGAATAAAGACCCACCGCCAGCCAGCCAGCCCAAACCAATCCACGTGTAAAATAAGCGCCGACACCGGCGCACCCAGCGCCAGCCCGAATGGAATCGCCATGATCATGCCCGATAGCGCCCGCGCCCGGTCCCGGCTCCTGAACCAGTGCGTGAAATAGACTATCAGCCCGGGGAAGAAACCAGCCTCTGCCACTCCCAACAGAAACCGCGCAGCGTAAAACTGAAACGGCGTCCGCACCAATCCGACCAGCACTGTGCAGAATCCCCAGGTGATGAGAATTCGCGCAAACCATTTTCGCGCGCTCCAATGTTCCACGATCAGCGCGCCGGGGATTTCCAATACCAGATAGCCGATGAAAAAAATGCCTGCGCCAAAAGCGAAGACTTCCTCGGAAAACTTGAGGTCCTCCGACATGTTCAACTTGGCAAACGCCACGTTGGCGCGGTCCAGATAGGCAATGATGTAAAGGATGAAAACCAGTGGCAGTATCCGCCACGCGATTTTCTTCCGTGTCAACTCGGGGTCGAAAGAAGTCGCGATGGCGGTTGGCATGTGCAGTCCTCAAAATGAACGTCGAAACCGAATTTCCCTCAACCGATCTGATGACCCTCTGCTCGCCGCATGGGGAGAAGGCGCTTCCACTAACTCTGAAAACATTGGGCAACCGTATCAAAGCAAGGCAATTTGAGAAAAGGCTTTTCGGGCGCGGTCAAAATCCAGGAGTTGCCCTTTAACCAAGTTGAATGGGACGAAACCACAAATAGCTGTGATCGGAACCGCGGAAAATCTCTGTGAAGTATGCCGATGCTTTTCAAGCCTTCCTGATTTGGCATGAAAAGGTCGGTAATGACCAGATTTGCCGGGGATTACGATACAGCTCAACTCCTTCTTTGCCATCCGAAGCCACAACCACCTCGTAAACCAGCAGTCGTAGGCGTCTGCTTCAGCAATCTCCATTGACACCGGCTCCAACAACCACGCAATTGCCGTTTGCTAGGGGCAAACGTAGTAACGCCCCCAGCCGCGGCGATGATGGTAGCCGTGCCGATACGGATGGCACACCGGCGCCGGCGCATAAACAACCGGTCGTGGCGCTACAACGCACGTTGGCGCGACATATACAACTTGCGGCGCAGGTGCGCAGACCAACGGCGCCGGCTGAACTACAACCGGCGCTGGCCGGGTGACCACTACAGCCGGCTGCGCGTAGATCGGAAAACTCACTCCGAGATTCACACTGACTCCTGCCTGGGAAGCCGCTGCGGTTGCCAGCAGGACCGTTGAGAGTATTAATAGTTTTTTCATACACCAAGTCAGACGGAGTTCATGTTCACGTATTTCAATCACAAGACTTTTTTTGTCAGAATTCGTTTGAATAAGCGTTGAAGCCTGACGTCTTGGCGCCGCGAAAGAAACAGGCCTCAATTGAGAAAGGTACCAATTTCCACGGTTGATTTTTCACCGCCGAGGAACTATGAGCTTCCTATGGAATTCGTGATAGACCGCAACTGGCTCTCGAATATCTGTTGACCTCATTCGCCCCCTTAACTTATGGATACCGCAAATACGGACATTGGAGAGCGGCCGCGAACAATACACATTGGGGCGATAGTCCGAGACCTGCTTGTTGTGCTCGGAATTACATCCCTTCCAGCAATCCTGGGTCACACACCTCAGACGTCTTCTTTGGGGGACGTGATTCTCCATTTAGCAGCCACCACTATAGGTTTTACCTTTGCGGGGTCATTTGCGCCATCAAGGAGGTGGCCACATCTATTCTTGGTGGCAGCCGGTGTTTGGCTTGTGAGTCTCGCGGGTATGGTTGCACAACACATCAGCATCGCCAAGTGGTCTAATCCACTGGTGGCGGTCATGGTTACAATGGTTCTCGGTGGCGTCTTCTCGTATGCATTCAAGAGAAACAGCAAGCCGGTGATCTAATTTGGCGATAGGCTGCAATTGTTCGAGCTAGTCCAGTCTCCCGACCATCCAACCTTTTCTCGCCTCATCGCCACCTCGCTGGTAAACCAAGGGGACATGACAGAATCGGCGCCGCTCCAACAGATCATGCGCACTTACGTCCGTCATGGCGGGCGGGCGCTATCATATTTCGGCGGTTGCGATTATTTCCGCCTGGCCAGTCATCCAGTTGTGATGGCCGCCGTGCGCGGGGGTTTGCGGCGATACGGATTGAACGTGGCGGCCTCGCGCCTGACCACCGGCAACCATCGGCTCTACGAATTGCTGGAAACCAAGCTCGCCCGGTTCTTCCGCGTCGAGCGCGCTCTGCTCGCTTCCAATGGTTATCTGCCCAACTTGATGGTCGTGCAGGCGTTGGCAAGAGAATTTTCCCATGCGTTGATTGATGAACGGGCGCACGCGTCGCTCGTTGACGCAGCCTCCTTCCTCGATTGCCCCATCGTGAAATTCAAACATTGCGATGCGAATGATCTGGCACAACACGTCCAACGTCTCGGCGTGCATGCGAAACTCATCCTGCTGACCGACGGGATGTTTTCTCACGACGGCTCCATCGCCCCGCTC
Organism: uncultured Verrucomicrobiota bacterium; assembly: GCA_964651015.1. GTDB lineage: Bacteria > Verrucomicrobiota > Verrucomicrobiia > Limisphaerales > PALSA-1396 > CAZYYS01. Next base: position 8,855 of record CAZYYS010000157.1, read on the forward strand.
AGCGCTTACTTGAAAGTGCTGCCAGCCAATACGGTCCTGCTCGTGGACGACGCGCACGGCGCCGGAGTCCTCGGTGGAAACGGGCGTGGAACAACGGAACATTTGGGCATCAATTCAAAACGAATCATTCAAACGATCACGTTGAGCAAGGCGTTCGGGGTTTACGGCGGCGCGGTGTTGGGAACGACGCTACTTAGAAAAAAGATTCTTGCCCGGAGCCGCGTGATGGTCGGTAACACTCCCCTGCCCTTACCTCTCGTCAACGCCGGGCTTAAATCCTTGGAGGTTTTTAAGACCGACCGAAGCTTGCGCCGACGACTCGTGACCAACACTCGCTATGTGAAGTCGGCGTTGAAACATGCGGGGCTCGCCGTTGGGGAAACTCCGAGCCCGATAGTAGCCATCGTCCCGCGTCGGGCCGCCGACGTCACTCGCCTCAAGCGACAACTGCTGGCACGCAACATTTTCCCGCCCTTCATCCGTTATCCCGGCGGGCCGAAGAGCGGCTATTTCCGATTCACCATTTCAAGCGCGCACAGCCGGAGGCAACTGGACGATTTGGTGAATGCTCTGGTGCGCGCTGTCAGAATGGTGCATACCACTTCTTAGCGCTAAGTGGATTCTTTCATTAACCCCCGGCTTCAGCCGGGTGTCGGCGCCGTCGGTAGAGCTGAACCGTTTGAACGGTTTGGCCGATCAGTGCAAAACCGTTCAAACGGTTTCGCCCCAATGTTCGCATACTGTTCACCCGGCTGAAGCAGCTGAAGCCGGGTGTTAATGGAGAGATGCGCTTGGCCAGCTTGACCGACTTTGACATTCGGTTTGCTAACGATTAGAAACCTCGGCCAATGAAGCCAGTCTACACACTGAAAACTTTCATCCTGCTGATCCTTTTTATCCTGTCACAGCATTTTTCCTCGCGCGCTGCCGACGATTATCAACCCGGCCCTGATTCAAAGGAACAACCCGGCGTGCCCAAGGGAGAGGTGATGAAATTCACATTTGAGAACAGCAGGGTCTTTCCCGGCACGCTGCGCGATTACTGGGTCTATGTGCCGAAGCAATACGACCCGGCCGTCTCAGCCTGCGTCTATGTAAATCAGGACGGCGTGCAATACAATGCACCGATCGTCTTCGACAACCTCATCCACAAAAAGGAAATGCCGGTGACCATCGGCGTTTTCATCATGCACGGGCGCGTGAAAGCGCCATCCACCAACGCGCTTGACCGTTTCAATCGCAGTTATGAATACGATGGCCTCGGTGACAACTACGCGCGTTTCGTGCTCGAAGAAATTCTCCCGGATGTCGAAAAGAAGACGACCTCGGATGGCCGCGCAATTCGTTTATCGAAGAACGGCAACGACCGCGCCATCGGTGGCGCGAGCAGCGGGGCGATTTGCGCCTTCACCGCCGCTTGGGAACGGCCCGATGCGTTCAGCCGTGTGTTCAGCAGCATCGGGACGTTTGTCGGTCTGCGTGGAGGAAATAATTATCCGACGTTGATCCGCAAGTTCGAACCGAAACCCATTCGTATCTTTCTGCAGGACGGCAGTGCCGACCAAAATATTTACGGCGGCGATTGGTGGATGGCGAATCAAGAAATGGAACGCGCATTGACGTTTGCTGGCTACGAAGTCAATCACGTCTGGGGCGACGGCGGCCACAACGGCAAACACGCCACCGCCATTTTTCCCGACGCGATGCGCTGGCTGTGGAAAGATTGGCCCGCGCCTGTGAAAGCAGGCGCAGGTTCGCCACAACTCAAGGACATCCTGTTGCCCGGCGAGGGTTGGCAACTGGTCGCTCAAGGTTACAAATTCACGGAAGGCCCGATAGCCAACATCAAGGGCGAGGTTTTCTTCACCGACATTCCGAAAAATCACATTCACAGAATTAGTCTCGATGGCAAGGTGTCCGTTTTTGCTGAAAACACGCGCAGTGGCAGCGGGCAGGCCTTTGGACCGGATGGCCGCCTTTACACGATCATCGGCGGCGAGGAGAAAATCTTGGCTTACGACGCCGATGGCAAATCGACCATCGTCGCGGAAGGATTTCGCGGAAACGACATCGTTGTCATGCGCAACGGTAACATTTACGCCACCAATCCAAACTGGACCGGCGTGAACACGAACACCAGCCGTGTCTGGCTCATCAAACCGGATAGCACGAAGAAAGAGGTGGATTCGGGTCTGCGGTTTTCAAACGGCCTCACGCTCTCGCCGGATCAATCGCTGCTTTACGTCGCCGACAGCCGCTCACACTGGATTTACAGCTACCAAATCCAGCCTGACGGCTCTCTTGCCCACAAGCAGCAATACTATCACCTCCACGTTCCCGACACCGCCGATGACAGCGGCGCGGATGGAATACGAGTGGACCGGGATGGGCGGCTTTATGTCGCCACGCGAATGGGCGTGCAAGTTTGCGATCAAGCGGGCCGCGTCAACTGCATCATCCCAACGCCGAATGGGAGAATTGCGAATCTCTGTTTCGGCGGTGAAAACTTTGACACACTCTTCGCCACGTGCGCTGACAAAGTCTTCAAACGGAAGCTGAAGGTCAAAGGCGCACACGCCTGGGACGCTCAGAACAAACCGGGGACGCCGAGGCTGTGAACTGAATTCGCCGTGGCAGCAACTGATTGATTCAAATCTCGGGACAGTTGCTGACAAAAGGTCTGGCGGACTGAGATGGGCGACTGTAAACACAAGCCCAGACATGGTTGACCCTGACTTCATTTCAAAATGTCCGCTTGCGAGGCGGGTTTATCGTCACGGATGTGAGATTGACCAGTGAGCCGATGGTGGATGCGTTGGGACGTGAAGCAGTCGCCCAAACGCGGATTGTTGGACGCAAATTCAACTTGTTGATTCGCGCGGGACAAAGCCAACAGGAATTATCCATCTCTCTGTATCATGAAATTCTCGAGGCTGCTTTGGTGGCAAGCGTTCACCCGCCTCCCAGCCTGATGGAGTTCAACGAGGGCGATTTTGAGCGTGCTGCGCGTGCCGCAGATGCTGAATTTGGCGATGCTTCGCCCGAGAACTTAAACCGGATGTTGCAATCTTACGGTTTTCATGAAGAATAAGATCATGGTTGACCGCAACAAAATCCAGATTGACCTGATAAAACTCATCAGCGGCGAGCGGTTGCTGCGGCTCACCGAACCGCAATCGGGACTGGCACTGGAAAAGAAACTCGACTCGCAGAAATCCATCGCTGGTCAAAAGGAAACATTGCTTACTGTTTTTGAGGCGGCTTTAGCCAAAGCCGATCTGGCGGCGGCATGAGGGTTGTTGAAAGGCTCGCCACCAGCCTAACGTTCTACTGCTATTCCTTTACACCAACACGATAGAAGAACGGGCCGGAACCGAAGGCACTCGTGTCTGTGAAACTTGTCGTACCCGTGTCGCCAATGATACCGGTGGCGAGCGTTGAAAACGGTTGCGGTGCTCCGAGGTCGGTGGCGCGTTCCAGAAAATAGTTCACGCCGGCCACGCTTTGCCAGCGCACTGTCACGTTGGTGCTGGTGGCAGAGCCTCCGAGCAGGCGCAACACCGACGACGCGTTGGTGGGATCGGTCAGGCAACGCCATTCCTGCCAGTTGTTCAAGCTGTCGTGATCCAGGTCTATCAAATCCATAGAGCCGTCGGTGGGCAGACCGTATTGAAGCAACCAAGCCCAAGGCACACCGCGAAGCGTTCTGCCCTCCGTATTTTCGTAGGCCCCAATGTCCACCGTGCCGCCGACGATGCGCGGGTTGCCGTCCAGGTCCGTCGAGTTTGGGGTGTAAGCATTGTGGCCGGCATTGATGCACGGGGAGTTGGATTG